>NZ_JADEWV010000028.1 GCF_015207455.1 Microcoleus sp. LEGE 07076
TCATAGCGCCATAGTTTTAATCGTAATTTATTAACGCAAAAATTAGGATTTCTTAACTAAAAAATTATAATATTCAATGATTGTTGTCATTTCGGATACAGTTTAAGTTCGTCCCCACGGATAAATCGGGGGAAGTTGGCAGTGGGCAGTTGACTGTGGGCAGTTGACTGTGGGCTGTGGGTGGTTGGCAGCGGGCAGTTGGTGGTTGTTAAAGCTGCTTCCTGCTGACGATTCATCGCGGCGCTTCCTGTCTCTGCGCTCAGCACAGCCTACATACCTATATATTTGTCAAATCCTCTGACATTATCCTACTTTCCTCAAATTTCCTCAAAGGTGTGGTATTTACTACCTGCTGGACGGTTGCCACGACATTACACTACCTTGACCTTTTTATTTACGCTTTGTTACATTTATTCACATAGCGCAACAAAAGTTAAGGAAAAATAGCCATGACTATCGTAATCGCCATTTTAATCGTCGGTTGGGTAGCAGCCTCAGTAATTGGCACTCAAGCATACTTCCTCGGCGAACAGTCGAAGCCCATCCACGATCGCAATTGGAACGATGAGTCTTTTGAACAACTGGCAAAATCGGTGACTGGAACAGAAAGTGACTACAGCGTTCGCGTTCCCGCCTACAGCATGGATGCTTACACCAGCCGCACGATGGGCAATTAGTAATATTAAGTAGCAGGCTTGACTATTTTGAATAACAGGCTTTCTGGCCTGTTCCACAAGCAGATTAATTTTTGTGGAACAGGTAATAAATAATTATCGAAGTGTAATCGGCAAAATTCTCACCCTAGAGCGCGTTTCATCCACAGAAATGAATGCCCCCGACTCAATTTGTGCCTCAAATTGATGGAACACTTCCACAATCAAACTCTCTATATTAGCAGGCAGCACGTCTTGAATACGTACTTGAATGACACTGGGAGCATCAGCTTGGGTTGCGGCCAGCAGTGCGCCAAAATCTAAATCATGAGTGAATACGGCATAGTCATTTACTCGCGCCCATTCCATAATAACACGATCTGTGGCACGAGGATCGCCGACTGTAGACCAATGAAGAGACTCTATTCCGTATTTAGTAAATACGATAGTCCATTCAGGTGACAGATTCATATCAATCAAAATTTTCACGCTATTTTGAGAGGAATTTCTACTTCTTCAACTCGCCAGGCTGCATAAGCAAGCGCTTCATATATATCTGCTTCTTCCAGGTAGGGATAGGCCTGCAAAATGCTTGACGGTGAGTGTCCCGATGCCATCAGTCCGACTATCGTGCCAACAGTGACTCGCAAGCCGCGAATGCAGGGTTTTCCTCCCATTACTTCTGGATTCAGAGTGATTCTAGTTAGTTGTTTCATAATTTTAAACTACCAGGCTTTCTGGGAAACAAGAAGATTTATTTTTGGTGGAACAGGCCGGACAGCCTGTTCCTAGCTGTTCGGTAACTACAAACTTTTACCTACTAGCGCGGGGAGAGAGTCTTTTTTACGAAACTGCAAAGTGTTGTTTACACAGTCGATCGCAATTGTGTCACCTTCAACAAACGCATTTTCCAGAATTTTGTTAGCTAGCGGGTTTTCCAACTCCCGCTGGATGGCGCGTTTCAAGGGACGAGCGCCGTAAACTGGATCGTAACCGACATCTGTGATGTGGTTTTTCGCCGCATCTGAGAGTTCCAAAGTGATTTTTTGTTCCGCCAACAAACGCTCGATCCGCTTGACTTGGATGGTGACTATTTGCTGCAATTCGATTTTGCTCAAAGTGTGGAACAAAATTATTTCGTCAACCCGATTGAGAAATTCCGGCCGGAAGTGCGATCGCAAAGCTGTCATCACCCGTTTTAACATTTGTTCGTACTCTTGGTCTGTCTCCCGTTCTTGAGTCAAGGATTTTTCATTGTCAGACTTGTTTTCAGACTTACTTTCAATCTTACTTTCCGTCTTACCTTCACTATCAATATCAACTCGCTGGGCTGACACCTCGACAGTACCATCATCAGCAACTTTATAATCTGTCTTGGGAATTGATACCTCCTTCGCTTCATGCTTGCGAGTTGCGGGTTTTTTGGCAGTTTTTTCCTTCTTCGCAAACACCTCTAAAATGTGGTCGCTGCCGATATTGCTAGTCATCACAATTACGGTATTTTTAAAGTCAACCACTCGACCTTGAGAATCGGTAATTCTGCCGTCATCCAACACTTGCAACAAAATGTTAAATATATCAGGGTGCGCCTTTTCCACTTCGTCAAATAGCACCACCGAATAAGGGCGTCTCCGCACTGCTTCGGAAAGTTGTCCGCCTTCGTCGTAACCGACATATCCGGGGGGAGCTCCTACCAACCGGGAGACATTTTGCTTCTCCATGTATTCCGACATATCAATGCGGATAATCGCATCATCGCTATCAAACAAAAACTCAGCCAATGCCCGCGCTAACTCGGTTTTTCCCACGCCTGTGGGGCCCATAAACAAGAAAGAGCCGATCGGTCTACCGGGATCTTTCATACCAGCCCGCGCCCGCCGGATCGCCGCAGCAACCGCCGTTACAGCCTCCTCTTGACCGATGACTTTTTTGTGTAAATGGCTTTCCAATTGCAGCAATTTTTGGCGTTCCGACTCTAACAATCGGTTGACCGGAATGCCCGTCCATTTCGCCACAATTTCGGCAATATCACCCTCAGTAACTTTTTCCCGCAGCAGCGAAGAACCTTGAGCTTGCTGTTTCAAAAGTTCGGCTTCCTTGGCTTCGCGATCGCGCACCGCAGTTTCAAGTTTACCGTATTTCAACTGCGCGGCTTTATTCAAATCGTAAGCTCTTTCTGCCTGTTCGATTTGCACTCGCAGTTGGTCTTCTTCTGCTTTCAATTTATTGATGCCATCCAATAACTGCTTTTCGCCCAGCCACTGAGAGGACAATTTTTCCTGCTTGACTTTTAAGATGTCAATCTCTGTTTTGATGCGTTCGATGCGGGGGCTGATGGTGGGGCTGGGAGAACCTTTTCCCTCGCCTTCGATCGACAATTTTTCCATTTCCAACTGCATCACCCGGCGGTCGATCCCTTCGAGTTCCACGGGTTTGGAGGTAATTTCCATTTTCAAATGGGCGGCCGCTTCATCTACCAGGTCGATCGCCTTATCCGGCAAAAAGCGATCGGAAATATAGCGAAAAGACAGAGTAGCAGCAGCTACCAGCGCCGAATCGGTAATTTTTACCCCGTGGTGGCGTTCGTAGCGGTCTTTCAATCCGCGCAAAATTGAAACAGTATCTTCCACAGTCGGTTCCCCGACAAATACTTGTTGAAAGCGGCGTTCCAGTGCCGGATCTTTTTCAATATTTTTGCGGAATTCATCGAGAGTTGTAGCGCCGATGCAGCGCAATTCGCCTCGGGCCAACATCGGTTTCAACAAATTTCCAGCATCCATTCCCGACCCGGAACTGCCGCCGCCGCCAGTTCCAACAACGGTGTGCAATTCGTCAATAAATAGGACAATTTGCCCGTCAGAATCGATAACTTCTCGCAGAACAGAACGCAATCTTTCTTCAAATTCACCTCGGAATTTTGCCCCAGCAATTAAACTGCCCATGTCGAGGCTGAACAGTTGGCGGTTTTTCAAAGATTCGGGGACGTCGCCGTTAACAATGCGCTGGGCCAAACCTTCGGCGATCGCAGTTTTTCCGACTCCGGGATCGCCAATTAATACCGGATTGTTTTTTTGGCGGCGGGAAAGAACTTGGACGACGCGGCGAATTTCTTCGTCGCGGCCGATTACTGGGTCGAGTTTGCCTGCTTTGGCGGCTTCTGTCAAATCGCGGCCGTATTTGCTGAGGGCGTCGGAATTGGCTTCGCCATCTGCTTGGGGTTTAGGGTTGCGGAGGCCCGCTTTCGCGGTTTCGGAACTTTTTTCTGAGACTTTAGCGGTGGCGCGGACTGATTTGATTGCTTCTTCGAGTTTTGGTCGATCGATCGTCCCTGGGGCCGATTTGCGATCGTAACCGGGGCGACCTGGCGGGCCATCGCCCCTAGTCAGCAATCGCCTACCAACTCGTTCATCTTCTACTAAGCCAATTAATAAATGTTCAAGGGCGATAAAATTATCTTGCCCAGTCTGTCTGGCAGACTCAGCAGCATCTAACATCACGTCTAAGCCGCGACCGAGGTATAGTTGGTCAGCGTTGGCAACTTTGGGCTGCCGTTTGGCAAAAGCTTCTAACTGTTGCGCTAAGCGGGTCACATCTACTCCAGCTTGGCTGAGAATGCTGTTTCCCAAGGCTTGCTGTTCACAAATGGCGATCGCTAAATGTTCAACCTCTAGCTGCTGATTGGCAAAGCGGCGGGCTACATCCTGGGATTTGACAATCGCTTCCCAGGCTTCATCGGTAAATTTGCTAGGGTCTGTTGGCTGCACGTTGGTTGGTTCCTCGCAATCAAGGGGATTCCTGTGGTTATCCGTTAATATATCGTCTCACAACTATCATAATCTTTAAACAGGATTGTGAATCTATGAGTGCGGTTAATTCTGCTGAAGTTGCAACATAATTGAGCTTTTGCAAAAGCTTGCAGCCCGCAATCTAGGGAAATTTTTTGTACTCTGCGACTGCAGCGCGCGATCGAACTTATGAAAATACAGTAGTTCCCCATTCTCTCAACTACTCCAGAGAATCGCCATTCCCCTAAGTTCGTAGTGAGGACTTTAGTCCGCATTCATGAAGGACTAAAGTCCTCACTACGAACCTTTTTATTGGTATGTTTAACCTTTATAAATTGCCCTAACGTTGTTTGATATTCTAAAATTTATGCTATTTCCAACTTACCAATTCCTAGTATTTTTTCTAATTATTTTTAGCATAATTATATCCTTGAAGTCCCAAGTCGGTTTATATAAAATCGTCTTGCTAATTTCCAGTTTATTATTTTATTCATTTTGGAGTTTAGACTTTCTATTACTCCTAGTTTTAGGTACTGCCTACAATTATATCATTCTCCGAGCCACCTGCTACGGCAGATATAAAAAACTTGCCTTAATCTCCGGCATAATTTTCAACATAGCCAACCTCGGCATCTTTAAATATTGCAACTTCTTTGTAACATCCTTGTTTGAGGTACTCAACCAACTACAAATTCCCGCCAGCATTCAAATGTTGCAAATAATCGCCCCAGTCGGCGTATCCTTCTACACATTTAGAATGATTTCCCATTTAATCGACTGCTACCAAAAGAAAATCCCCTGTCCTAAATTTGTAGACTACGCCACCTACATTACCTACTTTCCCCAAATTGCCTCTGGACCCATATCGCGGCCTAGGGAATTTTACACCCAGCTAAATTCACCCAAAAAATACGACTATCAAATCGAAGAAGTCATCGTTTTAATTTTGTCTGGACTCTTCAAAAAATATACTTTATCGAGCTTTTTGTTTAACTTCACCAAACTCCCATTCACAGTTCCCCAGCAATACAGCAGCATCGATTTAATCCTCGCGGCAATTTCCTATTCATGTTTAATTTACGTAGATTTTAGCGGCTACTCGGATTTAGCTAACGGCATCTCTTGTTTGCTGGGTTTCAAACCCATTGCCAACTTTAATATGCCATACCGATCGCTCAGCTTGCAAGAATTCTGGAAAAGGTGGCACATCAGTCTTTCCGAGTGGCTGAGAGATTACGTTTACTTCCCGTTAGGCGGCAATAAATACGGGAAATTAAGGAAGTACGTAAATTTACTGATAACAATGGCGATCGGCGGATTTTGGCACGGCGCAGGTTTAAACTTTATTGTCTGGGGAACAATTCACGGTTTAGGATTAATTATTAACCATTTATGTAAAGATATTCCCCAAGCTATTCACCTAAAATTAGACTATTCCTTTCCCCGATTTGCTAAATTTTCCAGTTGGCTGCTAACATTTAGTTTTGTGACTTGTAGCTGGGTATTTTTCGGCACTCCCAACTGGGAAACTGCAATGAATTTTTTTCAGGGAATTCTGAATTTTTCCGCTGCAACTTTTCAATTTAACTTTTGGCAATTGTATTTAGTAATTGCCATCATTGGCGCGATCAACATTTGGGGCGAGAGAATTTCCCAACTCTTGCAAAGAGTATTTTCCTTAAAAAATATTTTCTTGAGAGTTGTCTTAGTTTCGCTGTTCGTGTATGCTATTTTGATGTTGGGGCCGAGCACCGTCCCACCTTTTATTTACTTTAATTTCTAAAAAAGCAAATAAATCCACCTAATTAAACGTAAAATAGCGATCGCTAAAAAAAATCCTGTATATGTCTTCTTCCTTCTTTTACCCTGAGCGAAGCCGAAGGGCCTTCTTCGTGATGACGTTGGACGTTCGATCTGGGGGGACAGCACTAATGACTAATAACTAATAACCAATAACCAATAACCAATAACCAATAACCAATAACCAATAACCAATAACTAATAACTAATAACTAATGACTAATGACTAATGACTAATGACTTCTTCCGACGGACTTACATCCGTTACATCCGTTACATCCGTTACATCCCGTACATTGCTCGTTGCCGAACTTCCTTCTTCCTTCTTCCTATGAAAGATAGAGAAATTTTACTAATAGTTACTTCTGTAATTCTCACCTTAATATTTTCCAACTTATCCTTATTTCTCAAAAACTTTGCTTCAACTCCTTTCGCAACTCCCGAAATCAAACAAGCAGCGCGCCAAATCGAAATCGAGGGTTTCAGGAAATCAGAACAAGATTTTTGGAGCAAAATCAAAGATATCAATTTCGATAGCCTCCCCAAAAAATCCGAAACTTCTGCCCTCAAAACCGCAACAAAATCGGCAATTGTCCCCCCAAAGCCAGCGAACAAACCCCCTTCACCTAAACCTAAATTAACCGTACCTTATCGCAAATTTTTATTGATTGGAGATTCGGTAATGTTTGACTTAGGAATTAAACTCCAGTACACTCTTAAGAACAAATACAACATCGCTGATACAAAACTTGACTACAAAGTATCCAGCGGATTAAATCGGATAGATTATTATGACTGGTATGCCAGAACCAGCAAAATTATCCAGGATTACCGCCCAGATGTAGTGATAATTTTGTTTGGAGGAAACGACCCTCAAGATATCATTGATTCTCAAGGAAAATACCGGGCAATCTTGACCCCAGAATGGCAAAAAGCTTATCAAGAAAGAGTAGACAAATATGCCAAGTTACTTGGCTCCTCCTCCGTGAGAAAAGTGTATTGGATAGGTCAATCTAACTCTCATAAATCGGCGTACATCAAAGCTTTTCCTGTCATGAACAATATTTATAAAAGTTCTCAAAAAGCTTCTCCCAAAATTGAATTTATTTCTACTTGGGAAACCTTTGCAAAATCAGGAAAATTTGTTCCGATAGTTGCTGACAAATCGGGGAAGCGAGGCTATGTAAAAATTAACGACGGCGTGCATTTTACCTCCCACGGAGCTCAAATTGTCAGCGATGTAATAGTTGACAAAATGGTAAAAGATAAAATTTTAAAAGTTCCGAAAAAAAGTCAGAAACCGGGTTTCTGACCAAAATCTCAATCAGGATGCCAAAATTATCGCAGAAACCCGGTTTCTTGGACTAGGCGGAGCGATTTTCCAGTTGAATTAACTCAACTTTGTATCCATCTGGATCTTCCACAAAAGCAATGACAGTTGAACCGTGTTTCATCGGCCCGGGTTGGCGGCTGACTTTACCGCCGCGGGTTTTAATTTCATCGCAAGTACCGTAAATGTCGTCAACGCCGATCGCAATATGACCGTAAGCATTTCCTAAATTGTACTCTGCGACACCCCAGTTGTAGGTTAATTCCAAAACCGTAGTGTCTGATTCGTCGCCGTAGCCAACAAAAGCCAGGGTAAATTTGCCATCTGGATAGTCTTTTTGCCGCAGCAGTTTCATTCCCAACACTTCCGTGTAGAATTTGAGGGATTCTTCCAGGTTGGCGACTCGGAGCATCGTGTGTAGTAATTGCATTTAGCTCACTCCAAATTTTTTAAGCTTCGATCAATTTTAGCGATTTCTTGCGAAAAAAACTCGCGGGGCAAGCGTCGCATCGGACTTTTTTTTGATTTATCTTTGTACTTCTACCACACCCCTAAACATATTCATGCCGCAAGTAAATAGGTATCGTCCGGGTTTGTCTGGGGTGAATTCAATAGCCGTTACCTGATTTAGAGGTAATTCTCGCACAATGTTAAAATCTGGTAACAACACTTTTTCAAGACAACTGTTGGGGTCCCGCCTCAAGAAATTGAGCCGCACTAATTGACCGGATTTCACAACTACACTAGCAGGCTCGTAACCCCCGTCTACAGTAATATTCAACTCTTGTATCCCCTGAATAGATTCAGCTTGCTGACTTTTTGCTTTACTGAACAAAAACCACCACAACTCCAAACCAATTAATGTCAAACCACCGAGGGTGACACCAACTTTCAAACCTAGCGGCTGTTCAATGCTGCGGAATTGATTGGTTGAATTAGAAGCAGCGACGGGCTCGGCAGCTTGAACTCCCGATGCCATTCCGATCGCAATTCCTAAACTCGCGAGAGTTCCCCACATCTGACGATGGTGCAACATTTCTTTAATTACTCCTAATTTATGCCAGAGACTTTGGTTTAAAATTACGCAAGCGCAAAGCATTAGTAAGTACGGAAACTGAACTAAAAGCCATTGCTGCACCGGCGATAATTGGACTTAGCAGCCAGCCTAAAATCGGGTACAGAACGCCCGCTGCGATCGGAATTCCAGCGATGTTGTAAATAAAGGCAAAAAACAGATTTTCGCGGATGTTCCGCATGGTGGCGCGCGAAAGTTGAATTGCTGTAACTATGCCTTGCAAGTCTCCAGAAATTAGAGTAATATCGCTAGCTGCGATCGCAATATCAGTCCCTGTGCCGATCGCAATTCCCACGTCAGAAGCGGCCAAAGCCGGTGCATCGTTGATCCCGTCTCCCACCATCGCGACAATTTTCCCTTCCCCTTGCAGGGCTTGGATTTTAGCTGCTTTTTGGTCTGGTCTAACTTCCGCAAAAACGCGATCGATACCAACGGATCGGGCGATCGACTCCGCAGTCGATCGGTTGTCCCCAGTCAGCATCGCCACCTCCAAACCCAGTTTTTGCAGCGCTTTCACCGCCTGCGCTGACGACGGTTTTAGAGCATCAGCAACGCCCAGAATTGCCTCTATTTTGCCCTCAGATGCCATCCAAACCACCGTTTTGCTATCACCTTCCAAAGCTTTCGCGCGCAGTTCCAGATATTCAGTATCGCAGCCTAATTCCTGCATCCACCTCAGCGTTCCCAGGGCGATCGACTTTCTGGCTACAATCCCCCGCACGCCACTTCCGGCAACGGCATCAAAATCCCGAACATCTGTTAAACTGACCTCTTGCGATCGAGCGTATCTAACAACAGCTTCTGCCAAAGGATGCTCCGAATTTCGCTCTACAGACGCAGCCAATTGCAGCAACTTTAACTCATTGCTATTCTCCGTTCCTTTAATTGTGACAAAATCAGTAACAGTCGGCTTGCCTTCCGTGAGAGTTCCCGTTTTATCTAACACAATAACTTGAATTTTATGAGCCAACTCTAAACTTTCGGCTCCTTTAATTAAAATCCCATTTTCTGCACCTTTTCCAGTGCCAACCATCACAGCAGTCGGAGTCGCCAAACCCAAAGCACAAGGACAAGCAATAATCAGCACCTCCACCATTGTAATCGTTGCCAAAGTAAAGTTTCCCGTCGCATTAAACCAGACTACAAAAGTAGCTAAAGCGACCGCAATTACAGCCGGAACAAACCAACCAGTCACCTCGTCTGCCAACTTTTGAATAGGTGCCTTTGACCCCTGGGCATCCTGCACCATCTTGACAATTTGAGCTAAGAATGTATCCTTGCCAATCTTAGTAGTGCGAAACTTAAAGCTGCCCGTTTTGTTAATTGTCGAGCCGATAACATCGTCACCAACTTGCTTTTTGACGGGCAAACTTTCCCCCGTTACCATTGCTTCATCTATGGTTGAATAGCCTTCAATTACCTCTCCGTCTACGGGAATTTGTTCGCCGGGCCGCACCTGGACGACATCGCCAATTTCCACTTGGGCGATCGCCACTTCCAACTCTTGCCCGTTGCGAACAATCCGAGCCGTTTTCGCTTGCAAACCCATCAGTTTCCGAATTGCCTCAGAAGTCTCTCCCTTCGCTCGATTTTCTAGAGTTTTACCCAACAAAATTAAGGCAATAACACTTGCCGCCACTTCATAATAAACACTCGGTATCAAACCCTTAGCTATGAAAAAACCAGGAAAAAACGTCACAAATACAGAATAGAAGTAAGCAGAACTTGTACCTAAAGCAATCAAAGTATCCATCGTCGCCAGTCGGCGTTTTAAGGCTTTCCAAGCTCCCGTATAAAATGAGTTGGCACACCAGAATTGTACTGGTGCTGTCAGCACTAATTGTAGCCAAAAATTGTGCAACCAGCCAGGAATAAATGGCAAATGTAAGCCAGTCATAGCGGGAATCGAACCCACAAATAATATGATGCTAATAGTCCCTGCTACGTATAGTTTTCGCTGCAAAAGCTGAGATTTAGCTTGGCGATTTTTTCGTTCGCTATCATCCTCTGTCACCGCCATTTCTGGAAGTGGAAAAGCTTCATATCCCGCAGCATCAACAGCTTCTTCAATTGTTGATACACTGGTTTTCTGAGAGTCGTATTGAATGCTTGCTTGTTCCATGCCAAAATTGACATGACACTCAGTTACGCCGGGAACAGACTGAATTGCTTGTTCGATAGAGGAAGCACAAGAAGCACAACTCATGCCCCGCAATTTAAGTGTGAGATTGTCCATAGGGGTTACTCCTAAACTAAATAAGAGTGGAGGTTGCCAAGGTATTTAGTAATTGGCATAACCTACTTGACCAATTACATAGGAGAATTGCTCTCTAAATGAGTAGTGCGGTGGCTGGACGCTACATTTGTAATATTCAGCATTTCACCCTAAGATGAAATTAGGATGAAATAGCTGTATTGCTAAAGTTAGAAACCGCTGACGTTTGTCTTAACATTAATCGACTGGATAACCAGCAGATGCGATCGCTTTTCTAACCTCACTTTCCGATTTAGCGGTTTGAACCGTGACCGCTTTTGTCTTGAGATCCACCTCAACAGTGGCGTCTGAGTCCACTGTTTGGACTGCTTTTGTGATTGTAGTCGCACAAGCAGAACAAGCCATTTTGGGAACTTTTAATTGTAGAGTCATAATTTAAACCTCAGCAGAAACTACTCTGCTCAATAAATGAATTAACTTCATTGTAAACTCTCCTGCTTACAGGAGAGTCAAGTCAAATTGAGATTTGAGATTTGAGATTTATACCGATTCTACTTGTAGGGTAAGCATTGCACGCCTTACGTATTTATTTAAATGATGGCTAAGTAATAATTATTTACAAATCTGAATCAAAAATTTCATCCTAATTTCATTTATATGTGAAAACATCAAGATAAATGGTAGTTTTAAGAATCTAACTAAAGTCTATGAAATCAATCTCATTACAAACAGGCTTTGCAGTGCTGACATTAACCGCCCTCACCAGCGGCGTGCTAGTAGCTTGTTCAAAAGCTCCTTCCAGCGAAACCCAAGCGCCAAATATTACGGCAGCAACCCCTGCTAGCAGCCAGCAAAATATGGCACAAGGTGGCGGCATGGGTGGGATGAATCATGGCATGGATCATAGTATGTCTATGGATTTAGGCCCGGCTGATGCCGACTATGATTTGCGATTTATTGATGGCATGAAAGTACACCATCAAGGTGCTGTAAACATGGCTAAAGAGGTGCTGGCAAAATCCAAACGTCCTGAAATGAAAAAACTGGCTACTAATATAATTGCCGCTCAAAACCGCGAAATTAATCAAATGACAGAGTGGCGAAAAACTTGGTATCCCAAAGCCAGCAGTACGCCAATGGCTTATCACGGTAAAATGGGTCACATGATGGCAATGACTCCAGAACAGATGCAAAGCATGATGATGAGCATGGATTTAGGTGCTGGTGACGACCAATTTGATTTGCGGTTTCTGAATGCCATGATTCCCCACCACGAAGGAGCTTTGGTGATGGCCGAAGATGCTTTAAAAAAATCGAAGCAGCCAGAAATGAAAAAATTATCTCAACAAATTTTGACTTCACAAAAGCAAGAAATTGAGCAAATGAAAGAGTGGCGCAAAGCCTGGTACAAACAGTAATTTAGCATCACAAATAAAATGTGAGATAAAGCTACAATATCAGTGACATAAGTCACAGTAGGTCAAGAGTTCAGGAAATACTTGCTTCACAAAGACAAGGAATTGAGGACATGAAAAAGTGGCAGCAAGCTAGCTATCAAGAAGGATATAGCTGTCAGCATTTTTCCGACTGCACAGCACTTTCATTTTTTTACGTGAGAATACTCTTGACAATTGAGAACGCATCCGTCTAAAGTATGAAAGTCACTCAAAAGCTCTCATAACAGGGGAATAATTAATGAGCTCGAACAGCTTGGAATTAAGCACTACTTATCTACCAAATTCAGTGTTAGAGCAGCTAGCGCTCGCATTGACAAAGGAAATGGAAGCGCCAGCAGAGAACGCTACACGAGTAAAAAAGTTACAGCGCCATCCCTTTTCATTAGGCACAACTTATCTGAACATTTTGGAATCGGGAGGGCATCTGGGTTGCTGAGGTGAAATTTCATCCGAATTTCATTTGGCTGTACAAGACTAGGTTGAGGAGAGTAGTTTTAGCTCTTGGTCATTGCTTAGCGATCGCTTCTGGGAAAATTCTAATAAGTATACCCGCTGAATTCGGTTTACTTAGTTTGGCAAAGTACCAATCGCTAAACCTTTGGCACTCAACCGGATCTTAAGGAAAATGCCAACGATGATATTTCACAAATATACTCAATCTCCTGCTATTATTAGCAGTTGTTCAGTAACTTTGTTCAGCCTGATTTTGCTAACTTCTCCCGCCCCTGTTTTAGCCCACGCGGGACACGGAGATGAATTTCACCAAAGTGGCGAAACAACCCAAATTCCGGCTGCTATTTCTGTCGATGCTGAAACCTCGAAGCGAATCGGAATCAAAGTCGAGCCGGTGAAAGCTCAGCGGTTGTCTGTCGGGATTAAAACTACCGGACAAATTGAAACTCTGCCAAATCAAAAAGTAGAAGTTCGGGCTCCCGTTAGTGGGACTGTGGTTGAGTTGCTCGTCAAACCGGGGGACAAAGTATCAAAAGGTCAACCTGTTGTTGTTTTATCGAGTTCGGAATTAGGCCAATTGCGGGTTGAGTCTCTGTCGAAACGAGCCGAAGCTGAAGGCGATTTGCAGCAGGCGCAGGCTGACTTTAGGTTAGCTGGAGAAAATTACGATCGCCAACTGCAAATATCAGACGCAGAAATCACCCAAGCCAAAACTCAACTGACAGCAGCAACTCAGCAATACCAGCGAGAGCAAGAATTAGTAAACAAGCGTTCGGTTGTGAAAGTTAGTAAAGAAAACTATCAACGTCAAGTTGAAATAGCGCAAGCGGAAATAGCGCAAGCCGAAACAGAATTAACTGTTGCCAAAGAACAGCTCGATCGCGACAAAGAATTAGTGGCCGCAGGGGCGATCGCGCGGCGGACAATGCTGGAATCGCAAGCCCACTTCGCCCAAGCAAAAGCCGCTGTTGCTAAGGCAAAAAGCCGTCCCGAAGTTATCAAAGCCGAAACCGAAATTAAACAAGCCGAAGTAGACCTCCCGATGCGCGAATTGCGCGATTCTCAAGGCAGAGTTGCCGAAGCGAAAGCTCTACTCACCAAAGCTTTGAGCCGCCGGGAAGTGCTAGAAGCAGAGGCCCAATTAAAACGCGCTAAATCTGCGGTAGAAGTAGCTCAGTCCCGAATTAACCTCAGCAATTCAGCTTATCAAGCGCGCCTGCAACAACTGGGAATTACCGCTAACGATCGAGGGCTTGTTACCATTGTCGCTCCGATTTCCGGCACTGTTGCCGATCGCGAAATCACTCCAGGCGAATCAGTCAACTCGGCTGAAAAACCGCTGATGAGCATATTAAACGATAGCAGGGTTTTTGCCACAGCAAATATTTACGAAAAAGATTTAAATCAGATAAAGATTGGTCAGGTAGTCAGGGTTAAAATTACAAGTTTGCCCGATCGCACTTTTACGGGAAAAGTTAGCTTCATTGGGTCGATTGTAGGAGAAGAAACGCGGGTAGTTCCAGTGAAAGCCGAACTCAATAACTCTGAAGGAGAGTTAAAGCCGGGGATGTTTGTAGAGTTGGATATCTTAACTGACAAAACAGCAACAGATGTTTTGGCAATTCCGGCTGCTGCTTTAGTTGAAGCCAACGGCAAAAAAATGGTTTACATTCAAAATGGCAATGCCTTTCAGTCAGTTGAAGTTGAAGTTGGTCAAACTTCTGGGGATTTAGTAGAAATTAAAAGCGGTTTGTTTGAGGGAGATGCGATTGTTACGCAGCGCGCACCTCAACTTTATGCTCAATCTTTGCGGGGCGGCAGTAAACACTCAAAAACTGAGGACAAGAAGGAAGTAACTCCCAAAGTAACAGAGGTTAATTTGAATAATTTACCAGTTCCTTTGTGGGCGGGAATTGGGGGAGGAATTGCGATCGCATCCCTAACTTTTGCCGCCGGTGCCTTCTGGGGAAATCGGCGCAAATTACCAACTATAGCAGCGGATTCTAAAAACAATGCTTTTTCCGTCTCCTCCGCAGCACTAAATGCGAGTACAGTAGATGAATTGCCGCATGATGACAACCACCGCGTTAAAAATCAGGAGGCAGAAGTCAAGATTTCAAAGTAAAATTTTTGTTTAATCGAGCACTTATAACTACATGAAATGACTTAAAAAGGGGGAATAGCAGATGGTAAACCAACTCGCATAAATAAACGTGAAAATGCCTGAGAAAAGTGATCTAGGTAGGGAGATTTTAACCGCCAGCGATCGTTTAAATTACTAGCGTGTTTCAACACATATTCGTAAGGCAAGGTTTGGATATCTCTAAAATCTACAACCAGTGCTTCTTTATTATTATCTGGGTTCGTTGGTGATGCCAGCAGGTGCAAACCTTCTATTCTCCCTCTTAAAACTTCATTCCATTTTCCTTTTTTCTTAAATGCTTCGTTGTTTTCCTCAAATTCTGAAATATGGTAAATTGCACACAGCACTACCTGAGCTACTTTTTTATTGTCCAAATCGCAGCTTTGGGTTAGAATAATTAAATCTACTTCATTAATTTCTATTTGTACGTTTTGAATTTCACTATTTTTGCCAAAACTTGTTGGGTCAAATACTGGTCTTGGTACGAGACACCCAGGCAGGTAATCACCTTGCCTGAGAGTGGATTCATTTATCTGCACCCAGAAAGGCTCTACGATTATTCTTCATCGAAGATATACGGCAGAGGTTTTTTACGCCCTTTGAACTGAGCTCGCATGATTACTCGTTCCGATCGCTTTGGTGGTACTGGATTGTAGTCTATTTCGCCACAGCTTTCTAGAGTTTGTAAGTATTGTTTTACAACTGTTAAATTCTGCAATAATTGAGCGGTTAGTGCTGCAATTTCTCGTCCTTCAGGACTTTGTAATTGAGCTGTGGCTTTTGGCTCTAACACCAGCAATCTTGGTGACGATAAAACGCCATTAGGACGTAGGGGGGTAATTGTAGCCATTAGTTAATCAACTCCCTTGTGTGTTCTGTAATACAAGCTTCAAAAGCTCTGTTTTTTTGTTCGTGCATTTGTTCTAAAATCTGCCAAAGCTCTATTTCATCAGAAGAAATATCTCCTTCCAGAAATAGATCTAAATCCAATATTATAGAAACAAAATTAGGTGTGGGAGGTGGAACTATTGCTTGATTGATCACAAGCATTGTTCCCAAGTGTTCTTGTGGAATTTGTAGCTGCATAAAGTAGCCACTTAATCCTTGCGGCAAGTCAGGAGAAACTTCCGGAAATGTCCTCAAATACTCTTTTATATCGCCAATCGGCAAAGGAATATCTAGCCTGTTAATATACCTGAGTGCTTAACGAACAATTGCTTCTGGATATGTCAGTGACTGATAGATATTCCACAGTCGCTTTGCTTCATCCCGAAAATTTTCCCAACAGTCGTAAGGGGCAAGCCAACTGAATGCGAAAGCATCTAAACGCAGTTGAAGAATCTGTTTTGGGTCGTCACCGGAGGCTCTATAGCCAATAGGAGACTGGCTTGCTGTTGCCCCAACACTAGCACCTGCCATCATTTGTCCCTGAAAAAGTAACACTTCTTCACACTGAGGATACTCAGCCTGAATGCTTGAGTACACCTGCGCCAAATTGTCAAGTTTAACTCCTGGTGGAAGTTTAACTTGTATATCAATTAAGGCTTCGGTGATTGGGGCGTGCGAGTAGTGTTTTGGTGCTTGCATAATAACTATTGTAAGCTGCTTTGTCAAAAAGAGCAACACTGGTTATATCATTTAAGATTTGAGATTTTAGATGACTTATTAATCAAGGTGGGAAGTCAAAATATTTCATCCTAATTTCATTTGAGGGTGTCAATCTAAATTGAATGGCTATTTAACCGTCAACTGTCAACTGTCAACTATTTAAATGTTCAGCACAATTCTCAGATGGGTAATTAACCGCCGCTGGGTATCAGAAGTCAAGAGTTTGAAGTGAAAAATTGCTTCTTAACTGAGGCAAAATTTTAATAATTATAAATTCATTGTCTAAAAAATGCTTAATTCAATCCTCAAATGGTCGATCGCTCAACGTTGGTTAGTTGTAATCGGTGCAATTATAGTCACTGTTTTGGGTAGTTATAATTTAACTAAAATGCCCCTTGATGTTTTTCCTAATTTTGCCCCGCCTCAAGTAGAAATTCAAACAGAAGCCCCAGGATTAGCCCCTGAAGAGGTAGAGTCTTTAATTACCTTACCAATTGAGAGCGCAGTCAATGGAACTCCGGGGGTAGAAACTGTGCGCTCCTCTTCGGCGGTAGGTATTTCAGTTGTCAAAGTAATTTTCAAAGCCGATACAGATATTTATCGAGCGAGACAATTAGTTGCTGAACGTTTACAGCAAACGCGATCGAAGTTGCCTCAAGGTGTTGAAGAACCACAAATCTCTCCTGTTTCTTCTCCGATAGGCACAATTTTAATGTATGCCTTTACCATAAAAGCAGAAGAAAATCAGCCAAGAACTGATTTAATGGAAGTGCGAAGATTAGTCGATCGAAATGTTACCAACAGATTACTGGCTGTGCAGGGAATATCACAGGTGATTGCCTATGGAGGCGATGTCAGAGAGTATCAAGTTTTAGTAGATCCAGTCAAATTAACTGCATTGAATATCTCTTTAGAAGAGGTGACAAAAGCAGCAGAGCAATCAAATACCAATGCGTCTGGGGGATTTTTGATTACACCCGATCGCGAAGAAATCATTCGCGGCGTAGGTCGGATTGAAACCATTCAAGAATTGGCAGAATCAGTAGTAATATCTAGGAATGGAAAACCCATCAAACTGCGCGATGTGGCAGAGGTAAAGTTAGGAGCAGCACTAGCTAGAGGAGATGGTAGTGTCAACGGTCAAAGGGGAGTCATTTTACTGGTAAACAAGCAGCCTCAAATCGATACTCCAACTGTAACCAGAGCCGTTGAAAAAGCAATGGAGGAAGTGCAGGCCGGATTGCCGAAAGATGTGAAAGTAGAAGTGACTTTTCGCCAAGAAAGTTTTATTGATTCGGCGATTGAAAATGTGCGAAATTCCCTGCGAGATGGCATTATAATTGTTTCAGTAATCATGGTAATGTTTTTGATGAATTGGCGCACAACTGTAATCACTCTTAGCGCAATTCCCTTGTCTATTTTGATCGGAATGTTAATTTTATCATGGTTTGGAGAAGGCATAAACACTATGACTTTGGGCGGATTGGCAGTAGCGATTGGTTCAGTTGTGGATGACTCAATTGTCGATATGGAAAACTGCTATCGAGGATTGCGAAAAAATCAATTAGAGGGCAAGCCTAAAGACGATTTTGAAATTGTTTACCGCACTTCGGTAGAGGTTCGCACCAGTGTAATTTTCTCTACGGTAATCATTGTGATTGTATTTGCGCCGATTTTCTCTTTGACAGGAGTAGAAGGACGGATCTTTACCCCAATGGGAGTGGCTTACTTAGTTTCTATTCTTGCCTCTACTTTTGTTGCAATGACTCTTTCACCTGCCCTTTGCGCTATCTTATTAGCAAATCGTAAATTGCCATCGGATGATACTTGGGTTTCGGCATTAAGTCAACGGCTTTATCGTCCAGTTTTGAATATGGCAATTAATCGTCCTAAATTAATCTTGTTCCCCGCGATAGCTGCTTTTATTGCTTCATTAATTGTGCTTCCCTCACTAGGAAGAGTATTTTTACCCGAATTTCAAGAGCGGTCTTTAGTTAATACAATGTTACTTTATCCTGGGAGTTCTCTGTCTGCTACTAATGACATGGGACTTTCAATGCAGAATGCTCTCAAAGACGATCCTCGATTTACCGCTGTACAATTGCGATCGGGACGTGCGCCCGGTGATGCTGATGCAGCAGGGGTAAATTTAGGACATTTGGATGTAGAACTCAGCGATATTGGTATTAAGAATCGAGAACAAAGTATTGCTAAAATTAGAGAGGAATTTAATAAATTACCCGGTGTGGCTACTAGCGTGGGAGGCTTTATTTCCCATCGTATGGACGAAGTGCTTTCAGGAGTGAGAAGTGCGATCGCTGTGAAAGTTTTTGGTACTGATTTGACAGAATTAAGAGCTATTGGTAAGGAAGTAGAAACGGCGATGAGTCAAGTCGAAGGTATTGTTGATTTGCAGTTAGAACAACAAATTCCTATTCGTCAGTTACAGATTAAATTTGATCGCGCTTTGGCGGCACGTTACGGACTTAGCATTGGAAGTATTACAGAAACTCTAGAAACTGCATTGAATGGAAAAGTCGTCTCTCAAGTCCTTAAAGAACAGCAGTTATTCGATCTGTTGGTGTGGTTGAAACCGGAAAATCGCAGTAATATTGATACTATCCGCAACTTGTTAGTTGATACTCCTTCGGGACAGAAGATCCCACTAGCACAAGTCGCAAAAATTGAATACGGCACTGGCCCTAATACTATCAACCGCGAAAATGTTTCTCGTTTCTTAGTTGTGGCTGCGAATGTGTCAGGACGAGATTTACGCTCAGTTGTTAATGAAATTAAGACCAAAGTACAACAGCAGGTAATTTTGCCTTCAGGTTATTTTATTCAGTATGGCGGACAATTTGAATCGGAAGAACGAGCAACCCAAAACCTACTTATATTTGGTAGCTTAGGAATAGTAATTATTGCAGTGCTGATGTATTTTGCCGTAAAATCTTTTGGAAGTGCGATTATGATTATGATTAACTTACCCCTGGCATTAGTAGGAGGTATTTTCTCTATTGCGATCGGTAGTGGCATCATTTCTGTAGCTTCACTTGTGGGTTTTATCACTTTATTTGGAGTCGCGGTTCGTAACGGTTTGCTTTTGGTGGATAATTTTAATCAAAAAGCAAGCAAGGGAATGCCTTTCAAGGAAATAATTAAAGAAGGTGCAATGGAAAGATTGGTAGCCATTTTGATGACAGCTTTTACCTCGGCTTTAGGCATGGTTCCCCTGGTAGTTGGTACAGGCGCGGGCAAAGAAATTTTGCAACCTCTGGCAGTTGTGGTGTTGGGTGGGTTGTTTACTTCTACGGCCTTGACGTTACTGGTTCTGCCAGCTTTGTATTCAATGTTTGGGAAGTTTTTATTTAATAAAACGAGTTTATGATTCGGCGGTTGAAACCGTGTCTAAACAAACAAAGTCGGCCTGCGCCGACTGGTTTATAAATTGGATGAGTAACCCGGATTTGGGCTCGTATCATATCGTTTGCGCTTGCATCGGAATGATTTAACCACAGAGAACACAGAGTACACAGAGGGAGAGAATATATATCTGAATCATTCCGATGCTACCGGATTTGATATCATGTCCGATCGATTACCCGCGATCGATCGGACACCATATCACCTCTAGCGGGCCGGCACAGAATCAAACAGCCCTAGCGGTTAATTAGACTGCACGTTCTGTCAATTTTGTCAAGACGTTGTTCGATCGCTCCACAAAATCTTTCATTCCTTCAGCATCGAAACCCTTCTGGGCCATCAAAGCCAAGTCATAAACGTGGTGACAAATCATACTCGCCAACTGCGCCGAGGGAGACTCGCCGCCACTTTGAATAATCGCACCTTGACTCAAATTAGCCAGATTTTGAATCAGCGGGTGAGACGTATTCACCAGCAAAACGTGTTCTTCGGGGAATTCGGCCGCTTGCTGCTGCAATAGCGCCGTCATATCCCGCATCCGGCGCAAAGCTTCCGGTAACAGGACGATCGCAGGTGGCGCCCCCTCTGCAGAGTCAGCCTTCAAAGCTTCGGTGCGGATGTTCACTTTCGGCTTGTTGAGAGCATTTTGGAACATTTCTTTAACTTGTTCGCTGCGAGTTTTATTGGTCGCCGGATCGACTATTTCCGCTTCTTTTTCTTTGTCAATTAGCGTGTCGTCGATGTCAGAATCAACCCGCGAGAATTTAACATCCGAATATTCTCGTTCCAAGAAACTGATAAAGTGCGTGTCGATGAAAGAATCCATAAACAGCACTTCCAAACCTTGGCTTTTGTGCAGGGCGACGTAAGTTGCTTGAGAAGCCGGCTCTGTGCAGTAAAACACGCGATTTTCGTGGCGTTTTTGATTGCGTTCCAAATACTCTTTCAGCGTGGTGTAAGGCTGCGTCGAACCGGAACTTTCCGACTTTGGAGTCACATCTTGCCACAAATCTCCTTCCTCGGTTTGCACCTGCACTTCGGGAGTTGCAGTTTCTGGTTTTTCCGATGTTGGCTCGTAGGTGCTGCGGTAGATTAAAATATCTTCGATTTGCTTTTTGAACTTGTCGTCGTTGAGGGCTCCGAATTTGACAAAAGTGCCGATATCTTGCCAGCAGCGGATGTACTCATCGCGATCGTCCCGGTAAAGTTCCTTGAGGCGATCGCCCACTTTTTTCGCAATATAATCAGCAATTTTCCTTACAGTGCGGTTGCTTTGCAAAGAACTCCGAGAAACGTTCAGCGGAATGTCGGTACTGTCAATCACGCCCCGCAGCGGCATCAAGAATTTCGGGATAATTTCTTCGCAGTGATCGCTGACAAAAACCTGGTTGCAAAATAGCTTGATATTGCCTTGGGTAACATCGACATCGGGCCGCAGTTTCGGAAAGAACAGAATCCCGTTAACAATAAAAGGATAATCTGTATTCAGGTGTACCCACAGCAGCGGTTCCTCTTGGAACGGGTAAAGGTAGCGGTAGAGTTCCAAATAATCTTGTTTCTGCAAGTTGCTGGCTGATTCCCGCCAGATTGCTTTGTGTTTGTTGAGTTCCTCTCCCTCAAATTTGATCGGAACTGGCATGAAATCGCAGTAGGTTTTGACTAACTGCTTGACCCGGCTGGCTTCTACATATTCGAGTTCTTCATCCTGGAGTGTGAGAGTAATTGTAGTGCCGCGTTCTGTGCGGGTGGATTCTGATAGTTCAAAAGCGGGGGAACCGTCGCAAGACCAGTGTACTGCTTGGGAACCTTCTTTGTAGGAAAGAGTGTCAATGTCTACTTTCTGCGCGACCATGAAAGAAGAGTAGAAACCGAGTCCGAAGTGACCGATAATTGCATCGTCGCCGCTACCTTGGTATTTTTGAATAAATTCTTCGGCGCTGGAGAAAGCGACTTGGTTGATGTATTTTTTTACCTCGTCGGCGGTCATGCCGATGCCGTTATCGGAAATTGAGAGGGTTTTGTTTTCTTTGTCGATCGCAATGTTGATTTGTGGTTCGCCAATGTCGCCGCTGTATTCGCCCGTTCGAGAAACCATTTTGAGTTTGGCAATGGCATCGACGGCGTTAGAAATTAGTTCCCGCAAGAAGACTTCGTGGTCTGTGTATAGCGACTTCTTGATAATCGGGAAAATATTCTCGGTATGGATAGAGATTGTTCCCTGTTCTAAAACTGTCATACTTCTTCGCTAGGTATTTTTTAAGAGTCAGCAGTCATTAGTCATTAGTCAGTAGTTATCAGTTATTGGTTATTGGTTATTGGTTATTGGTTATTGGTTATTAGTCAACTATCAACTATCAACTAAGAGGGCCCGCACGGGGCACCGCCCCTACCAACTGACAACTAAGAGGGCCCGCACGCACCATCCACCGCCCCTACCAACTGTCAACTGTCAACTGTCAACTGACTAATGACTATTTATTGATTTTGGGCGATCGCGCTACCTTTTGCCAAAGGGATTACCACAAAAAAATGATTCGGTTTCCCCCACATCATAACTCACAAAGGCAACCGCAGCAGAAAGGTGCTGCCAAAACCCACTTGGCTGCGGGCGCTGAGGCTGCCGCGGTGTGCCCGGGCGATGGTTTGGGCGATCGCCAATCCGAGTCCCGAACCGCCGGTATGGCGCGATCGATCGCTGTTGACTCGGTAAAATCGATCGAATATGCGCGCTAAATCTGCCTCCGCTATCCCAAAGCCGGTATCTTGGACCTGAATTATCGCCTCCTGGTGACTGCAATCTAAAATCGCTGTTACTTTTCCCCCAGCCGGAGTGTATTGAATGGCATTGACAATTAAATTAGTAACTAAACGGTAAAGTTGATCGGCATCGCCAACAACCTTCAATTGCTGCTGTACGCGGATTTCGGATATTAGCGCTACCTCGGAGGATCTCGCCACAACTGCCAATTCCTCGACTAAATCGCTAACCAAGTCGTTCAAACAGCAAAGTTGAGGGCGATCCTCTTCGAGGGCTTCGCTAACGGATTTTGCTCCATCGTTGGTTTGAGAGTCCATGCGTGCTAGCAGTAATAAATCGGTAACTAACTGAGTCAATCTGCGGTTTTGGCGATCGATCGTCCGCAAAATTTCTCGTGCTTCTTTTTCATCTAATTGAGGCATCAACAAAGCCGATTCTACAGTTGCTTGAGATGCCGCTAAAGGCGTCCGCAATTCGTGGGCAGCATCCGCTGTAAACTGTTGGATTTGTCGGTAGGAAGCATAAATCGGTTTCATTGCCAATCCTGCCAATAACCAGCTAGAAAAGGCGATCGAAATCAATGCAGTCGGCAATCCTAATTTCAAAATCAATTTAACTGTATTGAGATAATTGTGGAAATCTTGCAAGCTGCGCCCTACTTGAAAATATCCCCAATCTTCCTGGGTTTTAGTGTGCAGAGCCACAGAAATTTGATGGTAAATATTGCCTTTTATGTCAGTTATAGTTTGCCAGTATTGGGGATTGAATGTCGGCGGCAATGTTGCGGGATAAGTCCCTGCTGTGGCAATTAAATTACCTGAATAATCGAACAAACGAATATAGTAATAACTTTGGTCGAGCGCCGTTAAAATATGTCGATTGGGCTGCGATTTTTTCCAGCCGTTAACCCCAGTAACGCGGAGGTTAGGCAAAAGTTCGTTAACTATTGGTTCGAGTTTTCCAGGCTGCTGCAATTTGATTTCGAGGCTGTCGTGCAGCGTCCCGGCAACTGATGCTAATTCCCTGTCTATGGCTACCCAGTGAGCGTGGGCGATCGCCTTGTATACCCCAAATCCTAACAAGCTCAAAATTAAACCCATGACTGCGGCATAGGAAATCGCTAAGTGCGATCGAGTTCGGTTAAATAGTTTATTTTGATTCATTTAAACTTACATTTTGCACAATTCCTTCTACTGGTTCCCCGACTATGCCAATTAGTAACAACTTAAGACTGAAGCGCATAATAAATGTCGCTTTTATTCTAGTCGAGCTCCCCCTCGCATCCCCCTTAATAAGCAGGGTGGATCTAGATTTCGATACAAACAAGAGAGACTATCCCTTTGAGGTTAACTGGAAACGAGATATAATCCGCCGCCGTTGCCCGCCCTAATTTAATTTTTCATCCGGTATCCGATACCATGTACGGTTTCAATCAAATTCGCGCAGCCAAATGATTCTAGTTTGCGCCGCAACAAGCGCACTTGAGCTGCTACCACATTGCTAAACGTATCTGCACTAGCCTCCCATAGCTGATTCCGAATTTGGTCAGTGGTAACAATTTGGTTGGGATGTTTCATAAAATATTCTAGCAGTTGAAATTCTTTGTTTGTCAGAGAAATTATCTGGTTTTTACCATTTTTATCGAGATGACAAGCAGTGCGATTTCCGCAGTCTAAAATTAGATTGCCGATTTGTAGCTGTTGGGGCTGAATTTGGGGCGATCGCCTCTGCAAAGCCCGCAACCTTGCTAACAGTTCCGCCATCCCGAAGGGCTTGACTAAATAATCGTCAGCCCCCGCATCCAATCCAGCTACTTTATCTTCCATCCTATCTTTTGCCGTCAGCATCAAAACTGGCAATGCGCTATTTTTTGCGCGCAATCTCCGCAGCAATTCCAATCCTGACAATCCCGGTAGCAACCAGTCAAAAATAGCCAGATTGTATTGAGTCCAATGACTATCTAAATATTCCCAAGCTTCACAGCCATCCTGCGCCCAGTCAACTATATATTTTTCGTGCTTCAAAGTGCGATCGATCGCTTTTCCTAAATCTGGCTCGTCTTCAACTAACAAAACTCTCATAACTCTCAAATTTCTAGGGGGGAAACAATAATAATCTTGCCCCCTCCCCTGATTCAAGGGGAGGCTTAGGGTGCGGTGCTTTGTATTTTTGCAACAGTTCTCTTTAGTAGGTTTGAATTAAAACTATACCCAGGGGAATTGCTGCATTTATTCCCACCATTTTACCAGATATCGCGGACATCCAATTGCGAGTGTTACCAGGAGTGTCAACACCCCGTATATCAATTGATATAGTGGTATCAGGAGCAACAGGTTGCGCGAAAACCACTATCGCTTTTCAGTCATTAACCGAAACTTGAGACTCGATTTTTTGACCAGATTTATTTGTAACCTCAATTGGGCTACGCATTCTGATATCTGCCGGAAAATTAATTGTCAGCGCTGAAACACATTTTCCCTGAACCTGAACTTTAAAATGATGGGTAGCACCCTGACAACGAGCTTTGTTGGGATGTACACCACTGTGTATCAAGTGACGAACATTCACATTTCGCATTGCTCATCCTGCAACTATAGGGGAGGCATTAGATGCTAGCACAAATGTCAAGACAGCAGCGTAAATTAACTTTTTCATTCCGGTACTTACTGAAAAATTGACTAATTTATTATGTTATTTATTAGCTTGATTTTCAGGGATGAAATTGCGATTGAACTTTCTATACTAAAATTAGTAGGTACAAAGATATTCTGGCGATAATCCAACTCAAAATCAACCCTGTTCATCAAATAAGCTGTTGCAGCATTTAAACTGTATGCCAAAAAACAATAAAAATCTTGTGGGCCGTTGCTCTGAGCAGCGCCCTGAACATACAATGTTTATTTGTTCGACAGCTTAAACTGGGTTGATACTGTTCGACATAGTTGACATAACCCATAACCAAGACTGCATTAATCAATTAGCTATCTATTGCTTAAACGTAAAGCGACCATCAACTTTTTCTCCGTTAATATCCGCATTCATTTTCACAGCATAACTTCCTGCCTCTTGACCTGGAAACAGAACAGTGTAATGTTTGCCATCAGGGTCGTATTTGAGTGCTAGATTTTGCTGTTTGCCATTAGGTAACTGCACTTGAGCTGTCACTTTTGCATTGGGAACTGGTTCGTGTTTGTCGCCTTTTTGCAAATAAAAATCTAAATGAGTTCCGGTAGCTTCTTTCTCAGCTAAAAACTCTAAGTGGTAAGCTCCAGACTCAACAACTTGACCTCCTTTAGATGCGTTAGGATGACCAGTTTTATCGGCTGCGACTGGGGCAGCACTAGGAGCAGAAGATGCAGGTTTAGAGGCGACTGGAAAGGATGTTAAGCTGCTATTTGCATCACTTTTTTCGTCGCCTTTGCCACAAGCCCCCAAAAATAGTAATCCGACAGTGCCTAGAACAATTAAATTTGATTTGATGGTTTTCATTTGATGTAATTTTTGGGTACAATTATTCCGAATAATAACACCCAAAGATGAAATTAGGATGAAAATTTACCGAATGCAGAAGTTTTTCGATCTTTCCTAGTTCTTAAATTTTGGTTTTGGGTGGCTGCGCCTAACCAAGCGACTGCGCCCGATCGCAAATGCGTAGCCTATGCTAGTAGTAGTAAGATGTACGGCCAATCTTAATATCATGTTCAAAAAATCATGCTGCAAGCGAAGTGTTAAGTAAAGTATCTGAAATCAACAACCGATCGCCAATATTTATGAAATCAGTATAATGTATCTTATTCAACTTTACTGTCAACCTTAACATGATTCCCCAGCCGCCAGAAAACCATCACCAAGCTTTACTCCAAAAGCAATCCCACTTGAAACTTGCCCCCAATTGGTTGCAGCGACGGCTCAGCCGCGCCCCAATTCGCTGGAAAATTAGCTTAGGTTATTTACTGGTATTGAGTCTTGCGGTTTTAGGAACGATTATCGGACAGCTAGTTGGAAACTTCTACACCAGAAAAGCTTGGGATAAACTCAACCTAGAATAAGAGGAGGCACAGCATTTAAGCGAACTAAAAATTGCTGTAGTTGAAACTCAATCCCACCAACAAAAGCTAGTCATTGTGATGGGAGATCCAGAATCATTTAACCACGAAAAGGATGAATACTTCAAACACAACCAACAAGTCAATCAGCTTTTTTCCAAATTAAAAATTCTGGCAGAGCGGAATCTCAACAAAGACGACCCAGAAATAGTAGAGTTGAATCAATCTTTACAGACTTATGACGCGACTCAAACAGCATACACTCAACAACTAGATCGACTGCTGCAAGGAATCTATCAAAAACATTTTTTGCCACAAAAAGTTAAAGCCTCGCAGCAGTTACTTTGGGATTTTACCAAAAGCCAGTCGGCAATACATTTTAACCAACTTTCAGAAGATTTAACTAAACTTGTTAAACTTGCTGATCAAGGACAGGATCGAGCCGAAATTGGTATGGAACACGCGCGGGACATTCTCAAAGAAATAAGTATTGCTAGTTTTCTACTTTCTGCGATCGGCTCCACTATTTTTGCATTATACATCAGTCGGATGATTTCTCAACCTATAAAAGCATTGACTCAAGTTGCTGAACAAGCAACTAAGGAATCCAATTTTAGCCTCCAAGCTGCTGTTACTACGGACGATGAAGTCGGAAAATTAACGATTTCTTTCAACAGTCTAATTCAATCGATAAAATATCATATTCAAGCACTAGAATTCTCCAAGCAAAACTTGGAAAAGCGCGTGGAAGAACAAACTGACGAACTTTCACAAAAAAATCACGAGTTACAGTCAGCTTACAATCAACTTGCAGATGCCTTGCAAAATCTTCAACAGACTCAAGCCCAGCTAATTAAATGCGAAAAAATGTCTAGTTTGGGTCGAATGGTATCAGGTATCGCTCACGAAATCAACAATCCGGTCAGTTTTATTTACAGCAATTTAGAACACGCTAGTAACTACGCTCAAGACTTACTGCGATTAGTGGAATTGTACCAGAAGCAATATCCTAACCCTAATGGTGCTATTCAAGCTGAAACTGAGGCAATTGACCTGGATTTTCTGGCTGAGGATTTTTCTAAACTTATAGATTCAATGAAAAATGGTGCTGACAGAATAAAACAAATTGTTCTGTCTCTGCGTAACTTTTCTAGGTTGGATGAATCACAGCTAAAATTTGCCAATATTCACGAGGGAATTGACAGCACCTTGGTAATTGTCAATCAGCGCTTGGAGTCAAAAATTGCCGTGATTAAAAACTATGGAAATTTACCCAAAGTCAAGTGTTATGCAGCGCTTTTGAATCAGGTATTTATGAATATAATCGACAATGCGATCGTGGCTCTTGAGGAACGAAAATTTGATATTAAAAGCTCAAGCGATGGGATCGATCGACCTACCATCTGGATTCATACGGAAACAATAGATACCGAGCTGGTTAGAATCGGAATTAGAGATAACGGTACTGGGATAGCGCCAGAGTTAAAAGCTAAAATATTTGACCCTTTTTTCACGACTAAAGATGTAGGAAAAGGAACAGGTTTAGGACTAACTGTTTGTTATCAAGTGATTGAAAAGCATAAGGGTAATCTAGAGGTTATTTCGGAACTGGGAGAAGAAACGGAGTTTTTGATAACGCTGCCAATTAAACCGTCTTAAAATTCGAGATAAACACGATACAAGGCAGCACCAAGCCAGAATTTTACCAATTTTTATAGGTTTTGCTCAATCTTTCCAAGTTCTTGACATTTATCATCTAGAGTGAAATCACAAACCTGCATGGAAAGGATTTGAAGATGCAAACTGCCAACAAAACCTCTGTAGTTGACAATCGAAGCGACGGCGAGACTAATGACGACTCGCTTGGTTTGGCTAGTGTCAGCAAAGATACTATTACTCACGGGCAGGCAAAGGATGTCGTTCCACCATGTAGTAATAAATTAGATGGCATAATGTGGAACGATCGGCTTGAGGCCGAGATAGGTAACGACTTGCTCTGCGGCGAGGAAGGTAATGAAAAATCACTAGAAAAATTTCCAGCTAAAACAAATCTTGTTAAGTTCTTGACTTTTGTTATCTACAGTGAAACTGTAAGCCTAGATTAAAGAAGTTTCGCACCATGAAAACCTCAACAAAAATCGCTCTAGTGACAGCTTTAGTCGGTACTTTAGGGTTGAGTGCATTAGTCCGCGTGTACGCTGCGCCAGCACAATCTCAGATTGCCGTCATGCCCGATCGCACCAGCAGCAAAGCAGCACCTGAAGCCAGTGATGGCGACGGCGAAAAGAACGATGATGCCGAAGACAAGCAAGCATCAAGTCGCCTGCAATCTCTAGCTAAAGTTACGCCGCAACAAGCGCGATCCGCAGCGGAAGCTGCTAAAGGCGGCACAGCAAGTCGCGTTAAATTAGAAAACGAAGACGGCAATGTTGTGTATTCAGTTGCGATCGGCAAACAGGAAATAATAGTGGATGCGGGTAACGGTAAAATCCTCTACACGCAAAGCCCAAAAGATGAGGGCAATAAAAGCGTTTCTCCCCGCAGCAGCGTTCAATTTTCCGAGGCGGCTGGCGGCGATGGCGATGGCGAAACCAATGATGACGCCAAGACGAAGTAAATTCCGAACAAATTCGCTTTCTTGAGGCAACAAATAGAGTAGGGCGGTGTCTCTGAATGCCCGCCCTTATGATGCGATCCAATCTTGTTTCTATCGAAAAATTAAGAAAGAAAAATATCATGAATAAGATCCAAAACAGGGTTCCAGAGGTTACAGGTTCCTTCTGGATTATTAAGGTTCTGGCAACCACAGTAGGTGAAACTCTGGCTGATTATCTGTCAGTCAACCTGAAGTTTGGTTTAAGCGTTACATCCTATGTGATGAGTGGCGTGTTACTAATTGCGCTTTTGAATCAGTTTATGCTTAAACGATATGTTCCAGTAAGTTACTGGATTGTAGTCGTTTTGATGAGTATCACTGGCACACTAATTACCGATAGATTGGTAGACGAGCTGGGAGTTAGCTTGATGACAACTATTATAGTTTTTAGTGTTGTCTTGTTTGCAGTTTTTGCGTTCTGGTATTTAAACGAAAAGACCTTAGCTATGCACTCCATCAACACAGCTAAAAGAGAGATATTCTATTGGGCAGCTATTTTATTTACATTTGCCTTGGGCACAGCAACAGGAGACTTTTTAGCAGAGGCGTTGAAGCTTGGTTATGCACAATCAGCATTAGTATTTGGCGTTTTAATTGCGATAGTAGCCGTTGGTTATTATTATTTCAGAATGAATGCAGTCTTGGCATTTTGGATAACCTACATCTTGACTCGTCCGCTTGGAGCATCTACTGGCGATTTATTGTCACAACCTACTACAAATGGTGGTTTTGGTTTTGGTACGATCGGAACCAGTATGCTTTTTCTTTCTATAATCGTGAGTCTGGTTATTTACTTAAGCCTTAAGCAAAAGAAACTAGCCCCAATGCCGATCGACCAACAAAACTGATTAGCGATCGAATCATCGGATTACCTTGACTATTGCAAGTCAGCCAGGGCGTGTTTTTAAACTCCTCCTTCAGATTGATATCCCCCTCGCATCCCCCTTAAAAAGACCAACTTTAAGACTCTTTCCCTTTTTAAGGGGGGCAGGGCGGTTTGATTCGATCGGGAAATCATCGTTTTGTAGGGGTAGTGCCCCCGTGCCTACCCCCTCCACCGACGATCGAATGTTTCAAATCTCAGGGCCAGGCGCACGGCTCATAGGTCGAATGAAACCGCTGGCTGGGGATCTTTAGGTTTGAAAACATGCCCTAGGCATCAGCAGTTGTTTTACCGTGGAATTGCCACATTACCGCTGATAAATACAAACGCAATCGATCTTTCCAAGTTCTTGACATTTACGATCTAGAGTGAAACTGCCAAAGTACGATAACCCGATCGCAAAAATGAGCAAACTTCCACAAATCACTGCCTTTTTCTGGATCATGAAAATCTGTGCAACCACTCTGGGAGAAACCGCAGGAGACCTTTTATCCATGACGTTAAACGTAGGCTATGCGGTGAGCTCCACGATATTGATTGGAGTGTTCTTAGCGAGTCTTGTGTCTCAATTGATGTCGAAAAGCTATAACCCATTGCTTTATTGGACTGTCATCCTTTCAACCAGCACGGCTGGTACAACGATGTCAGATTACATGAATCGTACTTTAGGGCTTGGCTACACTATCGGATCTACGATTTTACTTACTCTTCTCTTGGCTACTTTGGCATACTGGCGATTCAGTATTGGATCTCTATGTGTTAAGAACGTCAAAACGCCTAAAATTGAACTGCTTTATTGGACTGCAATTTTATTTTCAAATACTTTGGGTACTGCCTTGGGCGATTTCCTAGCCGATACTTCTGGACTTGGATTTGCAGGAGGAGCATTTCTAATTTCTAGTTTGCTTGCAGTAGTATTAGCCGCGCATTATTTTACCCAAATTTCCGAAGTCTTGCTGTTTTGGGTGGCGTTTGTCCTCACCAGACCATTTGGCGCAACACTGGGGGATGTTCTGACTAAATCACACGAAAAAGGTGGTCTAAATTTTGGTACGATCGGCTCATCTATAGTTCTTCTTTCAATACTTGGAGTCTGTGTCGCGTTCACAACTTTCAAGCAGAGAAGACTAATCGGGCCTGAGTCTTATAACAATGAATAATACAAATCTGGCTCGGTCATCCCCTTGATAATGCGGTATCGTGTGTCGCTACTTTATCTTTGTACGGAAGCGAGAATTATTGCAGGCGACGCACCCAACTTTTAGGAGATAGTAAAGGGTGTATTATATCCGGATTTGGTATTAGATGGTGTCCACTAAATAAAAATTCATAGGGTAGCTTGATGTTTGCCCAACAACAAGCTACTCTTTGGTATTCGCTCAATTTGAGCAAAGTAAAAAGAAATACTAGACTTGTCTGGTTTGCAACTTCAGCATTGTGATGCACAGCATCAGCCAAATATAGCCGACTCCGTATCCAGCTATTATATCTGTCGGCCAGTGTACTCCTATATAGATCCGACTCAGACCGATAGCGGCGATCGTCACAACAGCTAGACTATAAATAAGTTTAGAAAACTTGGGAAAGTGACTAGAAAGCAGGTAAGCTAGAAACCCATACATCACAAAACCTCCTAAAGCGTGACCGCTAGGAAAACTAAAAGATGTTTCAGGAATTAAACTCGGAAAAATATGAGGACGCGGCTTAGCAAAAACTAACTTCATGCCAGTATTCAGAATTAAGGCTCCCAAACAAGCAAGGGCAAAAAATTTCGCTTCTGAACGGTGATGCTCCCACCAAAGAATTCCCAAGGTGACGGCCACAATAACTACTACTACACTGGCATCGGCAAGCTGAGTAATTGTCAGCATCACAGCATTTAAAGTCGGATTTGTATACCCGTGTACCCAATATATCCAAGCAGTATCAAACCCAAAAGCTTGTTTTTCTAAGACTTCTTCAAACAGCCATGCTAAAATCAAAATAATCGAAAAACAACTAGCAAGTCCCACGACACCAATTGTCACGATTAAAGTAATTATATGAGGGTTGATATGCTGCAACCAAAATTGGTAAAACTTGCGTAACATAATATATCTAACTTTAGTAACTTAAAACAATCTACACTCAATAAAATATTTTGTCAATGATTTGCGACTTTCATAAACAATCAAAAATCCAGATTATTTTAATTAAAAAAATGTTAAATAACTAGCCAATTAATCAGGCGAATTATCAGATATTTTCACAGATGGCAATCGCACTGTGAAGCAACTACCAACTGCTACCTGACTGGTGAGGGTAATTGAGCCGCCGTGATTTTGGGCAATGGCTTGGGCGATCGCCAATCCCAAACCAGAACCCCCTTCCCAATAGGAACGAGATTCATCCGCCCGCCAAAACCGTTCAAAAATCAGTTTAATATGCTCTGGTGCTATTCCCGCACCCGTATCCCGCACGCTAACAATTAAATAGGCACAGACTAAGTTAGCTGTAACTTCAACTGTTCCTCCTGAAAGCGTGTAATGGAGTGCGTTTTCAATCAAATTAGCAAACAGCCGTGTCAGTTGTCCCGCATTTCCTAGCAAGTACATATTCTCGGTAATTTCTGATTTTAAATTAATGTTTTTAGCACTGGCTTCAGGCTGATACAGTGATAACAAGTCGAACATAATTGCAGTTAAATTGACTGAAAATTCGGACCTAATATGATGTTTTTCTGCCCTAGCTAACACCAGTAAATCTTCAGTCATGCGGGTCATTTGATTCGCAGCACTAACAATAGCTTGAAACTTTTCTGCATCTGATTTTCTCATTGCCTTTGGATACTTCAATGCTACTGCTGCATTACTTTTGATCGCCATTAAAGGACTGCGGAGTTCGTGAGAAGCATCGGCAGTAAACTGTTTTAACCGTTGAAAACTCTCTTCTATTGGCTGCACAGCTTGCCGAGTTAAAATTACTCCGCTAAATCCGCTGAGAATTAAAGCTATAATAATACTACTCCCCAGTATCCAATCTAATTTAGTTAAAGTTTCGTCAACTTCTTCTAAAGATTGACTGACTCTTATATACCCGATAAATTTGCGATCGTCGCTTCCCATGATTGGTAATATCACCGCTTGGATTCGAGTTTTTCTCGTTTTAATTATTAGCTGATTTTGATTCGGAGAGAAAGGCAAGTTTAGGACAATATTTCCTTGCTTTAAAATGGATTTTCCGTTAATATCAAACCACTCCAGACCTTGATTTTCATGAATCAACTGTTGTACAATAAAGTCAGTTTCAACTTTGATGCGTCCATTTTCAAATTCTGCATTAGTAGCGGCTCCTTGTCCTAAAGTAGTTAGTCTATTTGTTAACTGTTCGGTGAGACTGCGCGCGAACAAAAGCCGAACTCCAGCGGCAAAAATTAGTAAAATTGAGGTAAATACTGTTAGATAAGATAACAGCAGACGCCAGCGGATTTTAGCAAACATAATTTTACAAATCTGCAACAGTAAGTAGAATATTAATAATTTGTTTCTAAAAGTGGGAATTTTTAGTTAGTGCCGTTGAGACGATAACCAATTCCATAAACTGTTTCGATTAAATTTTCTGAACTTCCGGCTGCTTTTAGCTTGCTTCGCAAATTTGTAATGTGAGTCTTGACAGTGCCTTCTCCAGAGGACTGATCGAAATCCCACAATTTATCTAAAATTGCTGCACGAGTCAAAACTTGAGCGGGGTTTCTCAAAAAGCATTCTAATATCATATATTCTTTTGGTGTTAAAGATAAAGGTTGATTGCCGTAAGTGACGGTGCAGCTACTGGGATTGAGTTGCAAATCGCCGTGGATTAAAATCAGCGGCTTGGTTTCAGGAATTCTGCGAGATAAAGCTCTGATTCTTGCTGTTAATTCTTCTAATTCAAAAGGTTTAACTAAATAATCATCAGCCCCCGCATCGAGTCCGACGACTTTATCTGAGGTTGTATCGCGTGCTGTCAGCATCAAAATCAGAGTGTTGGACTTAGCTGCACGCAGACGCTTGCACAGCGCAATCCCATCTAATTTGGGCAGCATCAAATCTAACAAAATTAGGTCATAATTAACTGATTGGATGTAATCCCAACCTTCGATGCCGTCACTTGCTATATCGACGGCATGGTTTTGATGTCTTAAATCTTCGGCTAGAGGTTTGGCAATGCGATCGTCGTCTTCAATTAGCAAAATTCTCATAGGTTTATGTCCAAAAAAGTTCAGGTTAAATTTACCTGTCGAGAGTCATACCCTCGATCGCTCGGCGGTTGAAACCGCTGCTTGTCAAACAAAATCGGCCTGCGCCGATTAAAGCAGGCGGACGAAAGTTTGTGTAAACGCGCTTGGAAACCCCCCGGTTTCCTATCTTATCGAATTTCTGTGTCTGTGTTCGATCGCACTTCTTCGACTTCCGGCGGCAAAACACGATTATAGTCATTTCAAATAACTATGAGACACTAGACTACACAATAAGCACAAATAATTTCATCAAGAGATGTGCCAGGAGACGCATACATTTTAGCTCTCTTTAATGCACTAAAATCATGCTCAATATCATTTAAGTCAGGAGAGTATTTTGGTAAAAATATTATCTGATGACCCGCCTCCTCAACCAATAGTCTAATGACCGTCTTACGATGAATGGGTGCATGATCCATAATTAATATAGATGGAATTGTTAAATCTGGTAACAAATATAAAGATAACCATCCTTCAAATCCTTCTGCATTCAAACTACCCATAAAGAGCATTGGTGCAATGCCAGTCCTTCTTTCCTTTTCTCCTTGCTGCTACTAAAATTTCTCTTTTTCCCCGTTTTCCTGGTCTTTGACCATAGACTTTTTTTCCTCTCTTTGAAAGAGCACAAACACAACCTTCAAATTCCTCAAATCCTGATTAGTCAATAAATACAATGCTTTTAATGGCATAAATTTTAATTAATTCTCTCAGATTTCTGTAGTAATTTATTCTTTTTTCTCTATTTATTTCTTGATAGCGAAGTTTTTTATTTTGGTAATTTTCAGTTTTTTTAAGGCATAGCAGATGGCACTCGGTCTGACCGAGAAAGTTCTTGCTCTTTCTACTAATCTTGCTGAACGGATTTTTTTCAACATCTTTTTTGAGGGCTTCCCAATCTAGCTTTCGTTGACGGTGTTTGACCTGAGTTGGCCGAAGGTCTTCCCTACCTAACCATCTATAAATTGTTGCTCTTCCTACCTTAAATATGGCAGCCGCTTTCGTTATAATCCCTCCATTTTCCACATAATTGACTACTTTTTCTCTTAGGTCTAGACTGTAAGCCATTTTTTTCTAATTAACTATTTTTATCGATTTTCTCACGAGCTTACCTCTGTATCACATTTATTTGAAATGACTATACTTCGTTGCTGTCGGTAAAAATCGTAAAAACCCGGTTTCTCAAGATGCGCGAGTGCCCATAAACCTCGGTTAGCCCGATAGTCCAACCGGGGTTGAAACCCCTGTCTCATCGAAAAAGTCCTCGCTATGAGGACTAAAGAGTTTTTCATTTTTATGTCGGATTTTCAGTCGGTTTCAACTCACATCTTGCACCATTCTCGCTCGCACAGGCTCTCCGGCCCGTTCGACAACAACTGCATTTTCTTGTGGGGTGGGCAGGAGAGCCCGCCCATAAACAGCTTATTGAGAATGGTGCAACATCTGGGTTAAAACTGATATCTTGCACCATTTTTAAGAACGGGCTCTCCGGCCCGTTCCACAAAAGATCAACTTTCTTGTGGGGTGGGCAGGAGAACCCGCCCATAAAAAACTTATTGAAAATGGTGCAACATCTGGGTTAAAACCGACTTTCGCCAAAAGCCCCGTGGGTTTGAACCCCTGGCGGGGGCGACACCACTTTGCTATTAGTTGCTAAGCTGTGTATGTACTAGGGATATTTTTTTAAGGGCGATGGAATGTAAGGTTTGTTTGATATTTGTTGAGGCGATATTTTGGACAGGCTGGTTAACCAACCATAATTGTTAAAAACGCACAATCCAATCAACCCGCCCCCAACCAACTGCGACTGACTGAAGGGGACCAGAGTTTACTAAGGGGGGAAGGCAGATTTTCGGCTGCTGATTGCTCTATAATTAGGGGTTGTGTCAAAAAATGATAATCTGGAGGGCAATATGTCGCGGAAATGTCAGCTAACGGGGAAGAAGGCGAATAACGGTTTTGCGGTTTCTCACTCGCACCACCGCACTCACAAGTTGCAAGAAGCAAATTTGCAGTGGAAGCGGATTTGGTGGCCGCAGGAAAAGCGCTGGGTAAGGTTGCACCTTTCTACCAAGGCAATTAAAACCTTGCAACACAAGGGTCTGGAAATTATGGCGAAGGAAGCAGGAATTAACCTGTACAAGATGTAAGAAACTTCTTGGCGAAGAAAAAACTAAAGTCCTTGCTACAAACCAGTTTTTTAGGTTCGTAGTAAGGACTTTAGTCCTTGCTCTATATCCACTTTCTACATTGTAGTAAATAAGTAGTCATCTCGCCTTTGCCTTTAACTTCAATTGCGCCGCGGTTTTCAAAGAAATACTTTTCTCGCAAGTCCTCATAACTTGCAGATGTTAGTTGTATACTAGCCAACTGACTGTTACCAATGACAGCAAGCATATTACAGAATAGATTTTATTGACAATTGTTGTATTGACATTATTTTGTGGATGTCCTACTGCTTTTTTGTGGCACCAAATCACCAACAGAGGAGTAAAAATTAAAACTCCCAATGTATCTCCAAGATACCAATTCCACCGAATAGACCAATATTCGCTCCAGTCAACTAGATTAGTTATACACAGGCGCAGCGTTCCGAGAGTGCAGTTTATTTGAGTGGAAACTACAGCGCCCCAAAAGATTAAATTGACTGCATCTATCAGCCGAGCGAGGAGCGTAAATTGACCTTTTGCAGCAAAGCAAATGCACAAAAAGCTTGCAAACTAGCACAAAAATCACTAATTGTTGCACTTGTCAAGGATATGTTGAGGTTAATAGTTTCGTAAAAAAATACGCCTAATGCTATTTCAAATATTGGGGCAACCACGGGGGGTTTGCCCCTACTTTGAATCAAACTCTTTCAAATATTGGGGCAACCACGGGGGGATTGCCCCTACTTTGAATGAATCATTTTCAAATATTGGGGCAACCACGGGGGGATTGCCTCTACTTTGAATCAAAGTCTTTCAAATATGGGGGCAACCACGGGGGATTGCCCGCACTACGTTTGACCTGTTTGTTGACACCACAAAAGGCACTTCTGCGTCCTCTATCTCTGTCATGTACCTCATTTACCACCAAATCTGCTAATACCAAATCCGAGAAACGCATCGCCTGTATAATGCGGTCTGGTGCGTCGCTACTCCATCGTTGTCAATAGCTAGAATTGTCGATCGCAGCGCACCCGGAGTTTACTCTTGGCATCAAGGGGTTACTATAGCCGAATTTGGTATCAATGCACAAAAGCTTACCTGTTGATGTAGTGCGAAGTTCGCAGATCAATAGTTACAAAATCTCATTTTATAGCTGCATCAATCCACTCTTTCAAAGTAGAACTTACTTCATCAATGAGAATTTCATGGGATTTGTGAGTAGCTCTTTCCACGACTTCAACCTTGCCTGCTTTCAGCGAACGACCTGTAACAATGCGATAGGGAATGCCGATTAAATCAGCATCTTTGAATTTAACTCCGGCTCGTTCGTCTCGGTCATCTAGTAATGTTTCAATACCAGATTGGTTGAGTTCAGTGTAGAGTTTTTCGGCGACTTCTACTTGTTGGGCGTCGGAAATATTGGGGATGCTAATAATGGCATGATACGGCGCGATCGCCACTGGCCAGATTATCCCGTCTTTGTCGTAGGATTGTTCTACCGCAGATTGAGCCAGCCGTGACACGCCGACACCGTAGCAGCCCATAATTAAGGGCATTTCTTCGCCTTGTTCGCTGGTGTAGGTGGCGCCCATTATTTGGGAATATTTTGTGCCTAATTGGAAGATGTGGCCGACTTCGATACCTCTGGCGCTTTGCAAGGTTTGTTCCGGGTTGTGCAGGGCCCGATCGCCCTTTTTTGCCGTTCTGACACCCACAACCGTTGTAGGTAGCGGAAATTCTTGATTCCAATTAGCTCCCACAACGTGGTATCCTGACTCGTTAGAACCAGTCACAAAGTTTGTTAGGTCAACTGCGGTGCGATCGACCAAACGCAAAAACTTAGAATTTACCTCCTTGCTCCCACCAATATAATCATCAGCAACATCCGGAGCCATATAACCCAGAGGCAAAGATTTAGCCGCCCATTTCCGCTGAGCTTCCGCATCAGGAACCGTCAAAAATAAAACACTTTTAGCTTGATAATTGCCCGCCAACTTCGTCAACTCATTCAGCAACTTTACCTGATTCACATCTTGGTCGCCGCGAATACTTACCAATACCAACACAGTCGTGCCATTATCGTAAACAGCCTCATAAAGCACATTTTTGACAACTTGCGTCGCAGAACAATTCAAAAACTTGCAAAGTTTATCAATTGTTTCAGTTCCCGGTGTTTCCCGCTTTTCAAAAGTTGCAAACTGCGACATTTCCGCATCAGTCGGCATCGATACAGCCTTCTCCACATTAGCAGCATACTGACCATCTTCAGTATAAAGAACTTCATCCTCACCCGCTTCTGCCAGCACCATAAACTCTTGAGAACCAGAGCCGCCAATCGCACCAGAATCAGCATCTACCGCTCGGAATTCCAAGCCCGAACGGCGCAGCATATTGCTATATGCTCGGGCCATATCCTGATAAGTTTTTTTCAGGCTTTCTTCGCTCGCGTGAAAAGAATAGCCATCTTTCATAATAAATTCCCGGCCGCGCATCAACCCAAAGCGCGGGCGAATTTCATCGCGAAATTTATTTTGAATTTGATAGAGATGCAAAGGCAACTGCCGATAGGAACGAATCATATCCTTAGCAATTGTAGTAATTACCTCTTCGTGAGTTGGGCCCAACCCCAACTCAGTATCGCGGCGGTCTGTGAGAGAAAACATGATACCTTCAGCTTGAGTGTACGTATCCCAGCGACCGGATTCCCGCCACAAATCGGCCGGTTGCAGTTGCGGGAGAAGGCATTCTTGAGCGCCGGTAGCATCCATTTCTTCCCGCACAATTTGAGAGACTTTTTTGAGAACTCGCCACATCAAAGGCAGATAAGCGTAAATACCGCTACCGATGCGTCGGATGTATCCCGCACGAAGTAATAGCTTGTGGCTGGGAATTTCTGCTTCTGCAGGGTCTTCCCGCAGGGTGACGAAAAGCATTTGAGAGAGTCGCATACCTGATTTCCTTAAATTTCCAGATGATTGTAATCTCAGATTAACTTCTGATATTATCAGAAATAAGCCAGATTTGATTAATTCTATGAATAAACTTTGGAAAAATTATCAAAAAGGTATGACAGCATTTGATAATTGTCACCATCCTACTCTGCAATCTCAGTGGATTGCATTACAAGATGAAATTGGAGAATTTGTGCGAGAACCTAACTTCAGCGAAATTTGGGATATTCTTCATGCTGCTGGTCGATTGCTGTACAAACTAATCGGAATTCCTTTACATCTGGTAGCCTATCCTACTGTTCGCAAACACAGCGAACGTTTTGAGGAGTACGGCTGTATTCGCAGCCGGCGCAACTGTGAGGGTAAATGCTGCAAACAGTTGACGGTTGACAGTTGATAGTTGATAGTTGATAGTTGTCATTACCCATTACCAAATCTAAAATCTAAAATCTAAAATCTAAAATTGCATGACCCGATTCATTCACGACCAATTTGCCAAACAGTATCTCAAAGAATTATTAACTCCTCTGGGCAATGTCGAAACCAGCCGCGACATTGCTGGAGAAGTGAGGCAGATTGACGTTTTTTTGCCCCGAAAGCGGAACCGGAAGTCGAAGCAACAGCCCTCGGCATTTTGGGTCAAATCGCAACAAAACCCGCTGTATTGGAACCATTCCGCAGTCCTGTTCAAACCGGAGAAATTCGCAGTTGTTTGGGCAAACTATTTGATGTCCACGCCGAATATGAACGAGTCGCCACTAGAGATAATACCCGGATTGCAGAGGCAGACTTGCCTCAACTTTGGATACTGTCACCGACGGTTTCCGACGCTATGTTAGCTGGATTTGGAGCGATTCCCGAACCCGAAAATTGGGTAAATGGAGTTTATTTTCTGAGTCCGTCTCTGAAAGCAGCAATCATTGCCATTCACCAACTGCCCCGCACTCCCGAAACGCTGTGGCTGAGGGTTTTGGGGAAGGAAAACGTGCAAAAGCAAGCTATTGCCGAATTGAGAGAATTACCCTCTGATAATTTCTTTCGGTTGAGCGCGTTAGAATTGTTGTACAACTTGCGAACGATTTTAGAAGTCCGCCAAGACATAGATCGAGAAGATCGGGAGTTAATTATGGAACTGTCACCCCTCTATTTGCAACGGCTTGAAGATGCAACTCAACGAGGTATGCAGCAAGGTATCCAAGAAGGTATCCAGCAAGGTATTCAGCAAGGTATCCAGCAAGGTATGCAGCGCGCTCAACGCCTGATGGTTGAGAACCTGTTACAAGTAAAATTTAGTGAGATTGATGAAGAATTAGCCCAAATAATCGAGCCTTTGATTCAACTAGAACCCCTGGAGCGCACGCGGCTGATTATGCAGCTCGATCGCTCTGAATTACTAGCTCGTTTCGATGCGTCTAAAAACCAACCGGAATCCTAACTCAGCAGCGCACTCTACAATCTGTAGGGGGCGCTAAATATCACTTTAATATTTATTATATATCGAGAAAATCGGGATTTAATTATGGAACTGTCACCGCTCTATTTACAACGGCTGGAAGAAGCAACTCAGCGAGGTATCGAGCAAGGTATTCAGCGAGGTATCGAGCGAGGTATGCAGCAAGGTAAACGCGAGATTATTGAGACTGTATTACAAGTAAAATTTGGCGAAATTGATGAAGAATTAGCCCAAATAATTGAGCCTTTGATTCAACTAGAACCTCTTGAAATCACGCGACTGAGTATGCAGCTCGATCGCCCGGAATTACTAGCTCGTTTTGCTCCCAAAAATCCAACGGAATCCTAATTATCTAGCGCACTCTACTATATTTGGGGTGCGATCGCACTTTACTAAAATTGATAATTGGTAGCTATCGCCCCCGCCTCAAACTTGTCTTTTTTGGGCGAACTCTACTGCTAGCGCTGGCATCAAAACTGAAATGAGTTTTGCTGGAGGCATCAAGACTCCCCGAAACCGGGTTTTTTACCCTTACAGCGGGTGACAAGAAGGATTTTTGTAAAAACGCGGTTTCTGACCCCTCATGCGTTAGTGTTAATTTCTGACTTTAGAGGGATTTATTTTTTAGCTTCAAGAGCCATAATCAGCAGTAAGGATGAAATAAATAAAGAACAAATCTACTACTCATCCCGATTTCACGAATCAAGGCTTCCGAAAGATCAAGCCTGACGAAAAAAATCACCATCTAAAAAGTTCAAACTCCCCTAGGTAAAAGTTAGGGGAAGATTTCCATATGCCTGAACAAGTATCAAATTTTAGGAGGTAAATTATGTTTGAAAGCGAGTTATTAATGTCGCTGTACAGTGCCAAATTCAATATTGCCCAAATGCCAGTGGAAATAGATGTTCCGTTTGACCACCCCGATATCGGAGGGCTGATGTTTCTAAGTCCTCAGTTTTTCGTGGCATTAATCGCCGGAGTCATTATGGCTTTCGGCTTCCAATTTCTGTTAACAAATTTCTCTATAGCTGCCAAAATTTCAAATTGGGACGAGGCTTTACCCGACGACGATGACGATGATGACGAGTTTGAAACTTTAGGAAATAAAGTTCGGAAGATTGAAGGTTTGGTAGGCGGTTGGATTTTAGTCACAGTTAACCTGGCTTTATTTTTAGCTTGTTTTCTTGCGGTCAAACTAACTTCAATAGCCTCGGTAGATGGAGCGGCAATTATTGGTGTGGTCATCTGGGCTGCGTACTTTTTAACCTTGGTATGGCTCGGTTCTAGCGCCGTCGGTTCGATGATTGGTTCCTTGATAAAAACTGCTTTTTCAGGCATTCAAGGCGTCATGGGTACTGCCGGTTCGGCGATCGGCGCCAAGATGGCGGGCGACCAAATGGTCAATACTGTGGAAGCATCGGTGGCTGCTGTCCGCCGCGAGTTGAGTTCGGCTGTAGACCCGGAGAGCATTCGCGAAACACTGCAAGATTATGTGGGCTCTTTGCAGTTGCCGAAGTTAGATGTTAAGGAAATTCGCGGTCAATTTGAAAACTTGCTGGGGGATGCAGATATCAAATCTCTGGCGGGAAGTGATGTTTTAAAAAATGTTAACCGCCAGACTTTTGTGGATTTAATTAGCAGCCGAAGTGATTTTTCTCAAGATGAAATAAATCAAGTTGCTGACCAACTAGAAGGCGTTTGGAAGCAAACATTTGGCAAGCAGCAAGAAAACAAAGACCCGAATTTAGAGTTGGTTGATTTTCTTAAATTTGCGGCTCCTGATTTGCTGAAGTCTGACGAACTCAACGCCAAGCTGTCTCAAATTATGGAAACTGGGGAAAACAAATCGGAGTCCAGCGGGGGCATGAACCGAGCGATGCAGTTGGGTGTAGAAGCTCTGGTTGGCACAGTTTTGTCGCGGACGGATTTGTCGGATTTGGATGTTGAAAAAATCTCTGGTCAGTTGCAGCAACTAACTGGAAAAGGGAAGGAAAAAGCTAAGTCTTTGAGCGATAAGGTGGGCGATAAATTGCCTGCTCTGCCTTTCAATACAGCTAAGGCTGATGTGGAAAATTATTTGCTGAATACTCAACCTTGGCATCTCAACCGAGAAACTATCAAGCAGGAATTTAGGGATGTCATTTACGATCCTGAAGCTTCTCCGGGGGCGGTTTTGCGCCAGTTAGAGATGTTTAATCCTGAGTATTTTGTTGGGATTTTGGGCCGCCGCGAGGGGTTTAGTCAGGAACAGGCGACGGAAATTGCCGAACAGCTTGAAGGTGTCCGTCAAGAAGTTTTGGGAATTGTTCGAGATGCTGCGGGTGAGGAACAGTCTCAAGATTTACGCAGCCGAGTTGAGAATTATTTGCGATCGACCGGTAAGGAAGAATTGAATCCTGAAGGTATCGAGAAGGACTTCCAAGCGCTTTTGGACGATCGCGATGCTGGTTTTGAGGCTTTGCGCGATCGCCTGTCGCAATTTGACCGCGATACTTTGGTGCAGTTGCTCGGCCAGCGGGAAGATTTCAGTCCAGAGGAAGCCGATCAGTTAATCGGGCGGCTGGAAAGTTCGCGCGATCGCGTAATTTCCAAAGCTCAAGAATTGCAAGATCAAGCGAAATCGAAAGCACAAGAATTGCGCCAAAAGGTGGAAGACTATCTCCGCAATACTAACAAGGAAGAACTGAATCCTGAAGCGATCGAACGCGAGTTTCAAACGCTGTTAAGCGACCCGGAAGCGGGATTGAAAGCGTTGAGAGAACGCTTGTCTCAATTCGACCGCGATACGTTGGTGCAGTTGCTTTCACAGCGCCAAGACCTCAGCGAAGAACAGATCGATGGGGCGATCGACAAAATCGAATCCGTCCGCGACAACATTATCCACGCACCGCAAATATTTGCAGATAAAGCTAAAGAGCAGTACGAAGAAATTACTGGCAAAATTGGCGAGTACCTGCGAAATACAAACCTGGAAGAACTAGATCCTGAAGGCTTGAATCGGGATTTGACCAAATTGTTTGAAAATCCGAAAGAAGGCGCTTTGGCGCTTCGGGAAAGGCTGTCTCAGGTCGATCGCGAAACTTTGGTCAAGTTGCTTTCGCAGCGGGAAGATTTGAGCGAAGAACAGATAAATCGGACGATCGACCGCGTGCAAGATTCGATTCGCACCCTTGTGAAATCACCCCGCCGCTTGGCATCTCGCGCTCAAAAAAGAGTAACGGATTTCCAAGGAAGTTTGGAAAATTACTTGCAGAATACCAACAAGGAAGAACTCAATCCCGAAGGCATCAAACGCGATTTGCAGTTGCTGTTTAACGAGCCGGGAACGGGGATACAAAGTTTGGGCGATCGGCTCAAGCACTTCGATCGCGGTACGCTGGTAGCATTGCTGTCGCAGCGGGAAGACATCTCCGAAGAGGAAGCCAACCAAATTGCCGATCGTATCGAATCTGTCCGCAACGAATTTGTCGAACAAATTCAAATGGTGCAAGACAAGTTCCAGTCGGCAATTGACAGTATTTTCACAAAAATTCGGGATTACCTCAATTCGCTCGATCGACCAGAACTCAACTACGAAGGAATTAAGCGAGACTTCCGCAAAGTGTTTGACGATCCGCAGGCCGGATTTGACGCTATTAAAGAGCGTTTAGGCGAGTTCGATCGGGAAACTTTAGTTGCAGTCATCAGCTCTCGCCCCGATATTTCAGAAGCCCGAGCTCACAAAATTATCGACCAAATTGAAGGAGCCAGGGACAGCGTTCTGTCGCGTTCTGAACGCCTGCAAACAGAAGCCAAAAAACGCATTAAAGAGATCAAGAAAAAGACCAAGCAACAAGCAGAAGATGCGCGCGAAGCCGCAGCAACTGCTGCTTGGTGGCTGTTCGGTACGGCCCTAACTTCTGTGGTTGTTTCGGCTCTGGCTGGAGCAATAGCAGTCGGCGGTATTTCGGGTTTGTTGAACTAGACTTTCAACAAGTTTCAATTAAATTTCTCCTGATTCTAGGCTGGCTGTTTGCCAGCCTATTTTCTTGTGCATTCGCAAAATAAAGGTTCGCAGCATCGGACATCACTGTTGAGTATTCGTAGGGTGCGTCGCTCGAAAAAGCCCTTGCATTCAATGGACAATATTAGGGCGACGCACCTTAAACAGGGGCAGACTCGTGGAAACAGCCGGCCCGTGATACTCTCGCCCAACACTTGTGGTGTAGCACTATTTTGATAACAGGTGCGTCGCCACGATATTGTCCATTAAATACGAGGGATTGTTAAGGGCGACACACCCTATAAATACTACTGTAGAAGGTTGGTAGTGAGGACTTTAGTCCGCAAAAATTAAGAAGGACTGAAGTCAGATGCGGAGAACCATACTGTAGTCTGCAAAAATTAAGATGGACTGAAGTTCTCACTAGAAAAAAATTAAGAAGGACTGAAGTCCGAACGATCAAACCTGAGTGTAGTCCGCAAAAATTAAGAAGGACTGAAGTCAGATGCGGAGAACCAGTGCGCTCTCAAACTAATTAACCTGAGACATCTCGCATCATCCTTTAGTTTTAACTTCCTAGCACCTTCGGAGCCTCCACCACCAATTAATTACTGTTGGGGATCATCTCTACCTTCAGCAAGATTCTAGCCTCCCTATTTATTTGCTAACTTTTATTAAGTAGCAAAACAAGTTTTTGCGATCGGCAAACTGAGCAATACATATTATTTTGGAGACTGAAATGACATTTTCTACTAGCAGCGCTTACGACCAAGGAAAAGCAGATATGCAGAGCTTGAGTGTAGACGACCAATTAGGTTTGCTGTGGTTTGTTTACACCAAAATGGGCAAGTCAATCACGCCAGCGGCTCCCGGTGCTTCCGGTTCCGAAATCGCTGAGGGTTTGTTCGAGCAAGTCAAGCCGCTGCCCCACGAAGAACAACTACAAGTAATGCGCGACATTGCCTCAAAAACTAATACAGAAATCAGCCGGATGTACGGCTCGATGAGCCCAGAAACCAAGCTGGCTTTTTGGTATTTTCTAGCAGTAGGAATGGATGAAGGCACAATTATTCCTATGCCTCCAGACTATGAACTTCCCGAAGCTGGAAAAGCTTTATTAGGAAAGATTGAGGGCATGGACTTTCAGAAGCAAATTGATTTCCTGCGCGGTACGG
>NZ_JADEWV010000277.1 GCF_015207455.1 Microcoleus sp. LEGE 07076
GGACAAGAGTTAATTTAGTTGCGAGGTTTTCTACGGAAGTTCGCAGGTGAATTGTTTTGCCGTGTAGGGGATCGATGTTGTGGTGGCCCGGGTCGATTGTGTAGCGTTTGGGTTGGGTTTTGTCTAGCCAGTTTCGCAGTTGTTTGCTTGTGGGTAAGTCTCCGATTTGAATGGCGATTTCTGGGGTGAGTCGATCGGCTATTTCGCGGTTTCGCAGGATTATATCGTAGGTGGAAATTAGATGGGGGTTTAGTTGGGCGCGGTTTCTTAAGGGCGATAATCCTTCTGCTAAAACTGGCCAGTTTAATAGTTGGGAAATTCGGGCGATCGCGCTACAATACTTTTCTGGATTCTGAGGCTGTCCAACTCCTGCAATAATTATCCCTCTGCTACACTTCTGCCATTGTTCTATTGTGGAGTCAATAATTGGTGTTGTGGAACGGGCATCTTGCCCGTCTCTTGAAATTGGCAGGCAAGATGCCTGCCCCACAATAGAGGTTTCTCCTGCAATAATGGGTTCTAATCCTGCAAAAAAATCTTCGATATCAAATTGTGTTTCTAAAACTTCTACAGCAATATCTGAAATTGGTACAAGCGGATCGCGAAAGGGAATATTGAGGTGGACGGGGCCGGGAGTTGGAAATTGCGATCGCTCGATCGCATAAATTACCGTTTGCCGCAAATAACCTAACATCTTTATTTCGGTAGAAGGGATTGCTAATTCGGCTTGCCAGTTGGGATAATTCCCGTAGATTTTCACTTGATCTATGGCTTGTCCGGCGTGACAGTCGCGGAGTTCGGGAGGTCTGTCTGCTGTGAAAATTAACAGCGGAATTCGACTTTCTCTTGCTTCTATTATCGCCGGAAAAAAGTTGGCTGCGGCGGTTCCCGAGGTACAAATTAAAGCGGTTGGTACACCTGATTTTTTGGCGATTCCTAATGCCAAAAAACTTGCCGATCGCTCGTCGAGTATGGGGATAGTTTCTATTTGATGATTCTGGGCGAAGGCTATTGTTAGCGGTGCCGATCGCGAACCGGGACAAATTACGGCTGTTTTTAGTCCCAATCGCTGTAATGTCTCGGCTAGTATGGAAGCCCAGAGGGTGTTTGTGTTGCGAAAGTCAAGCATTTTGTTGTTTTAGCGATAGTTTTTTTCTAATTTATTCCTAAACTAAAGCATTTAAAAGTGCTTGCAATTTTAGCTTAATTTCTGCTAGTTCTTTGTCGGGTTCCGAACCGGCGACAATACCGGCACCAGCATAGAGTATAGCCCGAGATCCGTCGATTAATGCCGATCGAATGCCGACGGCAAATTCGCCGTTGCCGCTGCGATCGATCCAGCCCAGGGGTGCTGCATACAAAGAGCGATCGCAGCTTTCGCCGCCACGAATTTGCTGTAAGGCAATATCCCTCGGTACGCCCGCCACTGCTGGCGTTGGATGCAGTTGGGATAAAATCTTTAATAAATGAATATCGGGGGGAATTCGAGCGGTTATTGGTGTCCACAAATGCTGAATGTTGGATAGTTGCAGCAGTCTCGGTAGCGGGGAAAAGTCGGGATGGATGCCGAGACTCGACAGGCGATCGACTATAAAGTCAATTACAGCTTGATGTTCTCGAATATCCTTTTCGCTGTTGAGTAAATCTTTTCCTAAATTCCCATCTTCCGCTTCAGTTTTCCCCCTCGGTGCAGAGCCGGCTAAAGCATCTGTGATTAACTGATTGTTGTGAATGCTAATTAAGCGTTCTGGACTGGCACCAATAAATTGCTGACCTTTGCCGTTACTGGTAGAAAACACGTAGCAACCTGGATAGGTGAGGCGCAAGTTATTTAAGGAATCTATTAAACTAAAAGGGCTTTTAGAAATAACCTTTATTGCTTGGGACAAGACAATTTTACTGAAATATTTAGACTCGATTAATTCTAAAGCAGATTTGACAGATATTTTAAACTCAGCGGCATCATTTACAGGGATTTGTTTTAAAGATATGGACTGGTTGCTATTTGTGGTTATTTTTATGTAATTTTGAGAAGCTATTTTATCAAAAGTTCGCCAAATATTATCAGTAACAAATTTAACATTTACATCTCGGCTAATGATGGCATTGGCAACAATTGTGCAGCTATCTGTCACGCGAGTAATCTGCCATTTTGGCAAAAATACTGTGCCGGGAGGAAAGTAAGAATTGGTGGCGACATTCTCATCAAAAAAAGCAAAGCTACAAAAAAAGTGCGGCCCGCTAAAGGGCAAACGTTCCGTACCGATGGTAATTGTCCGGGCTAGACAAGATTGAATAAAATTTTGAGCGAGGGCAAATCGATCGCTTCCTGCTACTGTGAGATGGATTGCCGAATCAAGGGCGGCGATCGCAAAACTGTTGCCGGCAATGGGGTCTCTTTTTTCAAAATAAAAGTGTCTGTCATCTGGTCTGGCAATTTCTTGCAGTACCGCTAGCGGATCGACGGGGGAAATTTCCTGAGAAATACTAACTATTTTTGTTTGATATTTTTCGGTTAAAGACTGCTGGCAATCTAACAGCAACTGATGCAGTTGATTGCGGTCTTGCAAAAGATTGGCACGGTGCGGTATTACTGTCATGAAATCGAGAATAGCAGATTTGTCAGAAAGAGTGCGGTTTTATGCCGCTAGAACCCAATGCGCGATTGATAAGTCGGCGGTTGAAACCGCTTCTTGTCAAATCAAACGAAGTCCGCCTCCGCGAACTGAAGAAGATAGCGTAATTTTAACCGCCCACTCTTCAACCCGCTCCCGTCGCGTGAGTGTTTGTATAGACGCGGTTTCAACCGCCCGGTCTTCTGATCCCAAGCGTATGCCGCTATAATCCCTATTTCGATCTAACCACGCTCGGGCGATCGCAAAACATCACCTTTCGAGTTTTCAGACAGTTTGGGCACGCTGCGGGCAAAAAACAGAGATCGGGCGATCGCGCGAAACATTTAGACATAAAACTTTAAGATTTAGAGGACAACTCTCGGCAAAAGTCGATCGACCTTGCAGAGGTTTGTCGGCGGGCATTACCGGGCGAACCAGAGCCCGCAAAGCCTCTCAACGGATACCCGCCGCTCGCTCAACCTTATACAGAGTACACCTTCTTTACCAATAAAATTGTAAAATTACTAAGCTGCTATTAATTGAATCAAGTTTGTGTAATGACAACAAAGTTAATTGAACGTTCAAATAGTAAATTGTGGCTGGCGGCAATCAAGCCACCCATGTATAGCGTTGCCGTGATTCCTATTTCACTAGGAACTGCGATTGCTTTTGCCAAAAATCAAACGATTAACTCGTCAATTTTTGCGATTTTTTTAATGTCAGCCATTTTAATTATAGCATGGTTGAATCTTAGCAACGATGTATTTGACTCGGAAACAGGCATCGATAAAAACAAAGCACATTCCGTAGTTAACTTAACCGGAAATAAAGCTTTAGTTTTCTGGGTTGCCAATTTGTTTTTAGCAGTCGGAGTGACAGGAATCTGCGCCATAAGCTGGTGGCAAAAAGACCCAACCGTAATTTTGCTAGTAGTTTTGTGTTGCGCCCTCGGCTACACCTATCAAGGGCCTCCGTTTCGTCTCGGCTATCAGGGTTTAGGCGAAATTATCTGCTTTTTTACCTTTGGGCCGCTAGCTTTAGCTGCTGCTTATTACAGTCAAACTCAAACTTGGTCTGCGGCTAATTTTGCTGCTTCGGCAATCGTGGGAATTACTACGAGTATTATCTTATTTTGTTCGCACTTTCATCAAGTTGACGACGATTTTGCAGCGGGTAAAAAATCGCCGATTGTCCGGTTGGGTACGAAAAAAAGTGCGCTGTTGTTGCAGTGGTTGTGCGGCAGCGTTTATGCTTTGACTGTGCTGTTTGTGGTGTTGCAAATATTCCCAATTTGGACGCTGTTGATTTTTGGAAGTGTGTTATTTGCGATCGACCTTTGTCGCCATGTCACAGACTATCACGACCAACCCGCAAAGGTCAGCAACTCTAAGTTTATCGCAGTGACGCTGCATTTTACGAGCGGATTGCTGCTGGCGCTGGGGTTTGTTTTGTAGTTTGGGCGATCGACAATTCCGGTAAAATGGAGGTATGGTTTGCTAAGCTGAGGGAGTTGGCAGAGTTGGTAGAGTTGGGCGACTTCTCAAAATCTTCTTGAATTCAGCAATCCGTACCTCACATTGAATCGTAAAAAAAGAGAATTAAACCATGAGTACGCAAGCAGAAATTGGCAAAATTATGAGTTTAGAAGAAATTTTTAGCCTATATCCTGATGAGTGGGTACTCATCGTCAATCCTGAATTAGATGAAGAATTAAACGTGATTCGAGGGGAAGTTTTAGCCCATGCCACAGAACGCGATGAAATTTACAGTAAGCTTTCATCAAAGAATGGAAAATCTGTCGCAATAGAGTATACTGGCTCGATACCTGATAACATAGCAGTAATGTTGTAACGAAAATGCCAGATTATCAGAAAGTTTACCGTTTGTTGCGTTATGGCCAAAATTTGCTAGCCGTGCAAGCAACTGTTGGCAGTAGAGAAGGGGGCGATTTTGTGCGGGTGCGTTTATTGGTAGATACGGGCTCTAGCTTCACAATATTGCCAGTTCAAGCATTACAAAATCTTGGTTACGATACGCGCAATCCTTTACGCAGGCAAGAATTAGTTACAGGTCAAGGAAGAATCTATGTTCCTGTAATTAACGTATCTTGGTTTAATTGCGTGGGTCAACTAATAGAAAATTTTGAGATAGTTGCCCACGATATACCGCCAAATATCCGCATAGACCGTCTTCTTGGTATGAATTTTTTGACTCGTTTTCAGACAGTTATTTCTGTTGCCAATGCGAAAATTAGATATCAGTAAACACGACCATTATAGTAAAAATTGTACATGGAAATATTTAAAAATCATCAATTTCACTATTCCTTAAATGGCAACATAAATCAGCCGACAATTATATTTTTGCACGGATTTGCGGGCAACACTCAAGACTTTAGTAGCGTCATTTCCTTACTATCTCAAAATTATTGCTGTCTAGCAGTTGACCTTCCCGGTCACGGAAAAACCAGAGTAATCGGCGACGAAAGTTGCTACAATATGTCAAATACAGCCCAAGCTTTGATAGACTTATTAGATGATTTACAAATAGACAAATGTTTGTTGTTGGGCTATTCAATGGGCGGGCGATTGGCGCTGTACATGACATTACATTTTCCTGAAAGATTCGAGAAAGTAGTGTTAGAGTCAGCTTCTCCGGGATTGAAGACCGAAAAAGAGCGATCGCACAGACTGCAATCCGATTTACAGCTAGCACAAAAGCTGGAAAATAGCAACCTTAAAGATTTTATATTAAACTGGTACGATCGCCCTTTATGGAAATCCTTAAAAAAATCTCCCAGCTTCGACCAACTCATCGAAACCCGCTTAGCAAACAATCCCTTAGAATTAGCAAAATCCCTCCGCAACCTGGGAACCGGCAACCAGCAATCTCTCTGGGAAAAACTAACACAAAATCAAATCCCCCTCCTCTTGCTAGCGGGAGAATTCGATCATAAATTTCAAGCTATCAATGCAGAAATTGCCAGCTTGTGTCCGGCCGCAAGTCAAGCAATTATACCAAAAGCAGGTCACAATATCCATTTTGAAAATATCGATCGGTTTCTCACAGTTGTGAGACAATTTTATGATTAACTACAAGACAAATGCTATATAAATTCGAGTTTCGCAATTATCAGCGAAAATTTCAGCGCCCGCTGCGAACAAGTCACGGCATTTGGGATATTCGCGAAGGAATTATCCTGCGAGTTGTTGACGAAAACAATCGCATTGGTTGGGGAGAAGTTGCCCCTTTAAGTTGGTTTGGTTCCGAAACTTTTGAGGAAGCTTTAGATTTTTGTCACCAGTTACCTGCTAATATTTCATCAGAGATGATTTTTGCAATTTCTCCTGAATTACCAGCTTGTCAATTTGGCTTTGAGTCAGCACTATCAAACTTTTTAAACTCGTTCCCAGGCTCTGCCTGGGAACACATATCCGGAGGCTCTGCCTCCATTTTACACGCGGCAGAGCCGCCAGAAAAGCATTCCCAGGCAGAGCCTGGGAACGAGGAGAATCCACCCCCCCCAACCCCCCCTTGCCAAGGGGGGGAG
>NZ_JADEWV010000492.1 GCF_015207455.1 Microcoleus sp. LEGE 07076
AAGGATATAGTACGATCGCACTAATACCCTCAATGAGCGGGAGTTGGGCGCTGCCTTTAAGACACGAACGTATTACCAGTTGGGACAACCCGATCGGTTTTGGGGCCGGGCAATTGGCACAAGTGTGCCAATATCTCCAGAATAGACCGATCGCTCTATTTGATAGTGAGTATGGGTGTGCACCTCTGATCGAAGCCACCGCGGAGATCGCTGCTGATAAACTAATGCGTATTCGCTCCAATCGTTGCTTGTGGTCAGCACCCCCAGCCTATAGTGGTAGAGGACGGCCCAAAATTCACGGTCAACAGTTTAGACTCAACGACCCTCAAAGCTGGTGGGAACCCGAACAAACTCTGGAATCTCTTGAACCCAAACTGGGAAAAATTCGGTTAAAAAAATGGGATGACTTGCATTTTCGAGGTACTCCCAAACATCCAATGACCTTGATTTTAGTCGAACGTTTAGAAACTGTAACGGGTCGATTAAACAGTCAACCTTTGTGGTTAGTGTGGGTTGGTATGCAAATGCCATCTCTGGCTGAAATTTGGCAACTGTATCTGCGCCGCTTTGCCCTCGAACATTGGTATCGATTAGCTAAACAAACCTTACATTGGAATGTGCCGAAGTTGAGTACCCCTGAACAGTGCGAACGATGGAGTGATTTGATGCCTTTACTCACCTGGCAATTATGGTTGGCTAAAGATCTAGTCACAGAAATTCGTCTCCCCTGGCAAAAATCTCTGCCTGAGTTGACGCCTGGAAGGGTTGTACAATCAATGCTTCCACTTTTAATCAGGATTGGAAGTCCGGCTATTGCTCCTAAACGGCGAGGAAATTCCGATGGATGGCAAACGGGGAAAACTCGCACTCCAAGATGTCGTTATCCTGTGGTCAAAAAGGGTAAAGGTAGGTTCCAAAACTCGTCAAAATCCATTAGTTAACCTGGTCAGCTCTCTCTAAATTCACCATAATTTCTACTCAGCTAACGCTGAGTAAATTTGTGCTTAGTCTAAACTCCAA
>NZ_JADEWV010000278.1 GCF_015207455.1 Microcoleus sp. LEGE 07076
GTCCTGGATGAGTTGGATTGTCCGCATTATACGTAGCTGTGTAAATCAAGATAGAACGTAGGTCTGGCAGTTGGTTGGAGGGAATTTTTTCCCGAATTTTGTTCTCCAAATCTTTACGGGTAATGTTTTCATTCCTTTTCTGGCGGAGAAATATTCCTAAATTATTGTAAATATCATCTAACGTTTTAATCGACAAATCATTATACTCTTGAAGATAGTCAGTAAAGGATTGTTTAAAGAGTGCCTCTCCTTGTAATTTGGCCGTGATCCAATCAACTTCTATTTCTACTTTGTTTAACAAAAATTTAGCATCTTCTTCGGTTCCACCACTTTTTTTGACAATTTGAATATAATCTTTGAGAGAATTTGCATTAACAAGGGAATCATCTTCATAGAAGTCGTTGGGATTGCGAACTCGGCGTAACCCATTCACCAAAGGTTCAAGGTCTCTGGATATCCCTGTAGCAACCAAAATAAACAATCGGTAAGTATTTGGGCTGCCCGTATCAATTTCCTTAAACCGCTTAATTTCCTTCCAAAAATGGGACGGTTGTAAGGTGTGAACCTTAACTTCAAGCAATTCAGTAACAAACCCTTGTTCGGGAACAAAAAATTTAGCCTCTACATCACCAATACCTTCCCGAAGCATGGCTGTAAAACCATCCTGTGCTAGCCATAGGGGGATGTGGGCAAGGATAATATGATCTTGAAAGGAGAATCCCCCTTCAGCAATATCCCCACCACGAGATTGCGGTTCTAAAAGTGAAGGAGTCAGGCGATCGCTCTCTGTCATGATTGCTGCTATTACTCAGATAGTTTATTCAAAGGTACATTATCTTCAGTATAATTAGCCTTTTCACCCTGAAGTTTGCTATCAGAAGCATGGGAAGATGGCCCCAACCATTTACCTGTATCTAGCCATAATTCGTAGTAATAAAGCCACAACGCCGTCCACGGGATAATAGTTGTTGCAATTAACATATCGCGCCGCCACTGTTTCTCCTGCGGGTAGTACAGGCACAACGTTCCGTCTTTCCATAAATGTGGTGCTTTTGGTGCTAAGGCAGGACAGATCACCCGCACTGTAGGGAACGAACTGAGCTTATAATACACAGCTACTCGATATTTTTGGGAAAACTGACGAGGCTGAAGTGTGCCGCGCCATACCGCCACGCCACGCTCGCGCCTGTATGCGAAATCTGGGAATCGATGTAAAATATGGAAACTTTGCAGTGCAGGATTAACGATAGGTTGTAGTTGCGAATATTCAAATTTGCTCAGTCCCATGAAATTTGGTAGATTGTGTAGGTGTGTAGATGCCCGAAACTGGCTGGCTTGGCAAAATCAACCCAGTAGAAGTGACAAAAGACTGACCTGGTAAACCGGCTTTCGCGAGTTCCGAGGCACTAATTTCCACTTCTGTAGGGAAATACTCTTCTCCAAAGATTTTTTGCCAGTACAGGATTGCTGTTTCGCGATCGTTGGCTTGCAATGCTTTATCGGCCCAGCCACGCCCCTCTTTAATCCTTTTCATAAAAGTTTCAAAGTGAGAGCGAGTCCAATTCCAAGAAACATTATGTCCCAACATGGGATCTGGAAGATTCGGAGTTGCAGTTGTACTCGTCCAAATTAGATGATCGTACTGGCGATAAATAGCATCTAGCAAATCGTGAAACAGAACTCCTAACGATTGCGTCATGTCCAGACTACCTTTCTGAATATGGTAAATCAACAGAGCACCTAACCAATAACTTTTGGGTTTGCGTGTTTTCATCTGGTAATCGCGGAAATGTTTCAGTAGTTTTCCCAATGGTTTTACTTTGGTATCAAATTTTTCATTTAACTCATTGAGCAAATTAATGTAACCTATTGGATGAGACGGTATCCATTTATTGAAGCCCCGATCTGGAACATACAACAATTTTTCAAATCCATCAGGCGCAATGCAAGGAACGAAATCTAGATGAAAATCTTTGTCCTTAAAATACACATGGATCGAGCGACGTGCTCGCTCAATGTCTAGAGCAGCATAACCTTCATGTCCCAAGGATTCGGGTAACTTATCCAACAACTTCTTTAAATCCAGGATTAGTTTCTTGGCTTCTGGTTCATTAGCCTCCGGGTCTCCGGGAACTCGCACCAGGGTATCAACATCTTTAACATCGCCTACTGCCATGTGTTGAGCATAGGAACCTGCTAGTCGAGTATGCGGATAGACAGTTGAAAAATCTTTGCTGCCTTTAATGTAGTCGCGAATTTTCCAGGGTAACTCTTGGGCTTCTTCGAGCCGTTCTTTAGGTGGCTGAATATTTTTAAGCAGTTCTTCAAAGTAGATGGTAAGAGGAAACATTTATGATTATTACTTGAGTCAATTTATTTCATTAATCTATGATAGCGTACTTTTTTTATATGCCACTGGAAGGACTAAATTACGGTTTTGTTAACCAGGCTATTGTCACGGACAATTTTATCGATAGCGGTACTTTATTCGGTGCTAACCGTTAGCAAAATTCGGGATTTCTTAAATTAGGGCGCTATTTCCACAGTTTTATGCTAAAGTCCTCACTACCGCTAGCTAAAATTTGACCGTCAAAACTAATAGCTAAAGAGGTAACAGGTGCCAAATTGTGAGCGAGGGTTTTAATTTCCTCCCCTGTTTCTAAGTTCCAAATTTTGATAGTTTTATCCTCGCCACCGCTAACTAGAGTCTGCCCGTCTGGACTTATTACTAGAGACAAGACAGAGGCGGAATGTCCGGTCAAAGTACGAAGCAGCTCACCGTTGCTCGGGTTCCATACTTTAATCTCTTTGTCTTGACTGCCACTAACCAGAGTTTGTCCGTCGGGACTAATTGCTACGCATAACACAGGAGCAGAATGACCGACGAGCGTATGGTTACTCCAAATGATGACAGTACAATCGTGGCTGCCGCTGGCTAGAATTTTCCCGTTGGGGTGAACGGCTAGGCAAGTAACACCGCCAGTATGTCTGGCGTAGGTATGCGTTATTTGAGCGGTTTCAAGATTCCAAACGCTGACAGTTGTATCGAAGCTGCCGCTAAATAAAACTGAATTCTTTTTTGGGTGAAAAGCCACGCAAGTTATAGGATTTGAATGCCCTCTTAGGGCTTTAATTTCTTGCCCGGTTTTTAGGTTCCACAATCTAATGGTTTGATCGGTACTAGCACTCGCCAAAGTTTCGCCGTCTGGGCTAATAGCTACAGAAATTACGCTTGTTGAGTGACTTTTAAGTGTATAAAGTTCTTCTTCCTCGATCGGGTTCCAAACTTTGACAACTCCACCGTCGCAACCACTAACGAGGAACTGCCCGTCTGGACTAATAGCGACGCAGCGTACAGGTTGTGAATGTCCAGATGATAAATCGCCCAACGTGCAGTATAAGGCAACTTGTTGCCAATCTATTGAATTTTCCAATGCAGGCTGTACGTTTGAAAAACTCCCAAAGCAATGTTGAGATAACTGGCGAATATCAGACAAAAGTTCTTCATCCCTCTGCATTTTTTGCAACTTTTTTTGCAATCGATACCTTTCTAGCGTAATGGCTACGCGAGGATGCAAAATTTCGTCGATTTCTTGGAGCCGTTGCAAAATTGCCTGAGTATCCGCAAAGCGATTCTGAAGGGGCCGCGCCATGAGTTGGTCGATAAAATCTGCAAACACGGGTGAAACGTGGGGTGCTTCATCGCGCCAAGTTTCTATTTCGTCAGTGTAAAGGTCATGTTCGTAGGAATTGTTGAATTCATTAGGATGCTTTCCGGTTAGCAAATAAACAAAAGTACGACCCAAGGCAAAAAAATCGGATTGTGGGGAAGCTTGACCATTAAATTGCTCCAAGGGAGCGTAGCCAGGGGTATGAATAGTCGTGATTTGCTTGGCTGCGTGTTTTCCTTCGTAAGTGTGGGTGATTTCCCGCACGGTTCCAAAATCTACTAATACCAACAATCCGTTCTGAGAAAGCATGATGTTGGACGGCTTAATATCCCGGTGAAACAACTGATTCTGGTGGAGGTCGCTGAGGATATAAACTAACTCCTCCAACCAAAGACGGGCTTTCTTTTCGCCGATCGGTCGATCGTCCCGCTGGGACATCCAATCTTGCAAATTTTCGCCTTCAATTTTTTGCATTACGAAGCAATGCACTTGTTCCTGACTGTTACCAGGAGTAAATATAAAATACTCTTCACCTTTGGGAATTCCTAAAATCTTGAGGCGGCATAGAACTTCGGCTTCTCGCTTGAATAGTTCTACAGCCTTGGGAGTGTTTTTAATCAAAACTTTTAGAACTTTCGGAGGTCGCCCGCGATCGCTAACCTCGTAAGTTTTGCCAAAGCCGCCTTCTCCTAGCAAGCGAGTGGCGCGATAGCGCCCTTCTAGCAACAAATTAGAACTACAGCTAGAGCAGCGCAATACATTATCGGCATTTTTTGGATTGGGGCAATGAGGATTAACGCACAAGCTCATCTTTGTAATCGGTTGGAAATAGAATCTAGTCAAGTGGAGAGGACACTAAGAGCGAGTCGCCTCGCGTACTGGGCTAATCACTCTCATCAGACCTCAATGCTTTCTGTCTTTCGCAGGGCAGGGGTCATTGCCGTAGCTGTCCTTGTCCCGAATCGTCCCGTCTCGCCGATGAATCACCACCTCCGATCGTTGGTTTTGAGCAATCTCTCGTGCTCTTTCAATCGCTTTCTGCTGGGTGGTGAATACCTGCGTGGCTTTGCTAGCGCCTTCTCCCTCCACTGCCCATCCGGTCTTATGGGGGACAACGTGCTGATTTTTCCCTTCAGCCATATAGTTCACCAGGGTTAATTACCTTTACAATTTAACATAACGTTTTAGAAGGTGTACGTTGAGAACCATAAGAAATGTTAAATTTTTCTTAAGACGTTGAAGGAATGGGTGTATGTTACGGGTAAAGGCAATTCCGTCGCAGTGGAGTTGCAGGAGGCTATCGCAGGAGAGCAAGTGCTATGGAAGGCTTTACCCGTCAAGAAACTCTAGCCCTAACTGGGACAACATCGAGTCGCCTTGCCTACTTGGACAGGACAGGGGTAGTAGTGCCTCAAAAATACGGCAATTCCAAAAAGCCGACGGTAATCTATACATGGGAACAGGTATTAGAGATTCGAGCGATCGGGCATCTCAGGCAAAAAGTTTCCTTGCAGACAGTTAGGAAAATTATTCAGTTCCTTAACGAGACTGGCTTTGATGACAGCCTCAGAAATAAACACTTGGTCGTGGTTAATGATGAAGTTTATTGGGTCAAGCATGATTGGACTGATATGCCCCAGGTAATGAAAGTAGCGGACAAAAAAAATAAAGGCATCGGTCAATTTGTAATGATTGTTATTCCCCAGCTAGCTAACATTATTAAGGATGTGTGGGAAGCGGCTGTTAAGTCTAAAGTTGTAGACTTTGAAAGCTTTAAACAGAGAGCTAAAGCCAAGCCAGATAAAGCAGCTTAGGATAGGGAAGGAGGGTGGAAACCACAATCCAGAAACTTTGCTATCTCATTGAAATTACGCATTCTCAATTCCCTCAAATAGAGAGCGAATCGGTTTTTGTCATAAATATTTATATAAATCATGAATAATAACTCTCAAACAAGTACCTCTCAAGAATCGCTAAGAGCTGCGGTTTTTCAACTTGTTAATGCTGCATATAAAGTGGCTCCTGGTTTAGTAATAGTTGGGATTTTATTAGCAGTATTAATTATCTCAATTACTTTGCTATTTTCTCCTTTAAGACTAGCCTCTTTAATTCTTCTAGTTGTCTTCACCGCCCTATTAATTTTTATCCAAAGAGAGAGCTTTGGAGATGCTACACTATCTTTAGTTGGTGGTCTATTGACTGTTTTAAGAACAGAATGGACAATCAATCTCTACATTACCTTTTGTGTTGCATGGCTTGGCTTTGCCTTGATGGTTTTTCTAATCAGTAGTATTAAACTAGCTACACGGCAAGAAGATATCCTTAAAAGTTCAGCAATTGCACTATCTGAATCGAGTAACAGCGATATTGATACTCTTGAAAAAGAGTTAAATACCTTGGTTAAGTCAAGTGAGAATAAAATACTGAGTCCTATTCAACGA
>NZ_JADEWV010000279.1 GCF_015207455.1 Microcoleus sp. LEGE 07076
GGGGCGGGCACGGGGGCACCGCCCCTACAGACACCAACGCCACTGGAAACGCCGACACCAAGTTCAACTGAAAGTGATTGCATTTGCAATACTATTCGATATCCAAATTTGGATTTACCCAATGAAGCTGAAAATATTATCGCCAGCAATGGCAGCGGTAACATCCAGTTTGGTACTCCTGATAATGACGCTTTTTACGGTAGTTCAAATCCGAACATATTCGATGCGGGTTTCGGCAATGACAACTTATACGGAGGCGAAAACAACGATACTTTGTATGGCAACAAACAAAATGATTTTATTAGTGGCGATCAGGGAGATGATATCCTGTTTGGTGGCAAACACAATGATATCATTTTGGGCGGTCAAGGTGAAGATATCATTTTCGGCGATCGGGGCAATGATTCAATCAATGGCAAGGAAGACAACGACTTACTTTTTGGGAATGAAGGTGTTGATTTTATCGACGGCGGTAAAGGCAACGATATCGGCTATGGGGGTGACGGAAATGATATTATCTTTGGTGGCGAAGGTGATGATAGTCTTTACGGTAACTTCGGAGATGATAGTATCTGCGGAGGTGCTGGCAATGATTTCTTGAACGGAAATCAGAATAATGATTTGCTAGATGGATGTCTTGGGAATGACACTCTTTATGGTGGCAATGGTAACGATACATTGCTGGGAGGTAGCGGTAATGATGTTTTGTTTGCTGAAGGCGGTGATGACAGTTTGAATGGCGGTGATGGCACTGACCTGCTGTTCGGAGGAAACGGTGATGATTGGCTGACTGGGGGTTTGGGAAGTGATATTTTGTCAGGAGGTGCTGGCAATGATAAATTCTTGCTTTCTACCAATTCTGGTATCGATACTATCTTGGATTTTGAAAATGGCCAAGATTTGCTAATACTGGGCAATAATCTCACTTTCTCGCAATTGTCAATTACTCAAGAAAATAGTTCAACTTTCATCCGTTTGTCGTCAACAGGTGAAATTTTAGCTTCTCTGAATGGGGTGACGGCAAGTGCGATTAATGCTGCCAATTTCAATTTAGCTTAGAGCATGAGGTTATACCAAATCCGGGGAAGACAACCCCTCGATTATCCATAACGGCGTAAGGTGCGGATCAACAAACAAATACCGCAGATGGCAAATATTACCCTGCGACGCACCCTACTACTTTCGCCACCAGGAGGCCGACTGATTCATCAAAAATATCCAAAACCCGAATTCTGGAAGAAGTCGGGGTTCTAAGTGCAATCTTAAATGTGTTGCAAACTTTTAATTTCAGCTAATCTTGCCCTTAATTTTGCGTTTCGCCGCACCCATACCCAGAATCCCAAATCCGGCAAAAGTACCCAACCAAGTAGCAGGTTCGGGTACGGCTTCAGGAGAGCTTGCTTCAAACGAGCTTTTAATGGCGATCGCATCATTAGCGCACTCGGCAAAAAAGTTAGCAATATAGCTGCCCGAAGGCATAGCAGATTTGTTGAAACTGAATCCGATTGTTTGAGAACCTACTGCATTAAATTGAGCGAAATTAAGACCGAGAGCGTTCAAAGTTGCTGGAGTTAAAAAGTTGATTTCTCCTACTTTTTTCCCCGCAGCAATTGAGTTGAGAACTGTCCAGTTTCCTGTTTGTTCAAAATAGGGGTCTGTGGCAGCTAAATCGCCCATTGATGGAGTACCGCCTTGAGATGCAACTACAGTGTTGAATTGATTTAAATTGGTAAAGCCGGAGTTGGTTTTGGTGACGCTTTTAGCGGTGACATTGCTGTAAACGCCTGTTGTCGCAACGCCTGAGTCATTTCCTTCGGCAAAGCGGATACCAAATAAGCTGCCGTTTGCGTTAGCTGTGTTGAAGTTTTGACCGGAAAAATTGAAGAACAAATCGCCGTAGTTGATGTTGCCTCGGAGAGCGGCGGTGTCTGCATATCCTGCTAAACTTAGATTGGAGTTGATGGCGATGAAAGCTGTATCTGATGTTTCTTTGACGGCGATGCCGTAAAATTCAAATGCGCCGCCGCCGATTTGTGGCCCTGTCACGCCGTCGCTGAAGGAGTCGATCGCATAATTCCAACCGTTAGATAGCGTTGCTGCTGTAGCTTTTTGTGGCTGTAGCGCGATAATTGCACAGAACACAGCCACTGAGCAAGTCCTGTGGATAGTGTTTTGAGTAGTGGCATTCATAAAATTCTCCTCCGAATCAGTTTCAAAAAAATTAAGTCGGCCGATGGGGAACATCTGTGTTTTTGTTTCAGGCGCGCCAACTCTTGAAGAACTCGCACGGGGTTGTACACTCGCTCTTCTGGGACGATCGCAATCGAACAAAAATATATTTTTACAAAGCCGGAGATGCTCCAGGGTCGATCGACTCTTTTAAATTTTCAGTAAAGCACACATTTAGGCAGAATTTATTAAAGTTTTAGTAAAGATTTCGCGGGCGATCGTCTAATATCAACTACACAAAAAATAACTAATACTAACTTTATTGGCAGCAGATTTATTGCTGCCAAACAATTCAGGTTGTCAATTAGACAGTTAGGAGGTTGGAAGTACAGTTTAGCTAAAATCTGTGCGATCTTAGTTAAGATCATTCAATAATGCGGCAATTTTTGGTTGACAAGTGGCTATTTTTATAGTAGGCAAGCTGGGAAATTGTGTCCAACTCATCTGGATCGAGGAATCGCCCTGTCGGAAACAAAAGGTTACAATTAAAAAGAGATTCTATTTCCATAACAATACAGTTTATAGCTTGAACTTCTCAGTGCCCAATAACAACACCTCAACTCAATCCTTCGACTTTGACTCAATTGACAGCGCCCTCGCAGACCTCAAAGCAGGTCGGATGCTTGTAGTAGTCGATGACGAAAACCGCGAAAACGAAGGCGACGTAATTTGTGCCGCCCAATTCGCTACGCCCGACAACATCAATTTCATGGCAGTGAACGCGCGGGGTTTAATTTGTCTGGCCTTGAGCGGCGACAGGCTCGATCGGCTCGAACTGCCCCTGATGGTCAGCAAAAACACCGACAACAATCAAACTGCGTTCACCGTCAGCATCGATGCAGTCAACGGCGTCAGTACCGGGATCTCCGCCGAAGACCGCGCCCGCACCATCCAAGTCGCGATCCACCCGGACACCAAACCTCAAGACTTGCGCCGTCCCGGTCACATTTTCCCCCTGCGGGCGATCGACGGTGGCGTTCTCAAACGCGCCGGTCACACCGAGGCCTCCGTTGACCTCGCCAGACTCGCGGGCCTCTATCACAGCGGTGTCATCTGCGAAATTCAAAACCCCGACGGTTCAATGGCCAGGTTGCCGGAATTAATCGAGTACGCTAAAACCCACAACCTCAAAATCATCAGCATTGCTGACTTAATTAGCTACCGACTCAAGTACGATCGATTTGTCCGCCGCGAAACAGTCGCCAAATTGCCCAGTGAATTCGGCGATTTTATGATTTACGCCTACCGCGACACTCAAGACAATTCAGAACACGTTGCTATTGTCAAGGGCGACCCCGCAGAATTTAAGGACAAACCCGTGATGGTGCGAGTACATTCCGAATGTCTGACCGGCGATGCTTTGGGTTCCTTGCGCTGCGACTGTCGGATGCAACTGCAAGCGGCACTGAAAATGATCGAAAATGTCGGTTCTGGCATCATAGTTTACTTGCGCCAAGAAGGTCGGGGCATTGGATTGGTAAATAAACTAAAAGCTTACTCGCTGCAAGATTTGGGATACGATACCGTAGAAGCTAACGAGCGCTTGGGCTTTCCCGCTGATTTGCGAAACTACGGCGTTGGAGCGCAAATGCTCAACGATTTGGGAGTGAAAAAAATTCGGTTGATTACCAACAACCCGCGCAAAATTGCTGGTTTGAAAGGTTACGGCATTGAAGTGGCCGATCGCGTCCCCTTACTAATTGAAGCTACAGATTACAACTCGATTTATTTGGCAACAAAAGCCGAAAAACTCGGTCATATGCTGCTGCAAACTTATTTAGTAACAGTGGCGATTCAGTGGAACGAAGCGAAGGAAGAAGGAAGAAGGAAAAAGGAAGAAGGAAGAGGTTCGAGGGAAGAAGGAACAGAAGCAGATTCTGCAATCCAAAATCGGTACGAACACCTCGAAAAACTGCGGCAGTTGGCAGCAGGTCAAGACTTGTTGCTGCAAGAAGAAGCGCGGCCGGTGGGCGTAGCTTTGTTTGGAGAACGCTCCCTCATCGTTCACCTCGGCTTCGATCAAGCCGGACTCGCGGCCCCGGAGTGGTACAAAGAGCAAAACCATCCTTATGTCAAGGCGATCGCCCAAATTCTGGGCGACCTCAGCACACAGCCGAATTTGCAAACATTAGAATTCATGGTTTCCTCCGGTGGAGATCCGCTCAAAATCCTGCAAATCCAGCTCGATCGACAAACCTTCCCCCTCGGACAAGTCGCCTGGGCCTGCGCGAGGCTTCAACCCCAAAAAATTTATAGTTTTTCGGCTATTCCCGATTCAGGGCTGGGAATGTCAAGCTAGGTTAAGCATTAAAGAGAGCGAATTTGAGATGGAAATGAACGTTGGTGACTTTCTGCACCGGCTCGACCTCCGGGGACAACCGCTTAAAGGCACAAACCTCGGCGGTGCGGAATTCCGGGGAGCCAACCTCAGAGGAACCGACCTCCGAGAAACCAACCTCAAAGAGGCTATTCTCACGTATGCAGATTTGATCGAAGCCGATCTCACCCGCGCCAACCTCAGCGGCGCGGATTTATCTGAGTCACTGCTCAATTTAGCCAACCTCACCAGAGCCGATTTGAGCGGTGCTGTCCTGCGAGAAGCGACTCTGGTAGGAGCCGAACTCACTCAAGCCAATCTCCAACAAGCAAGTTTGATCAAGGCCAATTTAGTTGGAGCAAATCTTCAACAAGCCAACTTAACCAGAGCCAACCTCAGCGGCGCCGATTTGCGCGGCTCTCAAATGATCGGCACCATTTTAGACAAAGCTGTCTACAACAACCGGACTATCTTTCCCAACGATATCGATCCAGCAGCAATGGGAGCAATTTTGCTCGCTCCCAATGCCTCGCTTCCGGGATTAAATCTGATTATGGTAGATTTGACCGGAGCGGATTTAAAGGGAGCCGATTTGCGGCGGACAAACTTATACAAAGCTATTTTATTTGGAGCAAAGCTCGATCGGGCAAACTTAGCAGGAGCAAACCTCAGCGGAGCGGACTTGAGGGAAGCCAGTTTGAGCGCTACGATTCTTGAAAAAGCTGTTTACAGCAACCAAACATTGTTTTCAGAAGGCATCGACCTCAGTCTCGGCGGAGCTTATTTAATTGCTCCCAACGTATCGTTGCAAGGAGTAAACTTAACCGGAGCAGACTTAAACGGGTCAGATTTAAGCGGAGCTAATTTGAGCAGTTCTAACTTAAGTTCGGTCAATCTGAGAAATGTAGACCTCAGCAGAGCCAGCTTAAAAAAAGCTTACCTCAAAGGTGCAAACTTGGAGGGAACAGATTTAAGAGGAGCCGATTTAAGCGGCGCAATTTTGCACCAAGTAAACTTGAGTTCTGCTGACCTCCGGGGTGTAGACTTAACAAGGGCCGACCTCAGCGGCGCTAATTTAAGCGATGCCGATTTGAGGGAGACAGATTTCACCGGAGCTACTTTGCTGTTCGCTAACTTGAGCGGGGCAGACTTGAGAGGTGTAGACTTGACAAAAGCTGACTTAAGCGGCGCTAAATTAAACCAAGCACACCTCAGAAAAGCAGATTTGATGAGAGTAAATTTGGAGGGAGCAGATTTAACTGAGGCAGATTTGAGCGACACTCATTTATTCCGAGTTAATCTTAGAGGTGCTAATCTTAAAGGTGCTAACCTGAAGGGGGCAAATTTGAAGGGCGTATTTTTGACCGACGCTTATTTGAGCGAAACAGATTTGACTGATGTAGAACTGAGTCCGAGTTTTTTTGAACCGCCATTATAATCGAAATGGTAATTAGTCAGTTGTTAGTTGTTATTTGTTAGTTGGCAGTTGGGGGGCTATCCGAAAGCATTTGACAGGAAAGCATTGGGCATTTAGCCCGAAATCATTTGAGAGGAAAGCATTAGAC
>NZ_JADEWV010000493.1 GCF_015207455.1 Microcoleus sp. LEGE 07076
GCTCGGAAAGATACTCGGCCGAAGCCCGAGCGGCCAATCGAAGGGTATGATCAAAGCCAAGGCTGCAGATATCCACCGCAGACCCGTGCTTTACCGAATTGATCGCAATGCAAAACTTGATCCGGACGCAGATTGGTTGATACTGGTTGTTTACACTCCGAACGGCGCCCTCAGTCAGTGTCAGAAGTACCAGATCGAGACTTTCGTTCAGGCGGGCTATGCCGTGGCTCTTGTGGTCAACACGGACAGCTTCTTCGACTATGTCAAACCCGACTGCCCGTCCGCCCGTATCGTAATTGTCCGGGAGAACGTCGGTTTTGATTTCGGGGCATGGAAACTCGCTGTGGAAGTTCTGGGCGGCCTTAGCCAGGTCCGCAGCGTTTCAGCAACGACAGCATATTGCCGGTGTATAACGGCATAGACGCGGTTTGCTCGATGCGCGAGCAGGTGGCCGCGTGTGACGCTGATGTTATCTTTCTTACATCAAACAACGAGATCAAGAAGCATTGTCAGTCCTACTTTTTTACTTTCAAATCGCCACTTCTGGGCGAACGCGGCCTCAGCGTCATACATGATACTCCCATAATTCATGATAAGGACCAACTGATTCACGAAGTTGAAGTCCACCTGTCAGATCGGCTGAGCTCGAAGGGCCTCGTCGTCCACACGCTTTTCGACCTTGGTGTGGAGGATAACCCTACAATCCATTTTTGGGAAGATCTGCTGGACTGCGGATTCCCCTTCATTAAAGTTCAGCTTGTTACGGCAGGGATCATTCCTGTTGACGATCTGCGCATGACGAGATGGCTTGGCCCCTCCGCGCAGGCCGATTTGCGCGATCACTGTGCGACGAGAAGCCTGGGGGTCAGTCGCCATCACCCACATTTGGCCGCGGAACCAACTCCCTCAATGCCAATCTCTGGTCGTTTTAACCAATATGGCGCCCAACAGGCGACCAACCCGGCTTCCACTTTGTTTCCGACGATCAAGGTCCCATTGGTCGGTTCAGTCGTAC
>NZ_JADEWV010000280.1 GCF_015207455.1 Microcoleus sp. LEGE 07076
CCTATGCCCTATGCCCTATGCCCTATGCCCTATGCCCTATGCCCTATGCCCGACAGTACCTCATCTTTCTGAGAAAGGCTATAATAGGTGTTCATTACATCCGTTAAATTCTCTAAAAAATTCGTTGCCAAACTTCCATCTTCAAGAAGCCAGCTTAGCCTCCAAGGCCAAATAATTTACCGGAAATTCCCCCAAAAATTCCTCTAAACTAGGAGATGTAAAGTTACAAGGTTGAGGCTTACCCAAATAATAACCTTGAGCGTAATCTACCCCAATTTCTTTGATTTTATCCATGATTTTTTGACTTTCCACGTATTCGGCAATTGTTTTAATTCCCATGACGTGAGCTATTTTGGTAATAGCTTCTACCATTGCGATATCAATAGGGTTGTCGGTAATATTTTTAATAAAATTACCATCAATTTTGATGAAATCAACGGGCAAGCTTTTTAGGTAAGCAAAGGAAGACATCCCGCTACCGAAGTCGTCCAAGGCAAACTGGCAGCCGAGTTCCTTGAGTTGGCAAATTAAGCTGGCTGCTTTGCTGAGATTCGAGATCGCCACGGTTTCGGTGATTTCAAAACAAATTATTTCCGGCGGTATTTGATGGATAGAAAACTGCTCTTGAATAAACTCGATCAACTTTTCTTCGTTGATGCTGTCGCCTGAAAGGTTGATGGCATAAAGGCTGGGATATTTTGCAAATGAGGATTGCGAATTAGACAGGGGAGAGGCCGCAGGCAAGGTAACTATTTTATCGCTGTCTGCTCCGGGGTTTTGGACCAATAAATTTGCCGTGAAAATTTGAGATAATTTGCTAAATAAAGTGCGAATTACCCAGCGATCGATCGCTGGCATCAAGTTATAGCGTTCGGCTGCCGGAATAAACGCCATCGGCGATACCAACTGACCGGTTTCAAGCTGGAGGCGGAGCAGGATTTCGCAGTGGATGCCGGTGGTGGATGGGTTGAGCAAATGTACGATCGGCTGAGAGTACAAGCGCAAGCGATTCTCTTCTAAAGCTCGATTAATTTGCACTACCCACTGGGTTTCGCCGTGCTGTTTGATTAATTCCCGATCGCCCGATCGATAAATCTGCACCCGGTTGCGGCCTTTATTTTTAGCAGCGTAGCAGGCAAGATCGGCCGCGCTCAACACCGCAGATGTCGATGCTGTTTTGGGATTAATTGCCACCAAACCGATACTAACGCCGATCGAAAAACTTTTGTTCTGCCACCCAAACCGGAATTCCTGAATGCTTTGCAGCAGCAATTTTGCAACATCTAAGCCCTGTTCTGGGGGGCAGTTGTACAGGAGTACAGCAAACTCATCGCCGCCCAGACGCGCCAAAATATCAGTTTTGCGGATATTGCTTTTAAATAGCTGGCTGACTTGGCGGAGCAGTTCGTCGCCTGCAACGTGACCTGCGGTGTCGTTAACTATTTTGAAGCGATCGAGATCGAGGTAAAGCATGACGTGTTCTTGGCCGTAACCTTGAGCGCCGTGCAGTGCGTGTTCTAGCTGGTACTCAAATTCGCGGCGGTTAACCAATTGCGTCAAGGGGTCGTGAGTTGCTTGCCAGGTGAGTTGTCGCGCTTGAGTTCGCACTTGGGTGACATCTCGGAACACAACGACGGCCCCGACAATTTTGCCGTTGCTGGCGTGGATGGGGGAGACGCAGTGGTCGATCGCAAATTCGCGGTTGTGGCGCGCCACCAGCAAGCTATTGTGTGCTTGGTCAACAATTCGACCTTCGTACAAAGCGATTTCGGCGATATTTTCGATCGGCATCCGGGTAGTTTCGTCAACGATTCTCAGCACGCCCGCTAGGGGCAAACCTTTAGCTTCCGAGGTAGACCAACCGGTGAGTTTTTCAGCAACTGGATTGAGGGTGGAAATGCAGCCGCCGCTGTCAGTAGTGATTACTGCGTCACCGATCGATTGTAGAGTAACTTGAGCGAGTTCTTTTTCTGCAAAAAATGCTTGTTCCATGCGCTTTCTCTCGCTAATATCCCGCTGCACGGACACCCAGTGAGTTAGGTTCCCCAACTCGTCAGCAACGGGTACGCTGTTGAGTTCCACCCAATAAGTTGAACCGTCTTTGCGGTAGTTGATCAATTCCAAACGCAGCGGTTCTCGGCGAGAGAAAGCGCGACGAATTTTAGCAACTTGAGCGCCGTCGCTATCGGGGCCCCGCAGACAACTGGGTGTTTGGCCGATAATTTCTTCGGGCCGATAACCGGTCATTTGGGTAAAAGCTTCGTTGACGTAGATGATGGCTGGATCGGAGATATCGCGGTTTCCCGCATCCATAATCACAATCGCGTCGTTAGCGTTAACTACGGCAGATTCTAGTAGTTGCAGCCGCACCTCTGCCTGCTGGCGAGTAGCGATTTCTGTTTCCAGCCGGCTGTTAGTCAAGCTGAGGGATGCGATCGCCTTTTGCAATTCGCTAGTTTGTTTTTGGACGCTGTCGTGTAAAATGTCGATCGCCCCGGACATTTCCATTGGGTCGAGTACGCGCAGCAAGGTAGTTTGAGTAACTATTCCCAGGAGTTCTCCGCGTTCCCCTTTTACTAGCAACCTGCGGACGAAACGCTGCTGCATTTCCTGATGGGCTACCCACAGCGAGTCTTCTGGCTGGAGACTAAACAAGGGCGTACTCATCACAGTTTGGGCGATCGTTTGCGACAAATCTATATCTAAAGCTTGAAATTCCACAATATCCCGTTCTGTGACGATACCTACAGGAATAGGAAACGGCAAATCGATCGATAACTCTGTAATTACCACACAGCTAACACGGTGCTGCGCCATCAACTGAGCTAAACTCATCACCGACGCAGTTACAGGCGCTTGAACGACTTCTGCAGTCATTACTTCTTTGACGCTGTGCATTTTTAAGATATTTGTCGGTTGCACCATCGCTTGGCGAATGCTTTCGGGCGTTATTACTCCCAGGAGTTTACCGCCACCATCCAATACTGGCAGGTGATGAATTCTGTGTTGGCCAAGCAGAATTAGGGCGCTAAAAATGTCTCGATTTTCATCTTTGGTGAGAGTTGCCACAGGCTGCCGCATCACCTCTGCGATCGTAACATTTTTTAAGTTTTTGCCTGAAGCAATCAAATCGACGAAATCCCTCTCGCTGAAAATTCCTTGCAATTGACTATTTTTTTGAGCAGATTGCCAGTCTGATTTGTCTAGAGATGTTTCCACGACAAAGACGCAGATACCTGTGGCATCTCTGAGGGCCTTTGAGGTGGGGGGATTTGCGATTTCTGTTAGCGGATGGTAGATATCAGTTGGTGGAATCTCAGTGTTTAGAGGGGGATTCGGGCGCTGTTGGCCCATCAGGGTAATTACTTCGGATAATGGGGTATCGGGCCAAACTGTCAAGGGGGATCTGTCAATTACTCGATCTAAAGTTGGCAGATATTTGGAGGAATCGTTTTTGAACATATTTAATTAATTTTTGCGACCGCGCAGACTCTGCGACATTCCAAAAAAGCGCTGCTTTCCAAGCACTACGTTGATTTTTACAGCGCTGCTGAGACCTAATAAAAATTTCTTGTGAAAAATGCACCCGATGTTTGGCTGGGGTTCTAGCCAGTGACGGCTTTCCCTCTACCTATAAAGTTATAAGCTAATTTTTATTTTAAGTTAATTTTTCGGTCTCGCGACACTTTTATTGAGAATAATGTGTTTCTTTTCAACTTTTCGCGCTCGAGTTACCTGCTCAAATTATCTATCGCATTGCCGATCGTATCCATCTTGAGTATCCATCTTTAGAAAGACACATTTATGGGCAATTTTAGCTAATATAGGATATGTTACTACAAAAAAGCACTGTCTTAAGTTCGGCAGTGTTAAGTTTTGCGACATATAAGTTTTGCGAGCTTTCGGAAACCATTTGTGCGCTCTCAAGGGCAATCGATATCACAGCAGATATGTGAATGCGATCGCAAGTTGCGACAACAACTGTGGTAAAATTGTAAATATAAACACCAGAAGTTAATTACATAAGATACTGAGGAAAAAAATATGAACCGCCACCTATTAGCCGCTACTCTTCTAATTACCCCCCTACTGCTCGCCGGCCCGGCTCGCGCCCAAAATCCGGCTCAAGTCAAACAGTTACTCTCAACTGGGCAATGTTTTAGGTGCGACTTGTCTGGAGCAGATTTGACAGGAGCTCATTTAATTGGCGCAGATTTGAGAGAAGCAAATTTGCAAGGCGCCAACCTGTATCGCGCTAACCTCGAAGGTGCCGACTTGACGGGGGCTAACTTGACGGGTGCTGACCTGACAGCAGTTTTCCTGACTAATGCCAGTTTAAATGATGCAGACCTCGATCGGGCAAATCTGACCGCCGCCATCATTAACACCGCTGACGTATCCGGTGCATCAATGGAAGATATGACCATCACTGATGCCAAAATCTACAATACACAAATCGGTGTTGGCGGCAGCTACGACCAGTAACTCGTTAAAAGAATGCAAACAACCCATTTTAAGTTGAAAAACCCGGTTTCTGGGCAGAAACCGGGTTTTTCGTCTTTTTTTAGGGTGTCCAGTGCAGGTCGAACCCTGTCAGTTTCACGGTAGGCGGCTTAGGAATGAGAATTAAATAACTTACTATTTTTATTGTTCTTGTGGGATGGGCTCTATAGCCAGTCCGGGACGGGCTATAGAGCCCATCCCACAATTATGTGTAAATTATTTAATTCGCGATCCTTAATGGAACGAGTATTCAACAAATAACAACTTGATTCTGTAGCAGGTCTAAATGAACAGAAATAATCGTTTAACTATCGAGAAGTTTGTATAGATGCGACATCAAATCTGTTAACATCGGAATTATTCATATATCTCTGCTCTGCATCTGCGTGAATTGGCGTCTATCAATTGTCATGGGCGGTTAAGTTTTATTTTTTTTTACCGCAGATGAGGGCTGATTAACACAGATTAACGCAGATGAATTAGATGGATTCCGGTTGACTTTTGACTGTTGACTGTTGACTGGATTTTACAATTGGGATGCTACCGAATTTGAAAAAACTCACAATAATTATTTTGCCTGCATATTTAATACTGTATAGTAAGTGGGTTTGTCTCGATCGTTAATTACCTAAATGATGTCTGCTTTATAGCTTTTGTCAGTTAGGTGAGGTACGCTCCCGTAATGGTAATCGGTAATGGGTTAGATCGAAGCGGAGGGCAGAAATCATAGCTGGTAGCTAACCACAACTCAAATTACCAATCCGGCAATTACCTATTACCTATTACCGATCGCTCGTGCGTAACTCATGTTACTGAGAACTGCTACAGTGTTTGTTGTTTCTATGTCGCCCAGCATACAGGGCTAATGTTTTTTTTAATGCAAATCAAATTTTTATCAACATAAATTGCCAAAGGTAATATTATTGCTTTGATAGTTAAAATAAGTGCGATCGCGCTCCGGGCTCGGTCAAGTCAACTGCTGCTACCTGCTGCCACAATTTTCAAGAACTTCTAAAATAGTTCAAGAAGGTATCAAAAGACAAAGTAAGGTTTTTCATGGCAGATCAATTAATTCGCGCCCAAGCCGCAGACGGCGGAATTCGCGCTGTAGGGGTGATTACCACACGTCTCACGGAAGAAGCAAGAGGGCGGCACAAGCTCTCTTACGTGGCTACAGCCGCCCTTGGACGCACGATGTCGGCGGGGCTGTTACTCGTCTCCAGCATGAAACGGCCCGAATCGAGAGTCAACATTCGCATTAAAGGAGATGGGCCCTTGGGTGGACTTCTGGTTGATGCGGGACTTGATGGGACGGTTCGAGGTTATGTGAGCAATCCGGCAGTGGAATTGCCGCCTAATGCTAAAGGCAAACTTGATGTCGGCGGCGCTATAGGTGACGGTTATTTGTACGTGGTGCGGGATGTTGGATACGGCTTCCCTTACTCGAGTACGGTAGAATTGGTTTCCGGCGAAATTGGCGACGATCTGACTCACTATTTGGCAACCTCGGAGCAGACTCCTTCGGCTATGGTGTTGGGGGTGTTTGT
>NZ_JADEWV010000029.1 GCF_015207455.1 Microcoleus sp. LEGE 07076
CTCCAACCTTCCACCGTGTTTGTCCACAACAATTTGATAACTAATTGACAGCCCCAAACCTGTCCCGTGTCCGACTGGTTTAGTAGTAAAAAACGGATCGAAAATCTTGCTTTTTACAGATTCACTCATTCCCACACCATTATCTTTTATGCTAATTCTTGCCCAATTTTTTGAAATAACAGAAGTAGTAATTTCAATCAGGCTTGGCTTCGCTTCTAGTTCCTCGGACGAAGATTTTTTTTCTTGCTCCCGCAACGCATCAACAGCATTATTAATCATATTCATAAATACCTGATTTAACTGTCCTGGATAACATTCTAGTTTCGGCAAGTTTCCATATTTTTTTACAATTTCAATAGCTCGAAAACCCGGTTTTCCCTTAATTAAATTCTGCAATATTAACAAAGTGCTGTCAATTCCTTCGTGAATATTAACTGGTTTCTTTTCCGCTTCGTCTACCCGGGCAAAGTTTCGCAAAGTCAGCACAATTTCACGGATGCGTTCCGAGCCAACTTTCATTGACGAAAGAGTTTTCAACAAATCTTCTCGCAAAAAATTTAGATCGATTTTTTCAATATAATCTTCAATTTCTGGAGCAGTTTCGGGATACCTATTTTGGTACATTTCGAGTAATTTTAAAATATCGGCAGTGTAGTCATTCACATAAGTAATATTGCCGTATATAAAATTGACAGGATTGTTAATTTCGTGGGCGATACCAGCTACCAAAATTCCCAAAGCCGACATTTTTTCGGCTTCGATCAATTTGATCTGCATTGCTTGCTGATTTTGCAGAGCTTTTTCTAGTTTAGACATTCTTGCTTTTAATTTTTGTTCAGCATCTATAAATTCTTGAGTGACAGTTTTTAGCAAAAATTCTTTTTCTTGATTCTGGACTTCTAGTTGGCTGCGTTTGGTTTCAGATATTTCTAGTTTTTGTCGCAGAATTAAATTTGCACTTTCTAGATTTTTAATGTTTTCTTCCCAGTCTATTGGTGACATTTGCTATTATTTTTAACTAAGATAATTAGATATAATTTTTATTATTAAATTGACTTCCACCCTTAATTTAATGAAAATTTAGTCACATCTCCCCCCGAGTTTTTTTTCTTTAAAAATTAAGACTTCCTTGATTTTGCTATGTCTAAAAATCTTATCTAAGATTTATTCAAAATGTCAAGAGATTAACAACAAAGCAGGTTAAAACCGATCGCAGTTTTTCATCCCCGCAGTCGCATTCGCGTTGGAGACGATCGGATTGTCGATCTGCAGCCCGTTAGCGAAGCTTGCATTCGACAGGATAGCGCATTTGTATGAAGGCCCGGGCGCGAAAAATTGCCCGATGAACGACAAGATTTGTACAAAAGTCGCCCCGGGCGATCGCCCACAAGCAATCTCAACTAACCAGCCAAGTGGCAGATATCTCAGAACGCCGTCACACTATACCATTGCTGAGAAATTTCACTTCTGCGTGTCGATCGCACTTACACAACCGCACCATTTTGTGCTAAGAACTACTACTTGTGACAGCATCGACACAGCAATTTATATTTGGAGAGTAATTGATGTCAGGTAGCGAAGTTCGTGCAGACTTTTGGATGAGCGAGTACATTACCCCCTGGGATATTTACGTTCACGGCATCATCAGCGTCCTCGCTTACAAGAAAACTGCCTATCAAGAAATGTACGTAGTCCAAACCGGTACCTACGGCAAAGGCTTAGTTTTGGACGGCAAATGGCAATCTTGTACCGGCGACGAGTTTCTCTACCACGAACCCCTCGTACACCCAGCCATGATTGCTCACGGTTCGCCCAAAAAAGTGCTCGTGCTCGGCGGCGGAGAAGGAGCTACAATTAGAGAAGTGCTCCGCTGGAAAACAGTTGAAAAAGTCGTGATGATCGACATTGACGGCGAAGTAGTAGAAGCTTGCCGCGAACACCTGCCAGAAATGCACCAAAATGCCTTTGATGACCCCCGCTGCGAAGTAGTAATCGGCGATGCTTTGGACTATTTAGACAAAACAGACAAAGATTGGGATATAGTCATTTCCGACCTATCCGATCCCATTGAAGAAGGCCCATCTTTCCAGTTATTTACCAAGGAGTATTTTGAGAAAGTCCGCAAAATAATGTCACCTGACGGATATTTTGTAGTGCAAGCAGGCCCAGTTTCTCCGGCAGAAATGAAAATGCACGCTCGCATTGTCAACACCCTAAAATCAGTATTTCCCAACGTTCAATCCTGCACCAGCTTTATTTCTACCTACGGAGCTCCTTGGGGTTTTGCCATAGCTTCAACTCAGGAAATAAATACCAGACCAGAACCCGAAGTTACGGACAAAATACTTGCCGAGAAAACAACCGGTGGGTTGAGGATGTTCGACGGGATTACACTGTTGGGGTTGATGCAAGTTCCGGGTCACTTGCGCCAGGTAATCGCCGAGGAAACCGAAGTTTACACTATGGCAGCACCGCCTAAATTTTTCGGGAAAGGCTCTGTCGGTCAGTGAAGTTAAATTGAAAGAGAAAAGTCGTTTGGAGTAACTGAGATGGGTAATTTAATTCGCATAGTCGCCGCCATTTTTCTTCCCCCTCTGGGCGTATTTTTGACTGTCGGCATCGGCACAGATTTTTTGGATCAACCTGGTTCTCACGTTTTTGGGCTTTATCCCCGGCATTGTCCACGCCATTTGGGTAATTGCTAAGCACGATCGAGGTTAAGCTATTTTTGCATCGGTGCGTCGCTGCCAAATTTTCGAGTTTATGGGGAGATGGTTGATAGCGACGCACCCTACGGTGTGTATTAAATCTGCGTTCATCCGCGTTTATCTGCCAACATCTGCGGTTGACAATAAAAAAATCTAATTATTATCAGAATTTGATTGCACCTCAATTTCTTGACAAACCAATTCAGCGATTTTTCGCGCCGCCCCAGACTCGCCGCGCACACTCCGCAAACGATCGCCCATTCGTGCTAATTTATCGGGATGGCTCAAATAGTCGATCGCCAAATGGGCCACAGCATCCGCTTCCAGCCGCCCGATTAACTCCGGTACAATCTCCTCTCCAGCCCAAATATTCGGCCAAGCATAAAGTTTTCCCTTCCCCAACTGCAAGATTGCCCAATTAATCGCCGTCGCAAAAACAGAACCGACTAACGGTAAATTTGCCAGCAATCCCGGCAATCCGTCCCAAGCTTTCATCGCATCCAATTGCTGCGTCGGAATCAAAACAATCATCGGTACAGCTAACGAACCCAATTCCGCAGTATTCGCCCCCACAGTAGTCAAACACAGACTGCATTCTGATAGTAAATCGTAGGCAGGAGTTTGCGTCCAAAGTTCTATTTTCAAGCCATTTTCTGTCTGCAAAAACGGCGATTCTGTTAAATGAAGTTCCGCGCTAGCGTTAGCAAATAAATGCAAGCAAGGATTTTGTTCAGCGTCGGCAAAACGTGCTAGAGTTTGCACATCTAAGCTCGGAGCAACCGGAATTACAAAGCGCGTTTCAGGGCGGATGCGGTGGATGGATTGGGCGATCGCCAAACATAACGGTACACCTAAAGCTAATTTTGCCGCCTTAGAACCCGGTAACAATCCAATTAACTCTATTTCCCGTCGGGGTTGTACGCCGTCTTTTGCCTCCGATTTGCGATCGCCCACTTCCGCAATCAAATCTCCCACAACTGTAAATTTATTAGCATATTTTGGGGAAATTTTAGCAAAAACTTCCGGTTTCATCGCCGCAAACCTATCAATCCAGCGATACCACCGCGCGTCCCATTCCGCATAAATAACCGTGCGATATTTCAGCCTTTTACCAATAACAACCGTAAAAAATTGGTCGCCGCCTAAAAATAAAACAACTCCCTGTTCGTACCAATCCCAATTTTGGGCAGTTTTGCCAGATAATAGGAACGGAAAAAAATGCTCCGGTGCTTGCACTCTGTCCACTTCTGGATAGTTCGAGGCGATTTCTGCTTCTTTCCCCGTGGCGTGCGGACAGGGGGACAGCACCACCGAGATTCGCGCTTCTGTGCCTCTGTTTGCCAATTGCTGGCGCAATGCTTGCACGGCGGGACGCACCCAAGTTGCCAATTCTCCGGGCCCGTTGGAGAGGATTAAAATATCGACTGTCATAGGATTTAAGATTTAAAAGGATACAAGGGAGAATTTATGACAGATTTAATGGATGCCGTCAAGATGGGTGATGTGGCGGCGGTAGAATGTGCGATCGAACAACGTGCAGATATCAACGCCAAAGATGAGGAAGGGGCGACGGCTTTGACGGCTGCGGCTGAGGCTGGCAATGCTGAAATTGTCAAAAAAATCCTCGCAGCAAGCGCGGATGCTAACAGTCAGGATAATGACGGGTGGACGCCGTTAATGAGCGCCGCTGCTGCCGGACATAGGGAGATTGTACAGCTTTTGTTGGAGGCGGGAGCGGATGTGAATGCTAAAACTAATTTTGGTTTGACGGCTTTGATGAGTGCCGCTGGTAGCGGGCGTACTGAAGTTGTGGAGGTTTTAGTCGATAAAGGAGCTGATATTAAGGCTAAAGATAATAATACTTGGACTGCTTTAATTTGGGCATCTTCGGAAAATCATCAAGATGTCGTTGAGGTTTTGAAGCTGGCGCGCGATCGGCCTTAAAGACTTAGCAACCGGGTTTATTCGATAAACCCGGTTTCTGGATGATACAATTAATTAATAAATTTGCCATTTTTCTATCATGGTACTATTCGATCGAGAAATGCGTTTGCCAACTAGCGCCGAACTTCCTTCTTCGGATGATACTCCTGTGGATAACGAAAATCAAAACTTCCTTCCCAACTTACTTTTATTCTTGCTCAAATTTCACTGGAAGCAGCGGAACGACTGGTTTTTTGGCGTGGATATGGGAGTTTATCACACGACGGGAGTAAGTCATCTGGTTCCAATTGTTCCTGACGGCTTCTTGAGTTTGGGTGTTGAAAGGTTCAAAGGCGATACTTTGCGCCTCAGTTACGTCCTGTGGGAAGAAAATAATATTCCCCCGATTTTTGCCCTAGAGATTGTTTCTCAAACTTACGGCGGCGAATACGATAAAAAAATTGAGATTTATGCCCGGTTGGGTGTGCTGTACTATGTGATTTACAATCCCTACTACTGGCGGCGAGACCAACAGCAACCGTTTGAAGTTTATCGTTTGGTAAATGGCGAGTACGAACAGCAAATTGGTGAACCTTTCTGGATGCCGGAAGTGGGTTTAGGTATTGGTCGAGGTCGGTACAGCGATGGGGAGCGACAGTTGGAAGTTTTGTACTGGTTTGACGAACAAGGTACTAGGTATTTGACGGCTGAAGACACTGCGGAGCGAGCACAGCAAAGAGCGGAGGAATCAGAACAAAGAGCGGAGGAATCAGCGCAAAGAGCGGAGGAAATACAACAGCAGCTTGCTAGATACCGCGATCGCTTTGGCGAGTTGCCCCAATAGCAAAGTGCGATCGCCCCTTTTGCTAATGTGCGCTCGCCGCAAATAAACTCAACACCGACTAATTAATCGGTTCTGGATTTCTAGCCGACATAAGTGCCAATTTTGTCTGGTATAAACAATGGCTTCAAAGTGATATTTCCACCGCCTTCAATTACTGCGATCGTATCACCATAACTAAGTTGGTTGCCTCCAATTGGTGTAAAGAATGGCAAGCCGTTTGTTTGGATTGCTAAATCTCGATTATTGTTGATGGGAAACAGAATGTATTTATCGAATGATGTATAGCCGAACTGGATCGTATCCTGACCTTGGGTAAAGTTTTGAATTTTAGCAAAACCTGGCCCCTCGTAGAACTGCTGGCTGACAGGCGTCGGTCTGCTACCCCCTATACCTGGGACGGTAACGGCCAACACGAAGTTATCGCGACCGCTACCGCCAATGAGAGTATCGAATTCATCGCTGCCGTAACTTTGAAACTGTCGCCTGCCGTTAGCGTCTAAAACATATTGAATTCCAAATATGTTAACATTTTCCACCCCGAAACCCTGGACGGTATCATTACCGGAAGTTCCGAAAAAATTCACATCAACAAAGGGAAGAGCGGGCTCAAATTGCCCGAATTTTCGGTAGTGTTCTGCGCCTGTTTTGAACACTCCCGCCTTGACGGCTGTTGCTACAGCGGGGTGTTCCAGCAAGTATTCTGATTCAAAAAATGTGTTCGCATACAGACCTTCTTTGGCTCCGAATTTGATGAAGTGCTCAAAACCAGATTTAAAAGTTCCGTTCTGTACAAACGGCACAAGTACGGGATATCGTTTTAAATAAAATGCTTCGTCGTAGTCAAGCGATACATTGGTGCGGCCTTCTTGGTAACCAAACTGAATAAAGTGGTCTAAACCAGAGGCAAAAGGTGCGTTTGGATTGCTTGAGTTGCGGATTGAGGGAGCAATATCTGGATTTTGAGCTAGATAGGTTTGTTCGTCAAAGTAACGCGATACTGCGGTGAGGCCACCAGCTTGACCAAATTTTTCAAAGTGTTCTTTCCCAGATTTGATGATTCCTGCATCAATGGCAGGTTTCAGCCACGGATATTGCCAGAGGTAGTATTGTTCGTCAAAGATATCGTAATTCATTTTTGCTTTTTTAAGTAAGAATGTAAAGTGCGATCGAGCAAACTATTTTACGGCACAATTGCCCAAAAAATCAAAAGTCATCAATCAACAGCATTAGCTAGTGACTGATGACTGATGACTGATGACTGATGACTAATCACTACTAAGGAGCGAAAACTTAATAACTTAAACATTTCCTACAGTCTTCTCTCCTGTAAGTTGCAAGAAAGAAGGAGGCAGAGCCTCCGCACCTGCATTACCAGGCAGAGCCTGGTAACGAGCGAAGAGGGCGGACACGCACCATCCACGGCCCCTACTGACTATTGACTAATGACTATTGACTAATGACTGCTGACTAATGACTAACCAATCAAGAAAGTACCGTTACCGTTAGATTCTTGGAAAGTCAAACCCAAAGTTGCTCCTCCTTCAATCACGCCCAGCACATCTCCAAAACGCTGGATTGACAAATTATTGCCAACCGGAGTCAGGCTGTAGCCGCTTAAAGAAGTTCCTTGCAGTTGGATAAAATCGTTTTCTATGTCGAAGTTCCGAATCGTAGCTTGACCGTTACCCGTATACAGAGGTGTCGGGGATGAATTCTGGGCTGCTGCTGGAACTCCGAGGACGAATGTATCAACTCCCGGACTGCCGGTCAGGACATCGAATTCGTTGGTGCCAAAGCTTTCATACTGCCGATTGCCGTTGCGGTCGATACCTACTTCCACTCCGATAAGTTCCGCATTTCCCCCACCCGCACCAGTGATGATGTCGTTGCTGCGGCTGCCCACAAAAGTCGCAGACCGGCTGGGCTCGTTTTTGCCGAAATTGAAGAAGTGTTCCCGACCGGTTTTCAATGCGCCTGAGTTGACAAACGGTACGATGTCGGGGTTTTCTTTTAAGTATTCCGGTTCAAAAAATGAAGTTCCAAAACGACCTTCTTTTGCGCCAAATTGAATGAAATGCTGATACCCAGATTTGAAAGTTCCGTTCTGAATAAACGGTTGCAGTTCTGAGTTGTTTGCTAAATAAAAGCTTTCGTTGTATTCGGGAGATACGGAGGCCCGGCGCTGTCCTTCATCGTAGCCGAACTGAATAAAGTGATCTAAGCCTGTGGCAAAAGGTGCGTTGGGATTGACTGTGCGGACAAAGGGTTGAAGGTCTGGGTTGGCGGCAAGGTAAGTATCTTCGTCAAAATACCGCGATATTTTGGTTAAGCCGCCGGCTTGACCGAATTTTTCAAAGTGTTCTTTGCCGGATTTGATGATTCCTGCATCAATGGCGGGTTTTACCCAAGGATATTGGGCTAGGTAGTATTGTTCGTCAAAAATTGCGTAGTTAGCCATGTTTTCCTCCTAGAGTGTCGCTCGGCTTGAGAATCTATACCAATTAATTTTACCGAGGCTCGATGGCGGATCGGGAATTTACTAAATAAAGACTTTAGGAAATGCTTTTAAGTTCCACTCACAATATTAAATTTTGTGACATATAAATTATCTGAAGCCTTTATTTTAATTTCATAAATTATGCTGTTTTTCGCTTAGTCAATTGCTCGATCGCAACTTCGATCCTCTATACAAAACTTGGAGCTTTTTTCAGGATTTTTTTCTTAAATTTTGATCCGTCCGTAATTAATTATTCTATAAATATTAATTTAACACACATTTAGAAGTATTTGTCAAGTAAATAATTGTAAACAAATTTTAGAGCATTTGCTCAAGGAATTTATAAAAAAATGTAACGAAAAATCGTCATAAATTTGTCGAATTGTGTCATATGCAGGCTCAAATCGCCCAATGGCAAGCGTTTTCTGGTAAAAATGCTTATGGGATAAAAAAATTCCCGATTGCCGAAAACAGCATCTTAAAGGAGCCTAACCGGATGTTCACTCACGTCAAGCCCACCATTCGCCACGTCGTGCCGGAAAACTTGCAGGGGCGATCGCTCATGAAGGTGGTCTATGTCGTACTGGAACCGCAGTATCAAAGCGCCCTGTCGGCAGCGGTTCGAGCGATAAATAACAAAAATCCGAATCTGGCAATAGAAATCAGTGGCTACCTGATCGAAGAACTCCGCAGCCCGGAAAATTACGAGGCCTTCAAGCGGGATGTGGCCGATGCCAACGTATTTATTGCTTCTCTAATTTTTATCGAAGATTTGGCCGAAAAAGTGGTAGCGGCTGTAGAACCGCTGCGCGACAGCTTGGATGTCGCCGTCGTCTTCCCGTCGATGCCGGGGGTGATGCGCCTCAATAAAATGGGCAGTTTCTCGATGGCGCAGTTGGGACAAAGCAAAAGCGCGATCGGCGAATTCATGAAAAAACGGAAGGAAAAATCCGGGAGTTCCTTCCAAGACGGAATGCTGAAACTGCTGCAAACTTTGCCGAAAGTGCTGAAATATTTGCCGATCGACAAAGCCCAAGATGCCCGCAACTTCATGCTGAGTTTCCAGTATTGGCTGGGCGGTTCCCAAGAAAACTTGGAAAACTTCCTGCTGATGCTGTCGCATAAATATGTCTTCAAAGGCCAGGAACAGCTAAGTTTTCAAGAACCGGTTGTCTACCCGGATATGGGGATTTGGCATCCTTTGGCACCAGGAATGTTTGAGGATGTCAAAGGATATCTGAACTGGTATAATTCGCGCACAGATATTTCCTCAGACCTCAAAGATCCCCTCGCACTTTGCATCGGTTTAGTGTTGCAGCGCACTCACTTAGTCACCGGAGATGACGCGCACTACGTAGCAATCGTGCAGGAATTTGAGGCAATGGGGGCGCGGGTTTTACCGATTTTTGCCGGCGGTTTGGACTTCTCGAAACCTGTTGAAACTTTTTTCTTGGAAGTTGGGGCCAAAGGTGTTGCACCGCTGCCGATCGTCGATGCGGTGGTTTCTCTGACTGGTTTTGCTTTGGTTGGCGGCCCGGCGAAACAAGATCACCCGAAGGCGATCGATACTTTGAAAAAGCTAAACTGCCCTTACATGGTGGCTTTGCCGCTGGTTTTCCAAACAACCCAAGAGTGGGAAAATAGCGATTTGGGCTTGCACCCGATTCAAGTTGCTTTGCAAGTTGCGATTCCTGAGTTGGATGGTGCGATCGAACCGATTATTTTGTCGGGAAGAGATGGCGCAACTGGCAAGGCGATCGCCCTGCAAGATAGAATCGAAGCAATTTCCCAGCGCGCCATGAAATGGGCAATGCTGCGCCGCAAACCCAAATTAGACAAGAAAGTTGCGATCACAGTTTTCAGTTTTCCTCCCGATAAAGGCAACGTCGGAACAGCCGCTTACCTCGACGTTTTCGGCTCGATTTACGAAGTATTGAAAGCCCTAAAAGGCAACGGTTACGACTTGCCAGAATTGCCGGAATCTGCCGAAAAGCTGATGCAAGAAGTCATCCACGACGCCACAGCCCAATACCAAAGTCCTGAGTTAAATATTGCTCACCGGATGTCCGTAGCTGAGTATGAAGAATTCACTCCTTACTCGGAACGTTTGCAAGAAAATTGGGGTCCGCCTCCGGGACATCTCAACAGCGACGGACAAAATTTGCTGATTTACGGCAAACATTTCGGCAACGTATTTATCGGAGTGCAACCTACTTTTGGATACGAAGGCGATCCGATGCGGTTGTTATTCTCTCGTTCCGCCAGCCCGCACCACGGTTTTGCTGCTTACTACACATATTTGGAGCGCATTTGGGGTGCGGATGCGGTGCTGCACTTTGGCACTCACGGTTCTCTAGAATTCATGCCCGGTAAGCAGATGGGAATGTCTATCGGTTGTTATCCCGACAGTTTGATTGGCAAAATTCCTAACCTCTATTATTACGCTGCCAACAATCCCAGCGAGGCAACTATTGCCAAGCGCCGCAGTTATGCTGAAACAATTTCTTACTTGACTCCTCCGGCGGAAAATGCTGGTTTGTACAAAGGTTTGCAGGAACTCAGCGAGTTAATTGCTTCTTATCAAACTTTGAAGGATACGGGCCGAGGCGTGCCGATTGTGGATGCGATCGTCGAAAAATGCCGTTTGGTCAATTTAGACAAAGATATTGACCTACCTCCCGAACAGGAAAGAGGCGTTGCTGCGGGGATGACTGCGGAGGAACGGGACAATTTAGTTGGCTTGGTTTACCGCAAGTTGATGGAGATTGAATCGCGGTTGTTACCTTGCGGTTTGCATATTATCGGTAAGCCACCGACTGCGGAAGAGGCGATCGCAACTTTGGTAAATATCGCCAATTTAGACCGCGAAGAAGACAACCTGTTAAGCTTACCGCGAATTATCGCTAACAGTCTCGATCGCGATATCGAGGAAATTTACACAAATAGCGACAAAGGCATTTTAGTTGATGTTGAATTGCTGCAAAACATCACCTTGGCTTGTCGGGATGCAGTAGGCGCTTTAGTGAAAGAACAAACCGATGCAGAGGGCAGAGTTTCCCTAGTTTCCAAGTTAAATTTCTTCAACATGGGCAAGAAAACACCTTGGATAGAATCCTTGCACGCCGCCGGTTACAAAAAAGTCGATCCAGAACCGATTAAACCGCTGTTTGAGTATCTGGAATTCTGCTTGCAGCAAGTTTGTGCCGACAACGAATTAGGCGCTTTGTTGCGCGCCCTAGAAGGCGAATACATTATCCCCGGGCCCGGCGGCGATCCGATTCGCAACCCGGATGTTTTGCCGACTGGCAAGAATATGCACGCTTTAGATCCGCAGTCAATTCCGACGACGGGTGCGGTGAAGTCTGCTAAAGTTGTCGTTGACAGACTATTAGAAAGACAGCGCACCGATAACGGCGGCAACTATCCCGAAACCATCGCCGTTGTGCTGTGGGGAACCGACAACATCAAGACTTACGGCGAATCCCTCGCCCAAGTAATGTGGATGGTGGGAGTCAAGCCAGTACCCGATGCTTTGGGCCGAGTCAACAAACTGGAATTGCTGTCTTTGGAAGAATTGGGACGCCCTCGAATCGACGTAGTAATTAACTGTTCCGGCGTATTCCGCGACTTGTTCATCAACCAAATGAATTTGTTAGATAAAGCCGTGAAAATGGCAGCGGAAGCCGACGAACCGTTAGAAATGAACTTCGTCCGCAAACACGCCCTGAAGCAAGCCGAAGAAATGGGCATCAACCTGCGCCAAGCAGCAACCCGCGTCTTTTCCAATGCCTCCGGTTCCTATTCATCTAACGTCAACTTGGCGGTAGAAAACAGCACCTGGGAAAGCGAAGCCGAGTTACAGGAAATGTACTTAACTCGTAAATCCTTCGCCTTTTCTTCCGACAATCCCGGAACAATGGAACAAGACAGGCAGATTTTTGAGTCATCCTTAAAAACTGCTGATGTCACCTTCCAAAACTTAGATTCTGCGGAGATTTCGCTAACCGACGTATCGCACTATTTCGACTCCGATCCAACCAAATTAATCGGCAGTTTGCGCGGCGACGGGAAGCAACCAACATCCTTTGTTGCTGATACCACAACAGCGAACGCGCAGGTGCGGACGCTATCAGAAACCGTGCGTTTAGATTCGCGGACTAAGCTGCTGAATCCGAAGTGGTACGAAGGGATGTTATCGCACGGTTATGAGGGCGTGCGGGAGATTTCTAAGCGTCTGGTGAATACGACTGGATGGAGTGCGACTGCGGGTGCGGTGGATAATTGGGTGTATGAGGATGTGAACGGTACGTTTATCCAAGATGAGGAGATGCAGAAGCGTTTGCTTAACTTAAATCCTCATTCTTTCCGCAAGATTGTCAGCACTTTGCTTGAGGTGAATGGCCGGGGTTATTGGGAGACTTCGGAGAGTAATTTGGATCGCTTGCGTGAACTTTATCAGGAGGTGGAAGACCGGATTGAGGGGGTAGAGTAGGATAGTGTGGGGCAGGCTTTTGGGCCTGCCTCTTGACTGCGACAAGAGTCCACCGAATGAGATGACTAATCTATCGCAATCTTCTGAATCAAAGAATGAAAGATAATTTTTGGGGTTTGATATGGTCTAGTTTTTTGGATATCCAAGGAATTCTGATTGGCTTTATGGGTGTTGTCATTACAATTGTGCTATCTCGGTTTCCGGTAAAGACAAACATCCCTCTAGACTTAGCGATAGTCATTCTATTTTTTATTTTATTGTTGATAGTAACTCTCTTTAAGGCAGCATCTAAAAGCTTCAGTGAATATAAAAAAGCCAAAGCCGAGTTTGAGAAGTTGACAATTAGAAATGGTGAACTAGAAGCAAAAGTAAATAGGCGTTTACTTCCTAAAATTTTATTTGCAAGACAGCCTCAAGGAAAAACGGGTCTAGAGATAGAATGTTTACTAGAAAATTCTGAATTGCTTTCTAATAATACTTTTCTTTCTTTCTACTATACAGGTGAGGACGAATTTGAAAGATTAATCGGAACGGGTGTCGCAATCACGGTACAAGCGAATGGGAAAATTCAGGCTTTAATGGATAAGCCTGTTAGTGCTTATCAAGACATTTTGGAAAAGTTAGCCAGAAATGATGCTAAAATATTGGACAGGACTGTAGTCAAGCCTAGTATCACTAGGGATATGATGCAAAATATTTAGACCCCTTAATAAAATATTCAGGAAAAAAATATGGAGAGTACGCAAGCCATCCAAGATGTCAAGGAAAAAACATTCCCTGCAACGGTTGTTAAAGTTATTGACTCCTGTAAGCTGGCTATTAATAGAGGAAAAATACATGGTTTAAAACAAGGTCAGAGGTTACTGGTTTATAGCTTGAGTGTGCAAGAAATTCAAGACCCTAATACTGGGGAATCTTTAGGATATTTAGAAATAGTGAAAGGGACGGGACAGGTGATTCATCTTCAAGAAAAAATGTGTACGATTGAGTCGGATAAACAGAAGATACTGACGCGAAAAATGCAAAAAAATGTATATTTTGGACTCAGAGATGAAATAGTTGAGTATGAACAAAATTTAGTGCCTTTTGAAGACCCGGAACCGGGAGACCTAGTGAAACCAATTTAAGGATAGTTGGGGTGTTGGATAATCCGACTCAGATATCATGCGATCCGGTTCTTCCTGATTTTGTGTTAAACTTAGGATAAATTTGGTAGGGAGTTGATCAAATCAACTCGCCCATCAGAGAGTTTAGAGAGAGAATAAAAAATCAGTTAGAGGATATGCGGAAAAATATTTATACAATAGATATATTACCAACAAAGACAAAAATACTGGTAATGCCTCTTTAAGAATTGTCTCTAGTGATATCTTTGATATTTCTTCTTGATCTGACTGGTTAGTATTATTAATCTTTTGCTTTTCTGCAACTTCTAAAATTTCTGAACTACTGTTTTCTTGGTCAGAGTTTTCTTCTTGATCCACTGAATCATCGAAAACATTTTCTGCTAATTCTAAAATTTCTAAACTATGGTTTTCTTGATCAGAATCCTGTTCTGGATTCACTGAATCATCTAAAGTATTGGGATCTTTGTTAAAGTTAGATAAATTAATCTTGGGAGCTTTGGGGCTTTTGAGAAAATAAACAGATCCTATCGAAGCTAAAAATAAGAACAATATGTTTTTAAAATCACCTTGAGTTAAGCTTATCATAAAATGCACTACTTTTTTTCTATTATTTGTTCTCTCATGGATTTTCCTATTTGATTACCTAATTTCAGACCTTTGAAAAAAGGATATGAAATCATATCAGGATTGTAAGATCCAAAATGAGGTTCCGAATCTTCTACCCTAGAATATTTATCATTACTTTTTTTGTCTACTCCCGTATAGACTTTCTTACTTGGGAGGGGTACTAAAATTTCTTGGAACCTTGTTTCACTTCTTATTGATTCAGTTGTTTTCCCTACTATGCTAGGATCAGCTTTGGCTGGACTAAGTGGAAGTAACCACAATAAAGCAATCCACAAAAGAGCTACTCCAACATAAGATAGTTTTTTGATCATAAACCTAAAATACCTTCAAACAATCCCATACTTAGTCCAACAATATAAGCAGCAATCACAGGGACTGCTATTAATAGAATAGCAGCACCAATTTTTTTTAGCAATTCATTCATATTATTGATTTTTGAAATTTACTTTATTGCATTATCATATCACTAAGTTAACTGATTGTAAATAGATAATTTTACGGAATTATGAAGCCGTGGATAGAGACTATCTGCTAGTGAACTATGGTATCCCATCGGTCAGGCTAAAGACCCCTTAATATTTCTGGATGAAGGTGAAATCGAAAGCGATCACCCTTATCTTCCCAAAGTGCGATCGCCCCTCCGCTTTCCCCCCGATCGAACTTTGGGGAGTATTCTCGAAGGGCGATCGCCCTTTATGCTATTCTATAAGTAAATACGTTTTGTATATACAATTTTCTGCCGTTTGAATATGACTATCTCGCCCAAACGACTTGAAGAATTAGAAAATATTCCAGAATCTGCGATCGACACCTCTGATATTCCTGAGTTAGATGCGAGTTTCTGGGAAAAAGCACAACTCGTAACACCACTGACAAAACAAGCTATTTCTTTAAGAGTCGATAGCGATGTATTAGATTGGTTTAAAAGCCAAGGAAAAGGCTATCAATCTCTGATGAATGCTGTGCTGCGTTCTTATGTTGAACATCACCTAAAAAACACTAATGAAGTATGAAGTAATCATTTACTGGAGTGAGGAAGACCAGGCATTTATTACCGAAGTACCAGAATTGCCGGGATGTGCTGCGGATGGTGAAACTTATCAGGAGTCATTGCAAAATCTAGAGATTATTATGCAGGAGTGGATAGAAACGGCTAACGCACTGGGTCGTCCTATTCCACAATCGAAAGGTCGATCGATGTTTGCGTAGTTGATTGAAGGGTTATAATTTTAGTAGGGTAGCCAAAATGACTGTTTGCAAATGCTTGAAGTCGATTACTATAAGTGTATGAGGGAACCAACAGCAGAACAGTTACGGAGTTTATATCGGCTTTGTCATCTACTTACTAACGTGATGTTCCACCCAATTCACATAGTGCGTTTAGATGAACGAACTCTTAATCTATTTATCTTAGCAGGACAAACCGAAGAAATCGAGTTAGAAATTCAACCTGATGGGAGTATTGAGCCATGAGTAATGTCAATTATGCTGCAATGAGCGATCGCGAACTAAAGCAATACATTCTCACTCATAGAGACGATCGAGAAGCTTTCTATGCCTACATGGATCGGCGGCATTCCCGCCCTCGCAAAGTTACTATAAAACTTGACGATCCAGCTTGGCAAGAGAAAATGATATCAGCTATTGGGGTGCAGTTAAAGTCTGCTAATTAATCCAGACAATCGCTTGCATTGCCCTTAAACCTACCAGCGATCGCCCTCGCAACTCACTCGATCTGCTACAATCGCCAATAAAGGTCGTTTAGCCACGATAAAATACCGCTATGACTACCCTCACCCTCAACCTCAACCCCATTATTAAGCTGACAGATGAGCAGTTTTTTCAACTCTGTCAGGAGAATGAAAATATTAGATTGGAACGCACAGCGAAAGGAGAATTAATCATCATGTCACCAGCAGGAGGAGAAACTAGCAGCAGCAATGCAGGATTAACGGCACAAATTTGGATTTGGAATCAGCAAAAAAAACTGGGTAAAGCTTTTGATTCCTCTGGCGGTTTTAAACTTCCTAATGGTGCAAATAGAGCGCCTGATGCTTGTTGGGTAAAATTAGAACGCTGGGATGCACTAACTCCAGAACAACAAAAGAAATTCCCCCCGATTTGTCCTGATTTTGTCGTTGAGTTAATGTCTCCCAGCGATAGCTTGAAAGAAACTCAGGATAAGATGAAAGAGTATCGAGATAATGGTGCAGGTTTGGGTTGGTTAATTAATCGCAAATCGCGACAAGTAGAAATTTATCGTCCGCATCAAGAAGTTGAAGTGTTAGAATCTCCGGCCACTGTATCCGGTGAAGATGTTCTCCCAGGATTTATTTTAAATCTTGAATCGATTTGGTAAAGTGCGCGCGAGCGAAATAAAGTCGGCGGTTGAAACCGCGTCTACAAAAACAAAGTCCGCCTACGCGGACTAAGAATACTGAGTTTTCACATACTGTTTTAACACAGGATTCAAACTAAACAAAGTTATCTTTTCCTCTTCTATTATATCCAATAAAAACCGATTTCCCAGAGATCGCACTGCATTAACTATTGCTGACGATGAATATGGTATTTTGTTAAAACACTCCGACACAGCAACGGGTTCAGCTTGATTAGCCAGATAAACCATCACGGCCAATTCTGCCGGAGTCAAACGCCCAAAAGGTTGAGATAATTGAAATTGCAGCGACTCATCTAAAATCGGCATTTCGCACTGCAAAAACTCCGAAACTCTACCGCCAAATAACTCTCGAATCAGCGTTGCAGTCAACTCCAACCACAGGGGATTTCCTTGATAAATATCAATCAATGTTTCCCATGTTTCCTCATCGGATAAGTTTTCCGATCTCAAAATCTCTTTAGCAGCTTCTCCCAAACTTCCCAATACAAAACATCGCACGGGACGATCCTCTTTTGATAATCTGGCTATTTCTCTGGGTTTTTCCCAACTATTCAATATCAAACAACTTTGATGACAGACATCGGCAATTAGTTTAAAAAATAACTGATAATCTTCATATCCAGTTTTATATTGTCCTGCGAGTTGTCCGCTGCTAAAAAGCATTTGCACGTCATCGAGGACAATCAGACAGCGATATTTTCGCAGGTAATCGAGGATTTGGGAAATTTTGGTTTCGATGTTTTGGGGAATTTCGGATGGTTGGGAAAAGATTTGCAGCAGGTTGGTGAGGGTTGCGTCTAGGGTGGGGGAAAAGCGGAGGCTGCGATAGATGACGTAATCGAATTGGGTTTTGATTTGGTCAATTAGGCGCAGGGAGAGGGTTGTTTTGCCGATTCCGCTGATTCCGAGGAGTGCGATTAGGCGTGTGCGATCGCCCGTTATCCAGTTTTCGAGGGTGGAGAGTTCAGAAGTGCGATCGAAAAAGGTGAATATTTCCGGTGCGTCGCCTAAGTCTATGTGGAGTTGTTTGGGAGTTTGTTGGGAGTTTTGGGGTTTTGTTAAACTTCTCGCCCTTTCTTGACAAATATTGACGTTATGATTAACTGTTCCATAATTTTCACCAATAGCTGATGAATGATTATAAAATTTCGCTCTCTCTAGTATTGCTCTAACATTTCCTTTACTAACTTCTTCGCCTAAGACATCTGATAGTATTTTCCATAACTCAGAAGCAGCAACCCTAACATAACCTTCGGTACAATCACGGTCTTGCGCTATTTTTGTTGCATATTTTCGACCTTGGAGGACTTCTTTTAGAATAGCTTCTTGCAGGTCGTCTAAGTGCTTCCCTGTTTTGGAAAAAACTTTGTCATCGGCAAATCTTAAGACTTCCTTAAGCTCCATAGACCGCGTTTAGGGTAATTTTTAGTTATTATAACTTATTTTTTATAACTTTTTAGATAACAAAATATAACATTTTCTAACGCGAGTGGATGGGCGATCGGGAAATGGGGTCGTTGTATGATTTTTGGGGTAGAGGTTGGTTGCACTGAGAGCGATCGTGCCACATCCGGGCTGGTCGATATTTCTGGCATTTGCGGAGTGTCTGGGGTCAGTCCCGACATTATCGGAGTCATCCTTTTACTATAGTGACGTTTAAGTGAGTAAGGTAACAAAAAATGGGTAAAAGAAATGAGGTTGGTGGGCCTGTATGTGGGCACTGCCAAAGCACCAAGATGAGTTACGTGCGGTCAAGAGTAATCAATAAATACACAGAAAGAGTTGTATATCAATGCCAGGATTGCAAACAAGAAACTGCCATTGATACCGATTCACCCCCATAAAAGTTTGACTGAGTGACCCTCACGCGCTAGTGGAAAGGATGGGATAGGGTGCAGGGGGCGATCGTTTCTTAAGCTCTCCGTTATACATAAAATATTTGTCGATAAGAATTGATAATGATGACATTAATTCTAATGGTAATTGTGATTGCCACTATTGCTTACTTTGTCTTAGTTAATAAAAAGGAAAATCAAACTCCTAGCCTTCCTAATCGTAATGAAATAAGATACCCGACTATTGATGAAAGTCAACTGAATGACGATCTGAGTTCAGCAGTAGGGATAGATTATCGAAACCTGCGGAAGTGTCTAGCAGTTAAAGATTTTGAATCCGCAAATAAGGAAACTAAATCTCTTTTTGAAAAAATTTCCTCTATAGACCTTGACCTAATGGATCCCGATCCTCAAAACAGGAAAATACCAAGAATTCCTTGCACAGATATATGTACTATAGACAGGCTGTGGGTCAAATACAGCGAAGGACGTTTTGGTTTTAGTGTTCAATTTATGATTTGGAGTGATATTTATCTTCGTCTTTACAATGAGAAAAAAGAATTTAACAGGCGAGAAAAAATTGAAAGTAGCGAGGACGAACTTGAATTTTCAGCTAATTTCGATGCCATGTATAAATTCTATAACATAATAGGATGGAACGATTCTGTCAATCGAATTTATCAAGAGTCAGCACCAGAGGGTCATTTGCCCTCCCTATTTTGGCATCATCCATTTCATTACCGTACTATGGTAGGCGTGTTTCATCGACTTATGAGCTGTCGTAAGTAGAAAAAAAGATACCTAGGCTCAGTCAACACATCGCCCAACTTAATCAAATGGATTCAACATTCTTAACCCATCAACGCGCTTAAAATCCTCAGCATTGCGAGTTACCAAGACACTTCTCTAAGTTGCAACTGGAATTCCAAAGCATCCACACGATACGGCAAAAAACCTCGCCATCTCTTGAGATTTTTCCTGGGCAATCTTTGACTGCTATCCTGAGTCTCGGTTGTTTCCCGATCGCGAATCAATGCTGACAATACTTCTAAAAGCTGCTGTTGCTCGTCAGGAGTGAGACTTTGAGCCTGACTCAGTACCTCGTTATAAGTAGACATAGGCTTTATGTTGAGATTTTTTGGCTGATTGTTATTATAGCAATTTAGGAACTAGGGAAATGCGATCGCCCGTTTCTTCCCAAGTACGCCCTTATTTTCCCAAAGTACGATCGCCCTTACTTTCCTATCAGCCGATCGTACTCTGCGTGCGTACCAATCCAAAACCACAAAATACCTGTTTCAATTTCCACACCCAAGGCGCGATAAGCCTGTCCAGCCCTTACAGACCAATACTTACCAACTTTCTTAAAATGTAAAGAAGGATGAGACGGATCGACCCTCAGCAACTCATAACACTGATCTGCTGTAGCCTGTACCGTTGAGGGTAAAGCGTTATAACAGTCCCAAAATTTTCGAGTAGTATAGTGCATTAAATCTCTCGATAGTTACCACTCTCAAAATCGGCGATCGCTTCTCCTGCTAAAGCATCCAGTTTACCCTTAGCAATATCTTTCTCTAGCTGAATATCCCATCGTTGGTAATCCAAATTCAAAAACCACTCTAACAACTCTCCAATTTCGTTCGGCGGAAGTTCGAGAATCGCATTTTCTATCTGTTCTACAGTCAACATAGGCTGTCTTAGATTACACTTTATTTCGCTGATTTTATCGTAGCACTGCGATCGAAGTGATTGAGATATTACTCATCCCATTCTTCTCTTAGCTGCAACTGGAATTCCAAAGCATCCACACGCTTCGGTAAAAAACCGCGCCATCTCTTTAAATTTTTCCTGGGCCATCTTTGACTGCTATCCTGAGTCTCGGTTGTTTCCCGCTGACGAATCAATGCTGACAAAAATTCTAAAAGTTGCTGTTGCTCTTCAAGAGTGAGACTTTGAGCCTGACTTAGTACCTCGCTATAAGTAGACATAGGCTTTATGTTGAGATTTTTGGGCTGATTGTCATTATAGCAATTTAGGAGCGAGGGAAATGCGATCGCCCTTATCTTCCCAAAGCGCGATCGCCCTTCAGTTAATCATAAATTTCTATCCGGTGTCCAATCTGGTGAATAGTAATCACCTTTAAATCATCATTAAAAGAATAAATTACCCGATAATCACCCACTCTTAACTTAAAGAAACCTGCCAGATTAGCCGACAAAGGCATAGGAGTAATTTGTTCAAAATTTTCCGCCAACCAATTGATTTTATTACCTATACGATCCTGCACAGTCTGAGTCAATCTTTCTTGGTTAACCAGAGCTTCTGCTGTGAAATCAACCGAATAGCTCATTACGCTTTTATGCCGAGTTTTTGATAAACTTCCTCAGCTTCAATGCTGCTTTCTCCTGCTTGCTTGCGCTTCATTGACGCTAACAATTTCAGCTTGACTTCTTCCTTAATTTCTAAACCTGCATCAGGATCGCCCAAATATTCTTCTAAGCACTGTTCAACGGTGTGCCGAATCAAGTCCCGCAGTTGCTCAACTGTCATATCTTTGACTTGCATCTTAATCTCCTAGTTTGTGGGATTATCAATAAATAATAGCAAATTTAGTAAAGTTGTCGCTGTAACTTAACTATCCATTCCATGAATTTCGTTCCTGATTCACATATTCTTGAGCATCAATCCCATGCCAAGTTTCCTCACCCAACCCTTCTAATTCTAAAATACTCCGCTTAGGTTTAGGCCCAAATCGGTGACGAACATATACTAATAATTCAGAGATGAGTCGCAGTTGCTCATCTGGTGCAAGTTTTAAAACCTGAGTCAGTACCGCGCTGTAAGTAGACATAGATTATTCATTAAGATTTTTGGGATGATTGTCATTATAGCAATTTAGAAGCGAGGGAAATGTGTGAAGCGCAGCTATCCCGTAGGGAATCGCCCTTATCTTCCCTGCATTGCGCCCTAATACACTTCACGACGATGAGCGATCACAGTCACAACCACCCGCTTTTGCTCATCATCAATGTCATAAACAACCCCATAATCTCCAACGGGATAGCGATAGTATCCAGCTAAGTCGCCTTTGAGTTGCTTAATATTTGGATGACTGCGAGGGTCAGTTTTCAACATCTCAAAACATCGATCTAGCTTGCGTTGTAAAGAAGCTGATCCTTCTTCAAAAAACTCCTGAGCATCAAAGCTAAGAACGACTGAATAAAACTTTAGATTTTCATCAGTATTTTCGTTTGAGTTGCTCAACGGTCGTCACCTTACCTGCTGCTACATCTTTTTGGGCTTTGTTAAATGCTTCAACAAAACCGGGAATTTTCAATAATTCTTTCGTAGCTTCATTGCTTTCACGTTCTGCTAAATAAGCTAAGAAATCAGCAGCAACGAGCAGCCGTTCAGGAGATAAGCGATCTATGGATTCCTTGAGGTTCTGGCGAAGTTCTTGAGTTTTCATAGTTCATAGCTATTGAAAATTATTAGAGCTACCTGCTCTATCATACCAGATATAGCAATCCTAAATGATTTTCAATAACTGGTTCCCAGGCTCTACCTGGGAACCGATGTCAGCGAGGCTCTGCCTCGCCTGCGAAAATGGAGGCAGAGCCTCGCCTATCTGCGTTACCAGGCTCTTCCTGGTAACGAGTAACGAGTATAATCATTTAGGATTGCTATAGTCGGAAATTTCGCTCGTGCGATCGCCATTTTATCCCCCAAAGTCCGCACCAGCTATCCCAAAGTGCACCCTACTTTCGCTTTAATCTCAGCACGCTGAGAAAAAAGCTCGACAAAATCATCTGCAAACCGACAGTCAGGCAAGTAAGCGAGGGAATAACCAAACGCAAAGTTTTAGAAGGATCGAGAGTACCGAAAGCAGTTTCGCTCCAGATAGTTAAGGAGAATATAGAGCCAAATATTCCAATTAATATGAGTATAAATCCGACAATCAATCCTGTTTCTAGAGTGAAGTAGCGAAATATTTTGTTGACTTTGGGGTCTGCGGGCAGCAATTTTTCACTGATCGCAAAAACTTTGGTTAAAAATGCGAATGTTACTGCTTGAAAACCGATGATAATTGCGATCGCCCCATAAAGTAGCGTGTGTACATCAAAGTTGATACTTCCCACCTTTCTGCTGCCCGGTAACAGCCAAACGACGATAATTAAACCCCAAATCATCAGCGCCACACCCGGATACAAAAACAGCCAGCGAGGGCTGTAAAGCAACAAAAATCGCAGGTGCCGCCAGCCATCTCGCCAAGTTCGCAAGTGCGGCGGGCGCGAGCGCCCGTCGGGAGAGAGTACCGTTGGGACTTCAGCGATGTTCAACTTGTACAGAGAGGCTTTGACGACCATTTCGCTAGCAAATTCCATACCCGTTGTTTGCAAGTCGAGTTTCAAAATTGAGTCTCTCCTAAAACCCCGCAATCCGCAGTGAAAATCGCCGGCGGGACTTGCAAAGAATAACCGCCCAACCCATGTCAGCACCGGATTTCCTAAATATTTGTGCAGCGGCGGCATTGCACCCGGTTTGATGCCTCCTTGAAAGCGGTTTCCCATGACTAAATCGCAGCCTCCCCGCAATTTTTCGACAAAAGCACCGAGGTTGGAAAAGTCGTAGCTGTCGTCAGCGTCGCCCATGATAATATAAACTCCGCGCGCTGCTAGAATGCCTCCCATCAGGGCGGTGCCGTAACCTTTGGCTGCTACGGGCACGACTCGGGCACCCATTCTGCTAGCAATATCTTGAGAACCGTCAGTGCTGCAGTTGTCTGCTATGATGACCTCGCCGACAATATCCATTTGGCGCAGGGACTTCTGTGCCTTCTCGATGCAAATTTCTAAAGTTTCTGCTTCGTTGAGGCAGGGCATGAGTATCGATAGTTCGAGAGTGTTTTCCCCGCTTCCTTTGGTCTGTTCTGCCATTTGTTTTTTCCGCTATCGATCGCGATCGACAATAGTTTATTTTCCAGGATCTATGCTTAAAATATTAGTGGCGAATAAAACCTAACAAAACTTTATTAAAGTTTTGTTAGGTTTTGGGGGACGGCAATTTTTGATTGTACTATAGGTTAGTAAAGTTATGAATAGAAGCGTTTTTCTGTTATTGCTTGCGGCAATTTTGTGCGGTGTCGCAGGTCAATTCTGTCTCAAGGCAGGAGCTAAAATATTAGGGCCTATTGGCGCTGCTAATTTAATGGAAAAAGTCTTAGCAATGGCCACTCAGCCTTTGATAGTAGGCGGTCTTTCTTTGTATGCAGTTTCTTCGATCGGCTTTATAGTAGTTCTGTCCCGGGCAAACCTTAGCATAGTCTCGCCTTTATTGTCAATTAGTTACCTGTTTACTGTTTTGGGCGGCAAACTTATATTTAACGAGCCTTTGCCGCCGCTGCGGTTGGTAGGCGTGGGGCTGATTATGACTGGAGTAATTTTTGTACTCAGAGGTCAAGCTGCGGGAGTGACGGGAGGAAGCTAACCGATGTCTAATTTTGCAGATTCTGTGAATTCACATAACTTATTAATAAATCGCACCGCAGTTCTTGCTACAATGCACCAAAAAGAACGGGTGATGGCTCCAATTTTGGAACGAGAATTGGGCGTAAATATTCTAGTACCTGCCGAGCTTGACACTGACGCATTCGGCACTTTTACCAGAGAAGTTAAACGCTTAGGAACTCAAATAGAAGCCGCCCGCCAGAAAGCCGAAAAAGCTCTAGAAATGGCGGGGGAAACTCTTGCCTTTGCCAGCGAAGGCACTTTCGGCCCTCACCCAATGATGCCGTATCTGCCAGCTAATCGAGAAATCGTAATTTTATTAGATCGAGCCAACAATCTCGAAATTATCGGCGAATCATTGTCTGTAGAAACTAATTACAGTCACCAGTTAGTTGCCACTATAGAAGAAGCAGATGATTTTGCAAAAAAAGCTGGGTTTCCCGCACACGGACTGGTGGTTGTAGTTGGCGATGCTGCTAACGGTAAAGGGGAAATTGTCAAGGGCATTGCGACCGAAAAAAACCTTTTTGACGCTGTGACAGCAGGCTTAAAAAAAGCTTCAACCGGTCGAGTTCACATCGAAACAGATATGCGGGCGATGTACAATCCCACTCGGATGAAAAATATTGAAAATGCAACTCTCGATTTAGTTAAAAAATTCCAGCAATTGTGCCCGGAGTGCGGTTGGCCGGGATTCGAGATTGCCCAGAGGAAAATCGGGTTGCCCTGCGGACTTTGCTATTTTCCGACTCAGCTCGTGCGATCGACAATTTATAAATGCAAAAACTGCGGTTATACTAAAGAAGAACTGTTTCCCGACAATCGAGAGACTGCCGATCCAGCTCAGTGTCAGTATTGCAACCCTTAAAATTAAGTTACTAATGATAGCCGTAGCAACCGAACGCAACTGGAAACCCGTTATTAAAGAATTTGAAACCGTAGTCGGCAAAAACGGTGTCGTGCAGCGCCGCGAAGAATTGATTGTCTACGAGTGCGACGGGCTCGCCAGCTACCGCCAGCGCCCCGCTGTGGTGGTGTTACCGCGAACTACCGAAGAAGTGGCAAATGTGGTAAAAATCTGCGATCGCAATTCCATTCCCTGGGTAGCTAGAGGCGCCGGCACCGGGCTTTCCGGCGGCGCTTTACCAGTCGAAAACTGCGTGCTGATTGTCACAGCCCTGATGCGAAAAATCCTGAAAGTAGACTTAGAAAATCAGCAAGTTGTCGTACAACCGGGAGTAATTAACAACTGGGTAACGCAAGCAGTTAGCGGTGCCGGTTTCTACTACGCACCCGATCCTTCCAGTCAAATTATTTGTTCGATTGGCGGCAACGTTGCCGAAAATTCTGGTGGCGTTCACTGCCTCAAATACGGAGTTACAACCAACCACGTTTTAGGATTAAAATTGGTAATTCCCGACGGTTCCATTGTCGATGTCGGCGGCGAAATTCCCGAAATGCCAGGTTATGATTTAACAGGTGTATTTGTCGGTTCCGAAGGCACTTTAGGCATCGCCACAGAAGTTACTTTGCGAATCCTGAAAGCGCCGGAATCGATTTGCGTTTTGTTGGCAGATTTTGCCAGTATCGAAGCAGCGGGCGAATCGGTTTCCGATATTATCAGCGCTGGCATTATTCCCGGCGGCATGGAAATCATGGACAATATCAGCATCAATGCTGTAGAAGATGTAGTAGCAACTGGTTGTTATCCCCGCGATGCGGCGGCAATTCTACTCGTAGAAATCGACGGTTTAGAAGTGGAAGTTGCCACAAACAAACAGCGAATTGCTGATATTTGCAAGCAAAATGGAGCGCGAAATATCACGACGGCTCACGATCCGGAAACGCGGATGAAAATTTGGAAAGGGCGGAAAGCTGCTTTTGCGGCGGCGGGTCATCTCAGCCCGGATTATTACGTGCAAGACGGCGTAATTCCGCGCACGCAAATGGCTTATGTTTTGAAGGAAATTGAGGGTTTGAGCGAGAAATACGGCTATCGGATTGCGAACGTATTTCACGCGGGAGATGGGAATTTGCACCCGCTGATTCTGTACGATAACTCGGTAAAAGGTGCGCTGGAAAAAGTGGAGGAATTGGGCGGGGAAATTCTGAGGCTGTGCGTAAAAGTTGGGGGAAGTCTTTCGGGGGAACACGGGATTGGTGCGGACAAGAAGTGTTTTATGCCGGATATGTTTTCGGAGGTAGATTTGGAGACGATGCAGTGGGTGCGTCAGGTGTTTAATCCGAAAGGTTTGGCGAATCCTGGGAAGATGTTTCCGACACCGAAGACTTGCGGGGAAGCGGCGAGGGCTAAGGTTGAAACTATGAAAAAGTTGGAGGGTGCGGAGGTTTTTTAATTCCCCAGATGCAGACGGCGGTTGAAACCGCGTCTATACAAACGATGTCCGCCGACGCGGACTGAAGATGGTAACATAATTTTCATCGGCTACTCTTCTCTTCAACGCGCGGAGGCGGGTTTTGCCTGTGTAGCCGCGCTTTCAACCGCCGTTTGCTGCATCTACAAACAATTTTTATTATGGCTAACTACACTAATGTGCGATCGGCATTTTGATACTAAATTCCGTGCCCTTGCCCAATTCCGAAGTACAATATAATTCGCCTTGGTGTTTTTCTACAATAATTTGATAACTAATTGACAAACCCATTCCCGTGCCTTTACCAATCGGTTTCGTAGTAAAAAATGTATCGAATATGCGCTGCTTGACTTCCTCACTGATTCCCGGGCCGTTGTCGGAAATTTTGATTTCTACAAAATTGCCGACAACTTCTGTGCAAATTCTAATTAGACTGGGATTGTCTCGCATTTCTTGAAAAGTTCGCTGAGTATTCCCATCACTTAAAGCATCGATCGCATTGCTGAGAATATTCATGAAAACTTGATTTATCGGTCCCGGAAAACACTCTACAAGCGGTAATTTACCGTATTGTTTGACAATGAGAATAGGTGGCATTTCGCCGTTTCCTTTCAAACGGTGATTGAGAATTAGCAGCGTGCTGTCAATACCTTCGTGGAGGTTAACAGGTTTCATCTGTGAATCGTCGTGCCGCGAAAAGTTCCGCAGCGACTGCACAATCTGGCAAATCCGCTCGACGCCAAGGTTCATTGAAGACAGGATTCTGGGTAAATCTTCAGCTAAAAAATCGAGTTCGTTATCTTCTCTTTCCTGTTGAATCTCCGCGACTGGATTGGGATAGTGCTGTTGGTAAAGTTCGAGGTGGTGAAACAAGTCTTGAGTATAATTTGTGACGTGAGCGAGATTGCCGTAAATGAAGCTGACGGGGTTGTTGATTTCGTGAGCTACTCCGGCAATTAGCAATCCCAAGCTCGACAATTTTTCGCTTTGAACTAATTGGGAATGAGTGGCTTTTAGTTCGTCTAACGCTGCTGCTAGTTGAGCTGCTTGTTCTCTGCTTTGTGCTTCGGAATTATGCAATGCTTGTTGGGCTTGTTTGCGATCGGTTATGTCTCTCTGTACGCCGATGAAATGAGTGAGTTTTCCCGTTCTGTCGCGGACTGGAGATATTGACAAATCATTCCAAAAAACGGTTCCGTCTTGGCGGTAATTTTTTAATATTACCTGACATTCGCTTTCTGTTTGCAAGGCTTGGCGGATGGTTTTTAGCGCATCGGAGTCTGTATCGCTTCCTTGCAAAAATCGGCAGTTTTTACCGATAATTTGTTGTAGCCGATAACCTGTCATGCTTTCAAATGCTGGATTGCAATAAATAATTGGATGTTCTGGGTTAGTTGCGTCAGAGACGACAATTCCGGTGCTGGTAGCTGCCATAGCCCGATCGTATAACCAAAGCATTTCTTCTGCGCGCTTGCGATCGGTAATGTCCCGTAGCGTCGCTAAATAAGCCATTTCTCCTTCCCATTCCGTTTCCACCAGCCGCATTTCTACTAAAGCATTTGCTTTGTGTTTGCGAATAGCTGCAACTTCTGTTTTGACGACGCGAATTTCGGCTGTATCTGTTTCTCCAACTTGGGGAATAATATCCGTCTCCATCTCAATTTCGCAAGCTGAACCTTCTACTACTAAATTGCCAAAAAATGCTTGACCTAAAAGTTCCTCTGCTTTGCAGTCAAACAGGGCTTCTGCTGACGGATTGGCAAAACAGACAAGCCCTTGCTTGTTGACGATTGCGATGCCGTCGGCGTTTTTGGTGATGGCATTCCGAAACCGAGATTCGCTAGCTTTCAAATCCTGCTTTAGCTGTTCCATTGCTTGTTGCATCTGCTGCATTTCGCACAAACTAAGACTGTAAGCTTCTGCAACCTCGGCCTGTGTCGATTTCTCTGTTGATTTTTCTGGCATATTTTGACAGTTTGTTCGATCGGTGATGTTTTTAGCAGTTTTTTTCTGGGGACTGCTCATATTACTGAGCTTATTTTCTGAATCTGCTTGTTGAAAAAACATATTTTTACCCTATCCAATTATTTTTTTTATTAAAGTGTTGATATCGTTTTATTTTCTTCCCTGTTTAGGGAGTGAACAATTTATAACCGATGCTAGCACATTAGTTTTATAATTCATCCTAAAATATGATTAAGATTTTAGAGCGATCGCCATCGAATTATCTATTACACTTGACTAAGTAATTTCAACAGCACCGACACTTGTGTAGGGAGACGGACTGTGAAGGCGAGAGATGTCTTGAATCCCCCTCGCAGCGGACAAAATAACACTTGTGGCGCGCCAGTTATAAATATTTACAATAAATTGCCAAGTATAAATTATTATCTGATTCAAAAAAAAGACGCTGCCAACTAGCAAACTCATGTTTAAACAAAATAATCATAGTTACCAATTACCAAATCATATCAAATCCTCTGTTCATCAGAATAGTAAATTCTAGTTCACTGTTGACGGTTGAGGGTTGACAGTGAACAGTCAACAGTGAACAGTCAACATCACCTGACGGTGTAACGGGAAATGATATCATGTCCCTGCCGACAGATTTGATATAGAATGTAACCTGTCTATTTTTGCGATCGCAATTTCAAACCAATGGCACGTCTAGCACTTCTGAGCGTATCCAATAAAACCGGGCTAATCGACTTAGCGCGCAGTTTAGTAGAAGAATTTGAATTTGACATAATTAGTAGCGGCGGGACAGCAAGCGCCCTCAAACAAGCTGGCATCCCTGTCACGAAAGTTGCGGAATATACTGGTTCTCCCGAAATTTTGGGAGGGCGAGTCAAAACACTTCACCCGCGAATCCACGGCGGTATTTTAGCGCGCCGCGATGTAGCACAAGATATCGCAGATTTAAGCGAAAATCAAATTCGGGCGATCGATTTAGTTGTAGTCAATTTGTATCCGTTTGAACAGACAATTGCGAAACCGGGAGTAACTGTAGCAGAGGCGATCGAGCAGATAGATATCGGCGGGCCGGCAATGCTGAGAGCTTCAGCCAAAAACCACGCTCATCTGACAGTTTTGTGCAATCCCGAACAGTACAATACTTATTTAGCAGAATTGCGGGAAAACGGCGGGGAAGCCTCTTTAAAATTCCGGGAAAAGTGCGCGCTGGAAACCTTCAAACATACAGCAAATTACGATCGCGCGATCGCCAATTATCTCAGCAGCCAATCCGAGCCAGAATCGAAGCTACCAGAAGATTTTAGCGTATCGGGAACAAAGCTGCAAACACTCCGCTACGGCGAAAATCCCCACCAAGCCGCCACCTGGTATCAAAGCGGAAGTGCACCGACAGGCTGGACGACTAGCACTATCCTGCAAGGCAAAGAATTAAGCTACAATAATTTAGTAGATTTAGAAGCAGCAAGGCGGCTAATTGTAGAATTTCCCGAGACTCCCGCCGCCGCTATTCTCAAGCATACGAATCCTTGCGGTACAGCCTTGGGAACAACTATTTGCGAAGCGTATCAAAAAGCCTTCGACACCGATTCTGTCTCAGCTTTCGGTGGAATAGTCGCCCTCAACCGCCCGATTGATGCTGCTACTGCAACGGCGCTAACTCAAACATTTTTAGAATGTATTGTCGCGCCGGGGTGCGAACCGGAAGCAGAAGAAATTATCAAGAAAAAAGCGAAAGTTAGAGTCTTGATTTTGCCGGATTTGACTCAAGGGCCGCCGCAAACTGTTAAAATTATTGCAGGCGGTTTGCTGGTGCAAGAGTCAGACAATGTAGTAGAAGAAACTAGCAATTGGCGCGCAGTTACACAGAAGCAGCCGACTGCGGGAGAGTTGGAAGAATTGCTGTTTGCTTGGAAAGTAGCGAAACACGTTAAATCAAATGCGATCGTTGTGACGCGCGATCGCACTACAATCGGTATCGGCGCGGGACAAATGAACCGCGTCGGATCGGTTAAACTAGCACTCGAACAAGCAGGAGAGAAGAGTAAAGGAGCGATTTTGGCTAGCGACGGCTTTTTCCCCTTCGACGATTCCGTAAAAACGGCGGCCCAGGCGGGGATAATTGCGATCGTCCAACCGGGAGGTAGTATGCGCGATAAAGATTCGATCGCAGCAGCCAACCAACTCGGAATTACCATGATGTTCACCGATATCCGCCACTTTTTGCATTAGGAATAATGCCTAGCAATTTTTAATTGTGTAGCCTGTTATAGGGATATAATAGTGTTCGCGGGTGTCAACTTAAGTCTAAAATTCTTTGTATCTCTCCTTGGTATCCGAGTCGAGATCCCCCTCGCATCCTCCTGGTTGTAGGGGGACTTTGAGAATACTCTTATCCCCCATTAAGACGGGAGACTTTGACAATACTCTTGTCCCCCTCTTTACAAGGGGAACTGTGACACTCTTGTCCCCCCCTTAAGAAGGGGGGCTAGGGGGGATCGAGAAGACTGTGACACCAATCAAAACTGTTATATCCCTAACGAATTCCCCGTTGCGTCCTTAAAAAAATTATGACTTACACTCAACAGCAAATTAAACCCCAAGACGTAAAAGTTAAAATCTTACTCACCGGCGGACATCAGTGCACCGTAATTCTCAAATCCGATACACCATTATTGCACAACCTTGTCAAAACATTAGTCGATCGCACCCAAGCAACAGTAGGTTTTTCCACCTTATTTCAAATCCCCATAGACGACGGGCGTTCCGCCCTTTCCTTTCCCAGCGAACACCTAGTCGGATTAGTCACTGAGCCCCCAATTTACTTGCAGCAACTGCAACCGCAGCAGCCAGCAACTCCCGCCGAAATTCCGGCAGAAATTCCCGCTTCTTTGCAGCCTGTAAATGACGAATTAATATCTCGCTACGCCCAAATAGACAACTTTTTGACACCAGCCGAAAAGAACAAACTAATTAAATATATTTTAGCAAAAGAATCAGAATTCGTGAGTACCAGCACTTCCACAAATGCCGAAGATTACCGCCGTTCGATGGTACTCCACTCATTCCCCGAATTTTCAACACTGATCGTGAATCGCATCAAAGGAATTCTCCCCGACGTGCTGCGAAAATTAAATATCTCATCATTGCCGCTTGGTGATATAGAAGCTCAGCTAACCATGCACAATGACAACAACTTTTATAAACTGCACAACGACAGCGGCTCACCGGATACCGCCAGCAGATTTTTTACTTACGTTTATTATTTCAATCGAGAACCCAAGGCTTTTTCAGGTGGCGAGTTGCAGATTTACGATAGCAAAGTCGAGAACAATTTTTATGTAGCGGCCGAGACATTCAGAACTGTCGAACCTCGCAATAACAGCATCGTATTTTTTCTAAGCCGCTATATGCACGAAGTTTTGCCAGTTAGGTGTCCCTCGAAAGCTTTTGCTGACAGTCGCTTTACTATTAACGGCTGGGTGCGAAAAGCGGATTGAGATGAGATTTGCGGGTTAAGTCGCATATCCCAAAGCCGGATACGATATTACCCAAGATAAAAGGGCGGTTGAAACCGCGTCTACAAAAACACTCACGCGCCTCCGCGGGTTGAAGAATGAACGGTTAACATTACGTTTTTTTCTGGACACGGCATTTTCTTCAGTAGCACTCAATCGAAAATTGAAAATCTTATTACTCTTGTGCTCCGGCATTTTTGAGCAATTTCACCACAGTGGAATAACCTTTAAACTCAGCCAGCATTAAAGCTGTATAATTGCCGGGATTCTTGTGATTTAGTTCTGCACCAGCGGCGATTAAAATCTTGACTGCATCAGCATAACCCCGATGGGCGGCCCACATTAAAGCAGTTGCGCCGGATTCATCCAGCAAGTTGACATCCGCGCCTTTTTCGACTAATAATTGGACGATCGCCAAATAACCGCGATCGCACGCCTTCATTAAAGCCGTCTTCCCCAAATCTGCCGGCACATTTGCATCAGCACCCCCGTCGAGCAAAACCTTCACCGTCTCAGTATGTCCGTGAAAAGCAGCCAGCGTCAAAGCCGTCTCCCCAAAGTTTTTAGCATTCAGAAAATCAGCCTGATTTGTGTTGACTTTTTGCAGCAAAGTCGATAGGATATTACTGTGACCGTGAACAGCAGCCACCAGCAAAGGCGTATCGCCCAACCGATTTCTCGCTCCGACAGTAGCCCCCCGGTTTAAGAGTAATTCCACCACATCTTCGCAGCCTTCAACCACCGCAAAATTCAACGCAGTTTCATCATCTCTGTCCTTAGCGTTGATATCCGCGCCAGCATCAAGTAAGATACGGGCGATCGGCAAATTTCCCCCAGCAGCCGCCGCCATCAAAGCCGTGCCCCCATCTCCATTTTTCACATTCGCATCAGCACCCGCACCCAGCAAAGCCCGCACCGCATCAATATTGCCTAAATCCGCAGCCAAAGTCAAAGCAGTTTCGCCATCTTTGTCGCGAATTTCCACATTAGCACCATCCGCCAACAGCACCTCGACAACCGCCAAATTGCCCGCAGTTGCAGCCTGCATCAAAGCGGTTTTGCTCTCAATATTTTTAACATTAACATCCGCACCGCGATCGAGCAAAATTCGCACAATTTCAGCGCGACCTTGACTAACAGCTAAAAATAGCAGAGAATTGTCAGCAACAGCACCCGCACCAGCCAAAGCTTTCACAACAGCTTCGCAACCCGATAAAACCGCTATTTTCAGAGCAAAATCTCCATCTTTATCTCGGACATTCACATCAGCCTCAGCATCCAGTAAAAGCCGGACAACATTAACATCGTCTTTGAGAGAAGCCGCCATCAAAGCCGTACTTCCATCATCATTTTTAGCATCAACATCAGCACCCGCAGCCAACAACAGCCGCATAACATCAGCCTGTTTGTGAGCAGCGGCCAGCATCAAAGCCGTCAGCCCAAAACGCCTGCTTGCGAGGTTGACATTAGCGTCATTGTTTAGTAAAGTACGCACGATTTCCGTAGAGCCCTTTTGGGCGGCAAACATCAAAGCCGTCGTCCCCTCAGAGTCTTTGGCATTAGCGTCAACGCCTTTAGCGAGTAAAGCTTGGACGTGAATAATGTTGCCAGTCTTGGCCGCTTGAATCAATACAGCGTCTTGTTTAGTGGCAGGCATAATAGTGTCTCGTTCTGTATGTTTTTACCATCACATGAGAAGGACTTACTGGTATACTAAGTTTTATGAAGTATGTTTGCTAATCCTGAGAACACCATGAACCTCGAAATTCCGCAGTCAGTGAAAGTTTGGAGCCAATTCTTCCACCCAGTGTTAATGTGGGTATTGCTAGCAATCTCCTTTTATGCTTTGTATCTCGGCCTGCAAATCCGCCGGACTAGAAGTGCCGAAGGCGAAGTCAAAAAAGAGTTAATTAAGGGCAAATTTAACATTAAACACCACCAGATGGGCTCTTTGCTGCTAGCCTTGATGGTAACGGGGGCGATCGGCGGAATGGCCGTCACCTACATCAACAACGGCAAGCTATTTGTCGCCCCGCACTTAGTAGCTGGGTTGGGAATGACGGTAATAATTGCCATTTCCGCCTCGCTAACTCCTTTGATGCAAAAAGGCAACGATTTTGCCAGATACACTCACATCGTTCTCAATGTGGCGCTATTGGGGCTGTTTGGCTGGCAAGCAGTAACAGGCGTAGAAATCGTGCAGAGAATTATCAGCAAAATGTGATGATTTGCGTAAAATTGCTAATTGCTAATTGCTTTGAGGCGATTGGTGATTAGCAATCGAGTGGCGCAAAGTTTAAGGTTCCGCCGTTGCGGACAGATAGCTGGTGTCAACGATGTTTTATGGGGTTTGCGGAGATGGCGGAGTATCAGAAATTTTGCTGATTTTTTGAGACAATAATGTTTTGTATGCTTGCTGAGGATGAGTTGGTTCGTCAGGATACCGTGCCTCTAACAAGCCTTGTTTTAACATCGGATTTACATAGTGGTTCCTGACACTGTTTGGCGCACGACCCAATAAGTCAGCTAATGTTCGGAGTTGTAAGTAATGTTCGGAGCAAAGTTCTAAAATAACCTGCTCGACAAGCTCTTTGCTGGTACGACCTTTGTCGCGAATCGGTGCAGCAATCTTTCGCAGATGCTCGTAATGTTCGGAGCTTGATTCGTAATGTTCGGAGCTTGATTCGTAATGTTCGGAGCTTGATTCGTAATGTTCGGAGCTTGGAATCAGGGAAAGTAAATCAGGTTGACCTTTATTTGGTAGAGCGTACTGAGTTCCACGTCCACGACCAGAGCGTTCTAACCAACCATTATTTACGAATCGCTTGAGACATTCCCCTATATCTCTGGGGTGTTCTCGGCTATAACACTGAATGTCAGCATTGCTAATTTCTCCTGATTGATGCGCCAGTATCAAAATAATGCGCTCTAATTCTGTCAGTTCGCAATAGTCATCTCCCACGATTTCCCTTAACTCTTTTTCGACATTTTCGGGAATCATGCTCACCATTGGTAAAGCAACAAAAGTCATCTCTAACTCTAACTTCTCTGATACCAAGGGAAACCATTGCTGCTCTATCCAAGCGCGGATAATCTTTCCAAAGCCCGATCCTGCTTTTTCTCCTAAGCCAAGCATTTGAAACATTTTTTGCAAGTTAGGATTGCGAGGATCGCTAACGCCACCTTCGTAAAGCTGCTGAAGAGAAATTCTCAGACGACCCGGATTAGAAAACGAAAAACCATTTTTGTACTTAGTAATTGTTAAAGGGCGAGTAGATTGATGATCTGCATGAATAAGAGTATTGACTAAAGCCTCTCGCAAAGCTTCATGCACATGAGTTTCTCCTCGACGAACGGCATCTTTGTCGAGTTGAAAAGGAAGTTCTAAATCATTAACTAAACGAGTATAAACGCGATAGTAGAAGTTAAACAGGTTAGGTTCCCACTTACCATCAAGTGTTAGTCTGTAAGTCCATCGTGTTTCTGGATCGTCAGAAAGTTGCTCTTGATAATCAAGTTGGTAGTGAGGCAGTGCATCTAAAATGCTTCGTTCCCGACCAAACATCAACAAAGCAGCAATAGTTAACCCTTCTTTACCTGTGCTGCGATCGCGACTCCATCCCCCTAACTGACGCAACAAGTCCGAATCGTCTAATGCCAGCCAAGGATGATCCGGTTCTCTAGAGCTAAACCGTTGACGAAAGGATTTTAATGTTTCTGCATCGATATCGTTAAGGTCGAAACCTTCTAAAATTTGGATATCTTGAGGTGCATCATTGGCATCGCGCAACATTTGGCGAACTTCAGCATCAGTGCAACGGTAATCCCCGTCATGGTTGCGCTTATATGTCCCAATCATGGGATTATTGTTAATAAAAACCGGGCGTTGCGTTCTTGTTGCTCTGGGAACTTTAATGACAACTAAATTATGAGCTTCTATCTTCAAAGTTTGCAAGTCAGAATTGCCGCAAATTGAGAAGTTCAGTTTTTGCGGATTATTATGATTATTCCAAAACTCTTTAAGTAAAACGTTAGGATTGCGGACACCTGAAATCTCGAACCGATTTCGATTTTCCGTGACACCTAGAACAATATAGCCACCATCTGTATTTGCAAATGCTGATACAGTTTTCCAAACTTCATTGGGGAAACCACCCTCAGCCGACTTAAATTCAATGTCTTGGTCTTCTCCAAGGTTTATGCGATCGAGTAATGTTTCTAAATCCATTCCCTTTATACTCTCCGAAATGTCAAAATCTCTGTAATGTCAGTCAACATAATTCGATTAGCTTTAGCTTTATTATTCATTCTAGCCATGTGTGGACTTTGGTTTTGCTGGATTCTTCGACTTGAATAAGCCTTATCGTGAAGAATATAGCCAGCAGACTCCCACAAAGAGCGGATTATATCTGTAACCATTACGATTAAACCATTGGCTACATCCCGATAATTTGGAGAAATAACAGTGCAAAGAGTTCCAGTTTTTTGGGCTGTGGCACAATTTTTAGCAATTCTAGCCATTGCTATCTGCCAATCTTCTAAAGACATATTGGCTAAATCTTCCGACTTATTAGAATACTGTTGGGCAACCATTCCATAATAAGGAATGTCCATAACAATATAATCAGGATTGGCAACTGGAAAACTTTTTATCAAATCATGTTGAGTAATTAAATCTTTGTACTGCCCGCGTGGATTCAGATCAAACATTTTGATATCAAAATCATAAACGTGTTTTCCCATCCACTCTTGACGAGCTTCATACACCCGACAAACCTGACCAGATCCAGCCATTGGTGCAACAACTAAATCATTAGGTTTAACGTAGTACCAAAAACAGTTAGCGTACAGTTCCCCGGGAATATAACCCCAAGTTTCTGTTTCGCTATCTTGTTCGTCAATTCGACCATATTTAACTTGAGCAAAATTCCAATTATCAGAAGGTTTGATGAGAGGACTAAAAAGAGATTCTGATTTACCTTTTTCTAGTTGTCGGACGGCATTGACAAGAGCAGTAACAGACAGAGTTTTCCGTTTCCTTGTTGCTACTTCCAATCTAACGTCAGTCAAGATTGCTTCAAAAGTTTCCTCTTGAACCCTAGAAAGTTTACGGCAACGGTTAGCCTCATCTTTTCTAACACCTAATTCTTTGAGTGTAGGAAAAGTTGCTTCTGGTGAGTCAATTATAAATCCACCCGATCGATCGGCGCTTCCGTTAGATAGTTGACGATTTGCCTTTTTTTTTGAGGGCATGGACTCTATCAGCAGTCCTAATACTCTTTCAGACCGAATGCGGAGTTCTGTTGCATCTAAACGAATTTCCCGTGATATCTCAACTTGTTTGGTTAGCTCCTCAATTGCTTTCGTGGCATTATTAACACAAATAGCATCATAGATGTTCTTGACCTTAGCTAAATCAGACTTAGCATCCATTAAGTATTTCACGATTTCTGCTTCTGTAGGAGGAGTTTTAACAAGACCTAGATGAAGCTCTTCTACTGCAATTTTTTTATTTTCCATTGTTCGTTAGGTCACTATTCCTTAGTTAACAGTGCTTTAGATGGGTGCATCTTAGCTTGTACAATTGAAGTCGAACCAAACAAACTAACCAAGGCTTCTCCACGTTTTAGTTGTGTAACCAAACCAAGAATTTCTTTTGATGCTCCCGGTAAAGCATTCTTTACTTCATCTGCTTGCTTATGAGCCATAATGATGCGGGAGTTAATATTGATACTAATACTTTCAGGCAATGCACTGAACCTTTGCAAACCGTACCAAAAAGCGATGTTAAGACTACGCCCTTTTCTCATATTAGCATCGAGCATATCTTCACAAGCTTCGCGCAACTGCTTAGAACCGCTAAAGATATCTTGTGCTTCATCAATTAAATATAAAATTGGTGGTAGATCCGGGTTAGAAGCTTTAGCATTGTAAACTCGCTCTAACAAGAAGGATAAAAATAAACCATAATCTCTCCCTTGACTTTGACCTACTCGGATAACATTTACAGTTTTTCCTTTAATTAATAATGGTACGTCAATTTCGAGAGCCAGACGTTTTTGAGGGCTTCCTAATCCTGGTAACTTACGGGCGCTGGAATCTTCTTCCATGCGATCCATCCAAGGCATTGATCTGGCTTGTAGTTTTCGCAACATCGCCGTCTTACTATTCCCAGTAATACTACCACCACCTAAAACATCAGACATTGTACCCTTATCTAGTCCACGAATCCACTCAATTGCCTCTTTTAATGCCCAGGTATATTTATTATATTCTTCTTGTTTGTCTTTATAGGCATTCAGTAGCAAAGTCATATTTTCCTGGGGTACGTCTTCCCCTCTTTTATGAAAAAGAGCAGAAGCAAGTTGATAAGGATCGAAACTGCTGGCATATACATTTATTAACTTTTCCTTTGCGTTAGCTTTACGAGATTTATCATCCGATAGTGAAAAATAGTCCACCGTACAATCAAATCCTTGAGGCTCCCACTTAGGATGAATAACTAAATCTTTTTTATCGTTAGGTTTCTCTAAATCCATAACTAAATCTTTTTCATCGTTAGGTTTCTCTAAATTTTGAAATAAATCTTTCTCATCGTTAGGTTGCTCTAAATTTTGGTAGTCCGGCTTATGGTCAAACAAGAAAACACAATAACCCATCTTAATAGCAGCCATCACAATATTACTATTGGTATTAGACTTGCCGTAGCCAGTTGTACCAGCTACTGCCCCATGATGACGTAGCACTTGATTATCTAAACAAATTGAAATTATATTTTCGGACATTATGCAATCACTCCTATTTCAAAATCAGGGTTAGCAGTAGGAAGACCAAGATTGTCAATAATTTCTTGAGCAGTTGCTAATCTTGTTGGACTATTCCAATTAGGTCTTGTTCGAGGTGAAGAACATATTCCGTTATGAAGGCGAGTAATAATCTTCCCTTTGAACAAATGTACGCATTCACCTAAAGTAGAAGGAGTTGGCATCCCTCTTAAATATCTTTCTTGGGTGACAATACGCGTAGGATTTTCTCGACTTAATCCCATTAAAGGGAGATTAAGATTAGCTTCTTCAATTCTAGCAAAATATTTGTACTGGGGATTATCCCAAACATCCTCAATAATTACAAAATCTAGTGCTTCAATTCGTTGATAATTATGACTATTAGGAAAACCTAGCAACTCCACATAAGCAGGGTTCGCACCATAGCTATCAGACCAAGTAACCAATGGGGCAATTGGTGTAAAGTTAGTTGGAGTTTGATTTTGTTGACTATTATTGGACTCTGTTTCACTTAAAGAATCATTGCTATAAGTCATAATTACCTCATCAAACGTTCGTTCATTTCATCCAAAGTTTGCCCTGGGTATTGTTGAGCTAATTTCCCATAAAGGTACTGTTCGGCTTCATCAGGTCTAAACTTTCCTCTGATATCACAATCTACCTTATCTAAAGTATATGGTATCTCATGCCCTGCAACTCCATTACAATCTTGAAATAGCATTGCGATAGCCCTTGGTAGTTGATTAACTGGGCATTCAAAACCAAAAACTTTTTTACCTGGCTGATAAATGCCCCGAACATATTGGTTAGCTACATCTTCTAGGAAACTAACAAGATTAGAATTGCTTCCCCAGTCTTCTAAGCGTTCTCGCAATAAATCTCCAACATTAGCTATTAAAAAAACTTCATCTTGTTGTAAAGCTCTACTAAACCATCTCAGTGTTTGCTGGCTTTGACGAATATCTTTAATAACTCCCACGCAAAGCTTCCCTCTATTATGTAAATCTCGCATAATTTGACGACCTTGTTCCTGAGTTACTAGGTTTTGAGTAATAATAGGGCCGTCCAAATAAATTATCTGTTCGTTAGTTTCAATAGCCGCTACTCGTTCTCTATATTCTCTCCATGTATTAGGCCAAGATTTCTCCTGTGTAAGAACTTTTGTTTGATTAATTGCCGTCGTTATTTCTTGAATGGTTGGGATTCCTTGCGGTGGTTGCACAAAATTTGCCACGGTTCTAGTTGCTGTTAATTTTGTGTCAGTATTTCCGGCTGAGTTATAGACTCCAACTCCTACGGCAAAAACTTGAGTTAAAACAAACTTCGTGTGAGGAAAAATAATTGTTCCATCAACAGCACCAATATTTCCGGCAATATAATTATCCCAAAACCATTGCGATTCAATGTTTGCCCATTCATCCCGTCTCAAAAGTGCTGGAGCGGCAACAGTTTGACCAGGTTGTTTCAGATTTTGCTCCATAATCTGACGCAAGCCTGGAATCCAAGGATCGATTGTCTCTGTAGCATGGATTAATTCAGGCACTAATCCACCCATATCAGGATGCCAATAGGTTTCAGTAATGTCAAATTCATTGTTGACAATTTGCGAAAACGTAGTTGTGTTTAAGCTTTGTGGATTTGAATTTTGACTCATATCACACCTAACATCTTCTATTTTTAAAATTAAGGTTTATTGGCGCACCATATCCCTTCAACCCATCTCGTAACCGAGCACCGCGAATATCCAAACATAAATCAAAAAGGCGGCACCCAGATTTGAACTGGGGGTGGAGGTTTTGCAGACCTCTGCCTTACCACTTGGCTATGCCGCCGTTACGTCTGAAATTTGACGTTATTTGATATTACACCAAATCTCGATCGTTTTAACATACTCGTCAAAAATTTTTCTCGCCCTTTGTTCGCAGATCCCCAAAACCCCTGTGACAGGCTACTCTAGAACTACATCGATCGCCCGCAACACCAGCCATGACAACAGTTTCCCCCCTCCGAGTCGCCCAAATCACCGACACTCACCTGTTTGCAGAATTCGATCGCACTTGGAAAGGCCTTTCAACCGCCCACACCCTCTCTTCAGTTCTCGATCGCCTGCAACAAATCCAGCCTCCGCCAGACTTGCTGCTGCTGACAGGGGACTTATCCCAAGACGAAACACCCGAATCCTACGAGCTCCTCGCCTCCCTGATTTCCCCCCTCAAAATTCCCGCTTACTGGATACCTGGAAATCACGACAACATCCCAGTCATGCAACAAATATTAGATAAACCGCCTATTTCCCCAGAAAAATCTTGGAAGCTAGGAAACTGGCAATTTTTATTGCTTTCGAGTGTCGAAGCCGGATGCGACGGCGGGCGGCTTTCCCCAGAAAGCTTGGATTGGCTGGACTCTCAATTGCAACAAACGGGCGATCGATTTGTGATCATTTCTTTGCACCATCATCCATTGGCGATCGACTGTGAAATCATGGACAGCATGATGCTGCACAATGCCGCTGAATTTTTCGCAATTGTCGATCGATATCCTCAAATCAAAATCGTTCTTTGCGGCCACATTCACCAAGAATTTCAACAACAGCGAGGCTTAGTTTCCTATTTGGGCACACCCAGTACCTGCATCCAACTGTTACCCAAAACCTCTCCGATAGTCCTCGACACAATTGGGCCCGGATTTAGATTGCTCGAATTGGCGATCGACGGTACTTGGACTACTAAAATTGAGCGAGTAGCCGCAGCGCCCGCAGCATCTTGATAATTTATGCTTAAGAGGTGGTTGTGCGATCGTCGGCAAATCTAACAATCCTCTTATTTTCATTAAACAACCGTTACCAGGTTTGGGTGCGATCGCCTCAGTCCGAACCATCGAACCAATTTAATTATTTTCGTTCAAGCTGACATAATATCAAGCAGGTTTGCGAGGGCAAAAATTACAATCTTTATAATATTTTTTGCTTTGCTACATATGTTATAAAGATTTTAGCAAAAAAGAACTAAATTGTCAATCTATCCAAAGATGTTTTTTATTATTAATTTATATGTTTTATGATAAGTATTGACCATAAAATTGCAGGCATAGCCAGAGCGCTCTGCAACTAACAAAAATATATCTGGCAACTTTACAAAACAGGAAAGACTTAATATGTCTGAAGTCAATGGCGTCATGATGCAGTATTTCCACTGGTACACCCCCGATGACGGAAACCTGTGGAACCAGCTAGCAGAATCTGCAAAAGATTTAGCCAAAATCGGCGTTACATCCCTGTGGTTGCCACCCGCCTACAAAGGAACGGGCGGCGGTATGGATGTAGGCTATGGCGTCTACGACTTGTTCGATTTAGGCGAATTCGACCAAAAAGGGTCGGTACGCACTAAATACGGCACAAAAGATGAGTATTTGCGCGCAATCAAAGCTGCCCAAGAAGCTGGAATTCGGATTTATGCCGATGTTGTCTTCAACCACAAATTAGGTGCCGATGCCGAAGAAGAAGCCGAAGCCACACCCTTCAATCCAGACAACCGCAATGACACCGTAGGCGAATATCAAAAAATCAAAGCTTGGACGCATTTTACTTTCCCAGGGCGCGACAAAAAATATTCCAGCATGGAGTGGCATTGGTGGCATTTTGACGCTATTGATTACAACGCTTACAACACTGATACCCATGCCATTTACCTGCTAAAAGGCAAAGAATTCGATCAAGGAGTAGACTTAGAAAAAGGCAACTTTGACTACCTCATGGGTTGCGATTTAGATATGGACAACCCAGAAGTCACCGGGGAGTTAAAATACTGGGGCGAGTGGTATGTGGATACAACAAACGTTGACGGATTTCGTTTTGATGCCGTCAAACACGTAGCAGCAGGATTTTTCCAAGAGTGGTTGGAACACGTCCGCAACTATGCCAAACGCGACCTATTTGCCGTAGGTGAATATTGGTCTTACGAAGTAGAAGCTTTGCACTACTTCATCCAAGCAACTGACGGTAAAGTATCCTTATTTGACGCGCCCCTCCACTACAATTTCCACGCTGCTAGCAAGGCCGGCAACAGCTACGACTTGCGAACAATTTTTGACAACACCCTGGTAAAAGACCAACCAACCCTCGCGGTTACTTTGGTTGACAACCACGATTCTCAACCCTTGCAATCGTTAGAATCAGTTGTCGAATCTTGGTTTAAACCCCTTGCCTACGCTTTAATCCTGCTGCGGAGTGAAGGATATCCCTGTATTTTTTACCCGGATTATTACGGCGATAACTATAAAGATACAGCAAATGATGGCAATGAATACGAGATTTGGTTAGACAAACATCAGTGGATTATAGATAAATTGCTGTTTGCCCGCCAAACCTATTCCTACGGGAATCAATACGATTACTTCGACCACGCCAACACAATTGGCTGGACGCGACTCGGAGATGAAGAACATCCGGGCGGCATGGCCGTGGTACTCAGTAACGGAGGTGATGGTACTAAGTTTATGGAAGTCGGGCATCCGAATCGAACTTATATTGACATCATGGAACACGTCACAGAACCCATCGTAACGAATGACGATGGTTGGGCAGATTTCCGGTGTAACGCCGGTTCAGTTTCTGTCTGGGTTCCGCAGCCGTAAGGACTGTCTTAACATTGACTGACTTCTCTGCCTGAAGTAGGGTGCGCCCGCGCACCTTACTGCTATAATTATTGCGTCAAACCACTTTTTACTTACTATTTTTGACGAGTAAAGCCTGTTTGCCGTGGGGACTTTAGTTTTTTAGAACTCTAGTCTTATGTTTAGGCGATCGCCCAAAACGTTATTTATATAAAAAAATGAAACTTGCAGAAAAAGTTGCCGTTATTACTGGCGGCGGGTCGGGAATTGGTCGTGCAGCAGCAATTTTAATGGCAAAAGAAGGCGCAAAAGTTGCTATTATCGATCTAAGTTTAGAAACGGCGCAAGAAACAGTCTGCCAACTAATGAATGAAGGAGGGCGCGGGCTGGCAATTGCCGCAGATGTGGGGGACACTCAGCAAATGCAGCAGGCATTTAAAACAATTTTTGACGAATATCAAAGAATTGATATTGTGTTCGCAAATGCGGGGATTAACGGTGTTTGGTCGCCGGTAGAAGAGATATCGCTCAATGAGTGGAACCAGACAATTAACACCAACATCACAGGAACATTCTTGACTGTAAAATATGCAGTTCCTTATCTAAAAAAACAAGGGGGTTCGATTGTCATAACATCATCGATTAATGGCACCAGAAGTTTCAGGAAAGTTGGGGCTACAGCTTACGCTTGCAGCAAAGCGGCCCAAGTAGCTTTTGCAAAAATGCTGGCGCTAGAACTTGCGCCCTGCCACATCCGAGTCAATGTTATCTGTCCGGGCGGGGTGCTGACTGCGATCGAGGAAAGCACCACTAAGCGACATCTCGATCGCATTCCAGTTGACCGTGATTACCTTCAAGATATGATTCCTTTGACTGATAATACTGCTGGTTCTAGCGAAGAAATTGCCCAATTAGTTTTATTTTTAGTATCCGGTACATCCAGCTTTATCACAGGTACTGAAGTGTGGATTGACGGTGGTGGTTCTTTGATTTAAAAGTTAACATACCCCTTTGATGATTCGGCGGTTGAAACCGCGTCTACACAAACGATGTCGGCCTGCGCCGACGAATTTATAAAGGGGAGTCCCAACCCGGATTTGGTATAATCACTAATGACTGCTGATTAATGACTGCTGACTAATGACTAACTCTCCATTGTTGAACAGCAGTTTGCAATGTCTGCGGCAGCCAATTATCGTACTGAGGATAAACAGGCAAACGCTGCACGAGCTGCCATCGGGATGCTGCTAAAATTTCTGTTAAGGTTTGGTGTTGCAGGTGAGGATAATCGGGATTAACTTCATCCAGCGGCCCAATTCCTCCTAAATCTCTCGCACCTGATTCTAAACAAGCTATCAATATTTCGGGCTGTGCAACTAAATTGGGCGGGATTTGCAGCGAGATTTCTGCAGGTAAAATGCTGCGGGCGATCGCAATTACTTGTGGCATTTTTGTAGCATCGAAAACTTCACCCTCCCAACTTTGCTTGTTTCCCGGACTATGGGGTTGGAGGATAACTTCTTGAATGTGATTGTAGCAGGAATGGATGCGGGCGATCGCCTCCAACGTCTCAATCCAATCAGCCTCACTTTCCCCAATTCCCAGCAACAAACCTGTTGTAAACGGAATCTTTAATTGTCCAGCCCATTCTAGCTGTTGCAGCCGCAGCGCCGGCATTTTACTCGGTGCGTGTCGGTGAACCGTTTGTAACAAATCTGGGGACAACTGTTCCAGCATCAGCCCCATCGACACATTCACCTCTTTTAAGTGTGCCATCTCCTCAAAGCTGAGCGGCCCCACATTAGTATGCGGCAAAAATCCGAGAGTAAGTGCCAGTTCGCACAAATCGTAAATCCGCTGAAACCAAGCTTTTCGCCGTTGACTCTGGGGATGTACCTCGCCGCTGAGGATCAGAATTTCAATTACACCTTGAGGAAGCAGCAATTTGAGCTGTGTTTCGGCTTCTGGGAGTTTCAGCCAAGGACTTTGCAGCGGCTGAGTCCGAAAATTGCAATAGGTGCAGCGATTAAAACACTCGTAGGTGGGAACCAGGGTATAAGCTGGGCTGTATGTGACGGTGCGGGACATTCTTTGGGATTTTGGTCGATCGAAGTCGATCGACCAAATAACTATATATATAAGTGCAAGTTTTGCGGTTGGCGATCGCAATACTTCAACTACCTTAACACTGACGAGTGTCCCCAATCTCCTTGCCAGCTAGATTATGAACATTATTTTTTTCGTGCGATCGCCCGCAAATTCCCTGCCATACTTCCAAAAACCCTTACAAATCAAGCCTTTCAGCTCTATATAACCTTTGCTTATCACATCCATCAGTTTAACTGTGCTTAAAACCCCTTTACAAACCGAAATAAAAGGTTTATGTTATTTACATGGCGGAACACAAAGCCGTCACGAACATTGAAAACCAAATAACGCAATCATAAACAAATGACAACCACCTTACAGCAGCGCGAAAGCGCCAACCTGTGGGACCAGTTTTGTAACTGGGTCACCAGCACAGACAACCGCCTCTATGTAGGCTGGTTCGGAGTCCTGATGATTCCCACACTACTGAGTGCCACAATCTGCTACATCATCGCCTTCATCGCAGCCCCTCCAG
>NZ_JADEWV010000281.1 GCF_015207455.1 Microcoleus sp. LEGE 07076
ATCTTGGGGGTTCTGACATTTTGGATTGTTGTCAACCAGATTTTTTGGTTCGGCGGCGATGCCCGCACCACAAGCAGTTTCATCGATTGTGGAACAGGCAAGATGCCTGTTCTCGGCGGGGTTCAATTGTGTTTCTGGTTCAGGGTTGCTTTGAGGAAAATCGGGGAGTTGATTTAAGTTTGTTGCAGTTTCATCTTGCTTGATTTCCTGTTTTTGCAGTGCTAATGCTTCGTGGCCAGTATGTGCTGAGTTGTCAGCGACGGCGAAAAACTCAGAAATATCGTTTGTTTGGGATATAGCTTTATTTGGATAAAAGCAAGCGATCGGGAGCGCTGTTAGAAGTAAAATCCCCAACTGAAATATTGCAATATTTGCACTCGGGCGCATAATTAATAATTTCTGTAAAATAAGTTGGTCTGCTGCTTGACTCTGCCAGTTTATCATTTAGCATTAGGCGCAATTTGACCGTATAAATTTTAGGAGTCCGGTTTTCAAAAGGCAAGCCGACCCTCCCTGCTTCTTAGCACAAAAATTTGAATTTATTCAGGACGATCGACCAAAAAACCCGAAACGCCACAGAAATCATCTGTGGCGCCGACAAATACTGCGCTTGCAACCTGGTTTTTGGTACTTGCTGCACAAGTCATGCCATTTTCGGGTAACATACCCCCTTGATGATTGAACCGCTTTCGAGACCAAAAGCGCCAACAGAAGAGGAAAAAAAGAGTCAGAAGATCGAGCCGATAGCAAACTCGGATTTGGTATCATGCCATTTTCTGGCTGAATTTGGGGATTTGGGGGTTTGGCGGTTTTGACCTACCGTTGCATTCTTTGAGTGAAACTAATCTGGAATTATTTTTTGCTTATGGGTGTTAATTCACTGGCGACTAATGGTGCTTGGGCGATTTTGCCTAGTTCGACTGAGGTCAAAACTTCGGACCACTTGAGCGCTAAACTGGCATCGCTGGGAGACTCCATACGCAATTGAGCTAGGGTTGCCAGGTATTCGTACCAGAGACCTTGTTGGGCTAAGATGCTGAGCTTGGCGCGACGGTCCGGCGATCGGTCCAACTGTGTTTTGACTGTTGGGGCGAGTGCGGTGCGGTTGATCCACCCGGAAACGAGAACATCATCTGTATGGCTTTGTGGGTTGCATTTGATAGTAAAGTACCATTGATAGTTTTTGCCAACTTCCAGGGCTGGCGAGTTGCCGTCGGAGCCGAGGCTGACGCTAACGATACCGCCACGGCTAGTTACCATCCGAAAACTTTTTTTGTATACTGTTTTGTCCATTTCGTCTGCTAACTCAAACTGAACTGTTTTGTCAACGGCTGCAGGGAGGTAGTAGAAAAATGTGGGCTTTGCTGATATGGTTTGCCCCATAGTTGATTGGGGAATCAAGGCAGTGATCGGAGTGGGGCAGACTAAGCCTCGGGTTCCTCCCCCTTCCCGCCTTCCGGGTACTCCCTGCTCCGGCGGTTGAAAGTTATTCCAAGTGGCTCCGGGTCGCTGGCTGTTGGCTCTGCTTCCGGTGATTCCGGGGGGTTGAACTGTTTGCCAGTTGAGGGGTAGCTGCGGTTGTGACGGGCGGTGGACGCCGTTTGCGGGGCTGTTTAGAGCCTCGGCTGGTGTGAAAAAACTACCGGTGCCAACTGCCTGTAAAGACATAATTAAGGAAAGGGCACTGGTGTTGAGAGCAGACTTCCTAGACATGATGAACCTGCCTTCTGATGAACCTAAGAACTCGATCGCACGTTTTTATTCTACCTAAGGTTTTGGCGCATATAGTAATCTGTTGTACTTAATTTATATCTTTAGCCAGATACGATTAATTTGCCTGCTTTGACGGAGATGGAATTCTGTGTAGCGTTTTTCAGTGGTAGTTTAGTAGTTATACTTACTTAAATTCACAGCAGCAGGTTGGGTTCACCTTGTTAAGCTGTCGGACAAATAAACATTGTATGTTCAGGGCGGGCCCGACACCCCACAAGACTTTAATTGTTTTTTGACATATAGTTTAAATGCACAACAGCTTAAACCCAATGTTGACAATGAGTAATATTCGGAGTTTTTGAACTGTGGTCTACGGCTAGAATGCGTCTTTTTGTAAAAATCTCGGTTGATGCGTCAATCATGGATATCAGGAATCTCGGCAATTTTGCTGGTGAACCTCAAGCGATCGGCTACAAGTTACAAGTGAAGTTTTCTGTACAATCTCGGCAAGAAATTTAGCATGAATCTCGATTCACCAGTTATCTCGCACAAACAGCCTTCGGGGCTGCGGATGGTCAGACCGATCGGCGTCTTGGCACTGCACGGTATTGCTTTTTTGGGAAATAGGTTGTTCGCTGTCGATCGCGCCGAAGGGCTGCTATTGGAGATCGATCGAGAAACTGACAACACTACTGTTTTGAATCCTTATCAAACGGCTAAGTTTGCGGGTGCAACCGGACTGGCTATTTGGGAAGATACTCTCTGGTTTTCGCGAGGTCAGGATATTTGTTGGTGTCCGGGGGCAATTCGGGATGGGGCGATCGCCCAACTCAAACCGGAACATTTTGTTTCGCTTTCTTATCCGGTTGACGGGATTGCGGTTTGGAAATCTACGCTTTACATGACTTGCCAGAGATTGGGATATATTCTGGTTTTTGACTGCAAAACTGGTAGAGAAATAACTCGGTTTTTTGCTCCGGGTATTGGAGTAGAAAATATTACTGTCCGGGATGAGGAAATTTGGGTTTGTGACAAAACTGAGCAAAGTGTTTACTGTTTGGAAAGGGCAACAGGAGAAATTAAGTTTAGCGTTTTGACTCCCTTTGAAAATCCTTCGGGTTTGGCTTTTGACAAAAATTCGGAGACCGGAGAAGATGTTTTGTACGTCGCTTATGCGGGGGAGGAACTTTACATCCGAGATGACCCTAATTCCGAAGATCCTTTTCAGTTGACGAAGCGCAATCGCACTTTTATTCAGCCTTTGTATTTTCACTACAATGAGGCCGAATGCTACGCTTTGTCAAACGGGTTTTTGATGGAAATGTCTTATGTGGAAGAACTGTCTCCTCTGGATGAGGTAGAAATCGATAATTTGGAGTGGCGGATTGCTTTACCTTCGGAAACTCACCGGCAAAAGGTCAGGAAAATTACGCCTGTCGGGATGCCTTTTACTGAGGAAATTGTGGAGGGGGAACGGGTAGCGGTGTTTAAGTTCGATCGGCTGCGGGCGGGCGAACGCCGAATTTTTGGCTGGAAGGCTTTGTTAGAAGTTCGATCGATTAAGTATCAGTTGTCGCCTCAAGATGTCGAAAAAATTCCCAAACTGTCACCGGAGTTTCAAGCTAAGTATTTGGTGGATAATGATAATTTGGCGATGGATACGGAGATTGTGCGATCGGCTGCTGTGGCCTCCATCGGCACAGAAACTAATATTCTCAGACAGTTACTGAGTATTCGTAATTTTGTTTACGACCAACTCTCATACGGAATTAGACCTCACATTGACACTCCCGATGTTGTACTGCGGCGCGGCATTGGTTCTTGCGGCGAGTACGTAGGGTTGCTGTTGGCTTTGGCAAGGTTGAACCGGATTGCTTGCCGCACGATCGGGCGTTACAAGTGTCCGGCTTTTGCTGACAGAAAAGGTGTGTCGCTGGAACCGGATTTCAATCATGTTTGGCTAGAGTTTTACATTCCCGGCTTTGGCTGGGTGCCGATGGAATCTAATCCAGATGACATTCAAGACAGAGGCCCTTATCCTTTGCGGTTTTTTATGGGCTTGGCTTGGTATCACGTAGAAATTGGCAAGGGAATTCGGTTTCAAAGCCTCACCAGCGGGGGTGTTCCTTTGAAGAAGGAGGATGTTTCCGTGGGGACTTTGGCAATTAATCATGTCCGGTTTACAATTTTGGAAGAGTTGCCAGCGATTTGAAGAGAGTGTTAACAGTTAACAGTTAGCAGTCCACATTCAACTGTTAATTGTTAACATTTTTAATCTAAAATCGAAAGTAGAAAATGTAAAATCAGAGGAAGATGGGTTGTGGAATTTTCGATTGCTAATGTTCTCGTTTTAGTGGCTTTTGTACTGCTGGTGACTGTTACTGGTGGGGTCGCTTATTTGACGACGGTTGAGTGGCGCGATCGCCGGCGGTTAGATCAGGCTAAACGGAAAAAATAGTCGCTATTTGCTGTTGACAAATTTCATTTTTTATGATCTTGAATAAGGCGACCCAAGTAGGTCGCCTTTAGAGGTTTGTAGGATTCACGGGCGGGACGCCCGCGCCACAATAAACACAGATGAAAAAGGGAATTTTGGATTGGGGAGTTTAAGTCCACTGTCGGAAAAATGTATTTTCTTGCCAAGCGGCGGCAGTGCGCTTCTCAATTGCTGCCATTTCTACTTTGCTCAAAGGTTTGAATGCTTGGGCGACTTTCAAGTTTTCTTCTAATTGCTTTACTGAGTCGGCGGCGATGACGCAGCAGTGCACGCCCGGGAGTGAAAGCGTATAACCCATTGCTTGGTGCATTCCATCTAAAACACCGTTCTGAAATAACTTGCCGTAAGCTGGTATTTTCATGGCAATTACGCCGATGTTTTTGGCTTTGGCGACTGGTAAAGCGTTGGCTGTAAATGAGCGCGGGTGGTGTTTTTCGGCGGCGTTGAGGGAGATTAATGTTGTGTCAAAAGGATAGCGCTGCAAGCCGGCGGCAATGATAGCGGGTTCGTGGTGTCCGGTGATGCCGGAAAAACGAATTATTTTTTGCTGTTTGGCTTCTTCGATCGCCTTTATTGCTCCTTTGGTACTGAAAATTTGGTCTAATTCAGTTGTGAATGAAACGTGGTGGAGTTGCCATAAGTCTAGCCGATCGGTTTTCAATCTTTTGAGCGATCGCTCTAAATCTCTCCACGCGCCGTCTCTGTCTCTGGCGGCGGTTTTTGTCGCTAAGAATAGGCGCGATCGAGATTGTGGCAAAACTTTGCCTAAGTTTTCTTCGCTGGGCCCGTAGTCGGCCGCCGTGTCAAAATAGCGAATGCCGAGTTCGATCGCGCGTTCAATTTGCGCCGCCGCTTCTGCTTCTCTTCCCGGCTGCGACAGCGGTGTTTGTCCTGCCCCACCCAAACCAAAAATCGGCACTTTCACTGCGGTTTTGCCTAAAACTCGTTCTGGCATTTTGACTGTGGCGGCCGCTTGATTGTTGGGTGCGGCTGCTGTTTCCCGATCCGGGCGGTCGATCGCGTGAGCCGCTGCAATGCCCCCGGCAACAGCTATACTGCTGAATATAAAATTGCGGCGAGTTTTTTTACTTGTCATGATTTCCGTCTCGTCAGAATGTTTGACTTGAGATTAACCAGAAAATTAAATGAAGTCATCAGTCATTAGTCAGTAGTCAGTAGGGGCGGTGCCTGTGAGTGCCCGCCCTCTCACTCAGTCAACAGTCAACAGTCAACAGCCAACAGTCAACCGTCAACACTTAACAATGCCCGATGCCCTTGTCAATTATCCATCCGCGAATCAGTTCGTTAATCTGTTCGGGTACTTCGTCGTGGGGACAGTGACCGGCTTTGATAAAGTGTTCTGTCAACTGCCGATAGTGTTGGCGAAATTTGGCGCTTCTGTCTGTGGAGTTCATCCACGGATCGCCTTCTCCCCACAGCATAAGCAGCGGGCTGGTTAATTGACTCAGCAATACGTCGATTTTTTCGCCTTGAGGTGTTCGGAATACAGAGGCGAATACTTTGGGGGCACCGGGATCGCAGGAGGGAAGGTAAATTTCTTCTACTAATTGGTCTGTGACGGCGCTTTGGTCGAGATAAACTTTTTCTAGGGTTTTCCGAATTGTCGATCGCTGGCGCACGTACTGGAACAGCAGAAAGCTTGCCCAATCTTGCTGAAATAAGGTTTTAGCTACCGCAGATATGGCTTTTTGCAGGGGCGGGGCTTCGGGTGCGGGCTGCGGTTCGCTGAAGGGGCCGGCGCTGTTGATTAAGATCAGTCCGGCGGCTGATTCGGGACGCTGGGCGGCTACGCACAAGGCGGCG
>NZ_JADEWV010000494.1 GCF_015207455.1 Microcoleus sp. LEGE 07076
GAATTGGTCATTGTTAGCTGTTGACGAATAACGAATAACGAATAACGAATAACGAATAACAAATAACAAATAACAAATAACAAATAACAAATAACAAATAACAAATAACAAATAACAAATAACAAATAACAAATAACAAATAACAAATGACTGATTGTATGCAATAATACTGCTATTAATAATATAAGGCAAGTAAGTCAATGTCTGTCATCGCAGTAGTAGACTATGACATGGGCAATCTGCACTCGGTCTGTAAAGGCTTAGAAAATGTGGGTGCAGTGCCAAAAATTACAGATTCTCCAGCTATCATCGAGCAGGCTGATGCGGTGGTTTTGCCGGGAGTGGGTTCCTTTGACCCGGCAATGCAGCATTTGCGATCGCGCAATTTGATAGAACCGATAAAAAGTGCGATCGCCTCTGGAAAACCTTTTTTAGGCATTTGTTTGGGCTTGCAAATGCTGTTTGACAGTTCCGAAGAAGGTACAGAACCGGGAATGGGAATTATTGCCGGAAAAGTGCGGCGATTTCGATCGGAACCGGGGTTAACCATTCCGCACATGGGATGGAATCAGTTAGAATTCACTCAGCCCAATTTGCCGCTGTGGCAAAATCTTTCATCTCAACCTTGGGTTTATTTAGTGCATTCTTATTATGTCGATCCGGTGGACTCAACAGTCAAAGCTGCGGTGGTGACGCACGGAAGTCAGACGGTGACAGCCGCCATAGCTAAAGACAATCTGATGGCCGTACAATTTCACCCAGAAAAATCTTCAAGTACGGGATTGCAAATGCTATCAAATTTTGTCATTCAAGTGAGAGCAAAAGTAGCAGCTTAGAGTCAATTAAAAACCCGATTTCTTGAAGAAATCGGGTTGCTCGTTACCAGGCTCTGCCTGGTAATGCAGATAGGCGAGGCTCTGCCTCCTTTGAGAAAGGCAACTTACAGGAAAGAAAACTGTAGGAGGTGCTTAAGTTATACCAAATTCATAAAATAGCGCTACATATCT
>NZ_JADEWV010000282.1 GCF_015207455.1 Microcoleus sp. LEGE 07076
ACTCTGCTCCTCCCCCACCTCCCCCTCCTCCGCAAAAGCAGTCAGAACAAGAACAAGACGAACCCGAAAAACAACAAGAAGACGAGGAAGACACTGAAGACCAAGACAACCCCGAACCTCAAGAAGAACCAGAAAAAGATACCGTTCCTGAAGAATTTCTCTTCGACCCTGAAGGCGTAATTCTCGACCCCGACGTGCTGTTATTCGCCCAATCCGCCAACCGCCAAGGCAAATCCGGCAGCAGAAGCACGATTTTTTCCGAAGATAGAGGCCGCTACGTCAAGCCAATATTGCCCAAAGGCCCCGTCCGCCGCATCGCCGTTGACGCGACTCTCAGAGCCGCCGCACCCTACCAAAAAGCCCGCCGCGACAGGAATTCAGACCAAGAACCCGGGGCGAGTTCCACCCCAAATCGAGATAAGCGGGTATTTGTGGAACAGGGAGACATTCGGGCGAAGCGCTTGGCCAGAAAAGCAGGAGCTTTAGTCGTCTTTGTCGTGGATGCTTCGGGTTCGATGGCCCTCAACCGGATGCAGTCGGCAAAAGGTGCTGTCATGCAGTTGCTCACCGAAGCTTATCAAAGTCGCGACCAAGTTGCGCTGATTCCGTTTCGCGGAGAACAAGCAGAGGTACTGCTGCCGCCGACTCGCTCGATAGCCTTGGCCCGCAAGCGTTTGGAACGGTTGCCCTGCGGCGGTGGTTCGCCGCTGGCTCACGGTTTGACGCAAGCGGTGCGCGTGGGAGTCAACGCGCGGCAGTCTGGAGATATCGGTCAAGTGGCGATTGTCGCGATTACCGACGGACGCGGTAATATTCCTTTGGCCCGTTCTTTGGGCGAACCGATTTTAGATGGTGAAAAGCCGGATATTAAGCAGGAATTGTTAGAAATTGCTGCTAAAATTCGCGGTTTGGGAATGCAGTTGCTGGTGATTGATACTGAGAGTAAATTTATTTCGACTGGCTTTGCGAAGGAGTTGGCCAAGACTTCTGGCGGGAAATACTATCATTTGCCAAAAGCTAGCCAACAGTCGATCGCAGCTATGACTAAAAATGCTTTACGGGATGCGATCGGCTAAAATCCTGAAAAGGCTATAGCGGTTCTCAATAAAGTGAGGTAGGCGGGATCGTTCCACTTCTGCCTATGCCCCATGCCCCATGCCCCATGCCCACGAGATCACCTCATGTTACGCTCGAAAGGCTATATAAATCCATCTCTCATCTAAAATCGACCGACTCTCGCTCTCCGGCGAGTCAACACCAAGGAACCAGCAACTAAACCCAACCCTACCACCGTCGAAGGTTCAGGAATTTTCACCGGCAAAGGCGCCCGGTTTACCCTTCCCGGGTTCGGGTTCGGAGAAGTTGTGCCTTGAGGGGGTTGACCAATCTGAGCCAGCAGCCAATTTTCTGAACCCTGCGATGAAGCAGCCACAGAAACGGCTCCGACATTACCTGCAAGGGCAGCTTTGCCCCCGGAAATAACGGTGGCAGTCAAGAGAATTCCGGCTGCACGTGGCAATAATTTGCGAGCAAAAAAAGTGGACATGAGACATTACCTGTTTGGAATTTTGTCGGTACGAACTAAATCTATTCATTAATTGTCTTGGCATTTCCTGTCAGAGCTACCGGGAGCAACTACCGAGCCGATTTTAGTTTTGAGATTTTAGATTGTGGGGCTTCTCTCTCCCTAGTTTCAACTCTTGTCGGCAATCAAAAACCTCAAATCAACTGCGCCCTCTCCCTTTAGCATACAGCTTTCAATCCCAAATTGTAAATGCCAAATTCCCAATGGATTGACCTCTGCTATCGGCCATTCGATCGATCTAGACATCACCCTGCTAATTAAGCTAAAGAATAGCCCTGCGGTTTTGACAATCGTATTAGACAGCTCTACTTCCGGCGCAGCAGCGAAACCGCAAACCCTGTACGCAGTCAATTATAAACAATCGCCTCCTACTTTGGAGCGATCTTACCCCGTTCTTTATCAAATCTTTAAACTATTCCAGGTTTTGCAAATAAACTGTAAAAATGTAAAAATATTAGGTAGCAACTCTCAGCTAAAATTAGGTAAATCCTCGTGAGTAACACCAGCAATTTCCGCGAAGCCGTGCGCGAGGCCAAAAACCACGCGCTGGTAGGCCCCAACGTCATCTCCAACGCCCTCCCCTTCGTCGGCGGCGGACTTGTCTTAACAGCTATCGGTACCTACGGCGGCCTCGGAGTGATCCGCACTTATCCGGCGATCTTTTTTCCCACATTCATCGTTGCGATCGTCCTAGAATTAATTCTGTTCTTCGTCGCCCGCAATGCCGCCGAACAAGGCAACAAAAATACCGCCTTGCCCCTTCTGGCAACCTACAGTCTGCTTTCCGGCTACACCCTCAGCGGATTGATATTTACAGCCCTCAGAACCCAAGGTGTCGGCATCTACGGCATCGGTGTTGCAGCCCTCGGCTGCGGCATTACTTTCATCGCCGCCCGCCAAATTGGCTCCAATCTTTCGGAAGCAGACGGCATGGCAGTCACCAAAACTGTTAGTTTAGGTGTGATTGCTTTGTTAGTTGTCGTTGGTATTCAATTTCTACTGTCAATTTTTGGCATCTACACCCCAACATGGTTGGAAATTGGCATTTCTGGCATCGGCGTATTTCTGTTTGCCGGCGCTGCCGTTGTAGATTTTTATATTCTGCCCCGCACCTACCGCGACGACCAGTATTTGCCCGCTGCTTTGTCGATGTACTTGACTTACATCAACTTGTTTATCTTTATTCTGCGCCTGATGATTGCTCTCAACGGCCGGGATTAATTGAAATAGTACCTTAAAAACCGCGGCTTGTAAAAATCAAGCCGCGGTTTTTAATTTTTGTTAAGCTGCGGTACTAATATAGCGATGGTTGAGTAGTCTGTGAGCAAAGCGACTGGTGAATAATAAAAAAGAATCAAGGGGAAAAAACTCATGTACTTAAAGTATGAAGATATCAGAAGAGTCAGCGTAGAAATTACCTCCCGGTGCAATGCAGCTTGTCCGCAATGTCCGCGCACAGACAACCCGATTTTACCGATGGCAGAATTAAAGATGGAGGATATTGAGAGAATTTTCCCAGAAGAGTTTTGCTCTCAATTGGACTTGGTATATATGTGCGGCAATTACGGCGATGCTATGACTAGCAATACTACCATTGGGGCGATCGAATATTTGCATCGGATGGGAGTTCCTAAAATCTGCCTGTACACCAACGGTAGCGGGCGCAATCCAGACTGGTGGCAAACCCTGGCGCAGGCGATGACAGGAGAACACGATCGCGTAATTTTTAGCATCGACGGGTTGGCAGATACTAACAGCATCTACCGCCAAAATACCAACTGGGACAGGATAATGCAGTCGGTTAATGCCTTTATCCAAGCTGGCGGAAAAGCTGTATGGCACTACTTGATATTTGAACACAACCAGCACCAAGTAGAAGCAGCACGGGATTTAGCCCAAAAATTAGGATTTGTCGAGTTTGTACCGAAAGCTACCTCTCGTTTTGTAGCGAAAGAAATTTATGACAAAGAGTCCGCAAATCAACAGCTTCAGCAGGGAGAAAACTCTCAGGTAGATGCTAAGAGCGATCGCCCCAACCAACCAGCAACAACTAATGCTTCAGCCCCTCAAAATCAAACACAGACGGCTGTTGGGTTGCACCAACAAGCGGAGGAATGTTTGAAACAAGGACAGCTTTCAGAGGCGATCGCAGCCTGCCAACAAGCCCTAAGAATTCAACCTAATTTTGCAGCAGCCTGTAAAACTTTAGGAAATGCTTTCCAAGCTATGGGGCGGTTACAAGCAGCAGCCGACTGCTATACAAACGCACTGAAAATTCAGCCTAATTTTCCCGAAGTTTATGCTAATGTCGGCAGTCTTTACGCTCAACAGCAACAGTGGCAGCCAGCTAGTGCTTATTACCAAAAGGCGATCGAGCTTAAACCCAATTTTGCTGGAGCTTATCGCAATTTAGCTAGAGTTTTAACGCAGTTGGGGCAACCAGAGAAAGCAAATTATGCTTGGTATCAAGCTATAGCTATCGAAACCTCTCAAGCATCCGAACCAACTCAGCCTGTGCCTTCAAAGCCAGCCAGCGAAGAACTCCAACCCCCATCTTTGGAACAATATAAAAATCCACAGGGAGACCAATTTATCAAAGCTGTAGAAACATTTGGCAGTCTAAATAATTACTACCGCAATGTAGAAATTAGCTGCCAAACTCAAGCCAGTAAAGATATTTTCATCAGCTTTGAAGCGGAACTCTGGCCTTGCTGTTGGGTCAGCCATACTAAATACGCTGTTTATAACCACACTTACAGACCGCAAATGCTGGCTTTAATTGAAAAGTACGGAAATGGCTTTAATTCTCTCAGAACTCAATCGGTGAAAGATGCGATCGCCTGTGATTGGTTTCGCGAAGACCTCACAAAAAGTTTTTCATGTTCCAAAAGGTTGGACGTATGCGCTCACGAATGCGGTAAAACTTTCAATTCAACAGGTTCACAATATATATAAGAAAGAAGGCACGACACGGAGTTTGACACGGATACACGGATTAGTTGCTGAAATGTTGAAATTTCAGCTAAACTCAAAAATACACCCCACAACTAGGAAAACTCACAGTGGAAGTTTTAGACATCAAACACGGTATTGAAACATTGTCCGATCGACTGGGTACCACCCAGGACTATCTTTGACATCCCCGCACTCACAGCCAAAATTCAAGATTTAGAGCAAATCTGCGCCCAACCAGCATTTTGGGACGACCAAAACCAAGCCCAAGAAACTCTCCAAGAACTTAACGACCTCAAATCTCATTTAGACCAATACGGCAGTTGGCAAACTAGCTTGGAAGATGCTAAAGCTATTTTAGAACTGCTGGAGTTAGAAGCCGACGAAGCCTTATTTGAAGAAGCAACATCCAACCTGTCTGAGTTAACCCGCCAACTTGACCAGTGGGAACTACAACAATTACTGTCCGGGCCCTACGACAAAGGCGGCGCCGTTTTGATGATTAACGCCGGGGCCGGCGGCACAGATGCTCAAGATTGGGCCGAAATGCTGCTGCGGATGTACACCCGCTGGGGAGAAAGTCACGGTTACAAAGTACATTTAACTGAGATTTCTGAGGGAGAGGAAGCAGGTGTTAAATCTGCTTCTTTGGAAATTGTCGGCCGCTACGCTTACGGCTACATGAGATCGGAAAAAGGCACTCACCGTTTGGTCAGAATTTCGCCTTATAATGCTAATGACAAGCGTCAAACCAGTTTTGCGGGCGTGGAAGTCATGCCAATTCTCGATCGATCCGTACAGTTGGACATTCCCGAAAAAGACTTGGAAATCACCACTTCCCGCGCAGGCGGCAAGGGCGGACAAAATGTTAACAAGGTAGAAACCGCAGTCCGCATCGTTCACCTTCCTACGGGCTTGGCCGTCCGCTGTGTCGAAGAACGCAGTCAGTTGCAAAATAAAGAAAAAGCTCTCGCACTGCTCAAAGCGCGGCTGTTGGTGGTTGCGAAGGAACAGCGGGCCTCGGAAATTGCTGAGATTCGCGGCGACATAGTAGAAGCCGCTTGGGGCCAGCAAATTCGCAACTACGTGTTTCACCCCTATCAAATGGTAAAGGATTTGCGAACAGGGGTGGAAACAACGGCGATCGCAGATGTGATGAATGGCGAATTAGACTCGTTTATTCAAGCTTACCTGCGGCAGGAAAATCAGTTGGTCAGCAGTCAATAGTCAGTGGTCAGTAGTCAGTAGTCAGTAGTCAGTAGTCAATAGTCAATAGTCAGTAGTCAGCAGTCAATAGTCAGTGGTCAGTAGTCAGTGGTCAGTAGTCAGTAGTCAGTAGTCAGTAGTCAGAAGGAACAGGGAACAGGGAACAGGGAACAGGGAACAGGGAACAGGGAAAAATACTCTCGCCCCCTCTCCCTC
>NZ_JADEWV010000495.1 GCF_015207455.1 Microcoleus sp. LEGE 07076
CATCCTGACGCAGCCCAGACGGATCACCTTGCCCTCGTCCAGCATCATCGCCACGGCAAAGACGCGGTGGATGTCCAAGCCTATGATCCTCCTCCTGAATCGAGTTCTACTCAGGGGACCTGGCGGACAATACGGGAACTACGGATCCGCGCTCACGGCGCACCCGGGCGAGCCGCAGGAGCGGCCAGATAACAGCTCGGGCTCGCAGCCCATCGTTCAAAGATCTGCCTGCCCGCACTTGCGTGCTCCCGATGCCCCATGTCCCGGATGGTCTCATCATAGCGCCAACCCTGTTCAGGTTGGCAGGACCTCAAGGCACTAACGCCATCATTCCGAGTAACGGCGCCCGCGTCAGAGCCACAGGCGGCAATCCTCTATAGATTTGATGCAGAGAATAGGGCCGAAGGCTGCATGCGGCGGAGGATCCAGCAGCTGGTTTGCTTTATGAGCCACTAAATTATACTCCTACGTTAATTTTATTCGCCTGTGTGAGTATCAAAACCGACTAGAGTCACCGTTAGAAAACAGTTGATCCTGCGATAAAGGCAACGTACCGTGCGGTACGTAGGAGGAGGAGGAAAAACTATGTCGGACAACCAAAAGATTTTCCCGGTCGGCTTTTGTCTCGACTCGGATGCCATCAAGGAGCCATTCGTTATAAATTGGTCCGAGCCGGACGCAGCCGAAAAATTTGAGGGCTCTACAAAGCCTTCGTCGGACACATGTTTTACGCAAATGGCTTCAGCGGGCCTTTTTGAGCCAGTGGCTGAAAAGCTCTCTACAACTTCTTTCCCTACTGGGGGAGAGACTGGCGATACGACCTTCGGCTTCTGATATCTGGTTGTGATCCTCATATTCTCACAGCTGGGTGACTATAGTACAGGGGCGGTCACCCAGCTATTAAACGATTTGGGCATGCCGTTTGCACGAATCGATTATGAACTCGCCCTTAGTAAATGGAAATGGACCATATTTGGAAAGGGCCTATCTGAGTTTTCTATAG
>NZ_JADEWV010000283.1 GCF_015207455.1 Microcoleus sp. LEGE 07076
AGAGTAGTTTCAGCGCTCAACAAAGGCAAACTCGCCCGGATTAAAGTTTCTCGCCCCAGAGGTTCCACTACTTTTACCTCTACCTCCAGAGGGACTTTTTCTAAAGCCCAAACATCCCTTTTTAAATCATCGTTTTCTGCTGTTGGCTGCGTAAAAATTTCTATATTTTCTGGACGGATACCCAAATCAAATCCTTGTCCTTCTCTCGGGTGCAATCTTTTTTGAAGTGATGGCGGACAGGCTAAAGATTGATTTCCCACTTGAAAAGATTCGTTAGCATAAATTGCGGGCAAAATGTTCATGGCCGGATTGCCTAAAAATGTGGCAACCATGCGGTTAGCTGGTTTAGCATAAATGCTTTGCGGGGAGCCGATTTGTTGAATTTTCCCCTGATTTAAAACTACAACTTTATCAGCTAAAGTCATCGCTTCCACTTGGTCGTGGGTAACATAAACTGTGGTAATTCCCAGCCGTTGATGCAGTTGTTTGAGTTCGGCCCTAGTGTCGTCTCGCAGTTGGGAATCTAGGTTGGAAAGCGGTTCGTCTAAGAGGAACACTTTGGGCGATCGGGCGATCGCCCTTCCCAGTGCTACCCGCTGCTGCTGTCCCCCTGATAGCTGTTTGGGCTTGCGGTTGAGGAGATGGTCGATCGAGAGCGATCGGGCTACAGTTTCGACTCGTTCTTGAATTTTAGTCTGGTCAACATTCCGCATCCGCAATCCAAAAGCCAGATTTTCTGCGACAGTCATGTGCGGGTAAAGCGCATAATTTTGAAATACCATTGCGACATCCCGCTGTCTCGCCGGAATGTTGTTAACTAAATTATCTCCAATATAAAGATTCCCGGAAGTTGCGGTTTCCAAACCCGCTATCGTCCGCATAATTGTGGATTTCCCGCAGCCGGAAGGCCCGACTAATACCCAAAATTCCCCATCCGGGATTTTGAAACTAATGTTTTCAATTGCGGTGACGTTTTGGTAGCGTTTGGTAATATTTTCTAAACGAACGTTTGCCATTTTTATTAGTCAGTTGTTATTAGTTAGTTGTTATTAGTTAGTGGTTCTTAGATTATCGCCTAATTAACCAAAATCTTTCAGTTGCGATCTGGCATTATAGATTTTATCAGCAGCCGAGACCAATCTGACTCAACGAGAAGCGTTAAGAACGCGATCGGTATCACCAAGGGATATCTGGTGTCGTGTCGCTGCTGTCACGGATGACTTCGCGGGTGGTGGGGCCGCCTTGATTGGGCGATCGCATCGTGAAGCAAAGCTGCGATCGGCTCATCTTCCGAAGCCCCATATTCTAAAGCTATACTAGCAGTGCCCAACAAATGGGCAATGTAGGGAACGCCGGAACCTTTGCGAAGTTGGGTTGCGTGTAATTCCGCAGCATAGGTTCCGGCTGCGGAAAAACGGTTTGAGAGAATCATCAAAGTCACCTTTCTTAATTGCTACAATATAAATTGTAGTGCCAAGTTGAACAGACAAAATCTACCCTGTTCCATAATATCGTAAAGATGCGATCGAGAGCGATCGCCTGTAAACTTAGAATCATTAAAGAGAGGTTGCGCTCGTGACAACTACTATAACTATACCCCAAAAAGCCGAAAATAAAATAGTTCCAGAATCACAGACACAATTAGAGATTACAGCAGAAATTCAGCCAGAATCAGAGCCACAAAAAGTCATATCTCTCGAAGAGTTTTTAGTCAAACCTGCTGATAGAATGGAATGGGTTGACGGCCACTTAGTGGAGAAAACTGGAATGACATTCAAGCACAGTCTGGCTCAATCTAAATTAGCCCGTTATTGGGGAAATTACAAAGACTCCAGCGGACAGGGAGGAGAAGTTCTTACCGAAATACTTTGTCGCACTAATAAACAAGGCCGCCGTCCCGATGTTGCTTACATCACTCCTGAACTGCTGCCACAATCAGGCAATTTTACAGCATTTTTTCAAAGTTTTCCGTTGATAGCGGAAGTTGCGTCTCCTGAAGATAGCGGCGAAGAATTATTTGCAAAAGCTCAAGAATATTTAGAATCGGGATGTTTAGAAGTTTGGTTACTGTTTCCTGAAGCGAGATTAATCTTTGTGAATGCAGGGAACCGCTGGCAGTTGTTTAATGCGGATGAAGTTGTTAACACTCAAACTGTGCTTGCAGGTTTTAGTGTAGCAGTCAGCGAACTATTAGCATAATAAACTTGCCAAAAATGCCATATTATGAAATAATCTATGATGTTGTATTTTCCAACTATAGGGATTTTAAAAAATAAACATATAATGGATAGATTCAGAGTAGAAGTTATTTCTCAAACACCAAATCCTCAGCAAGTAATTTACGCGGCCCTCCATCAAGACTATACCGAGAATTTCGTATTTGACGATCGCGATTCCTGGCCCTGTGACGCAGAATGTGGCGAAATTATCGTCAAAAGACTCCTCGCAGGCGATCGGGGGCATTACGGACCCCTAGAGCATCCCCAAATTATCTTCAATTGCGGGTACTTTCCCCACAGCGTCATGCAGCAAGCCAGGACACATCGTGTAGGAGTATCATTTGACGTGCAATCCCTGCGCTATACAGGTAATCAATTTCTGGATGCAGCAGTCGGTAAAAAAGACATAGAAGATATCTTTTACCTGCGTCCAGTAGATTATTACACAGACCGCGAAGGCAAAAAATACTACTATTCTCCCGAACAAAGACAAAAAGATTTAGAGTGGTGTCTAGAAGCCGCTAAACGTTACAAAATAGACTTCGACAGCGGAATGTCCGAGGAACACGCCAGAGGCAAATTACCCTTTGACTATCGCCAGCATTTTGTAGTCAGCTTCAATCTCAGGTCTTTTCTACATTTTTCTGACTTAAGAAACAAGAAAAATGCTCAACTTGAAATTCAAAAACTCTGCGAAATGATGTGGCCTCATTTTGAAAATTGGGCTCCTGACATTGCCAAGTGGTACACAACTACTCGTCTCGGAAAAGCCAGACTAGCGCCGTAATAATAAAATTGGTTTGTAGTGAGGAATTTAGTCCTTAGATTTATGAGGACTAAATTCCTCACTACAAACACCTTACTCAACTAAATACAAAACAATATGAAACTAAAAATTCTGCAACTCCACGAGTTAGCCACAATTCCCAAATATGCCCATCATTCCGATGCTGGACTGGACTTATTTTCGATAGATGACTTAGAAATAACTCCGGGGAAAAGCCAGTTAATTCATACAGGTATATCGATAGAATTACCCGAAAATACAGAAGCTCAAATTCGTCCCAGAAGTGGTTTAGCTCTTAAGCACCAAATCACCGTACTCAATTCACCAGGAACCATAGATGAAGGCTATCGAGGCGAAATCAAAGTCATCTTAATCAATCACGGTCAAACTTCGTTTCAAGTCACAAAAGGCATGAAAATTGCTCAAATGGTAATCGCGCCAGTAATTCACGCCGAAATAGAAGAAGTTAAAATGTTAAGTTCCAGTTCTAGGGGAGATAATGGATTTGGCTCGACTGGAATTTCCCAATAAATCTCTCGTCTGAATATGATTCTAATTATAGATTTTAAATGAACATCAACACACCAGACAACTACGAACCTCCTCAAAGACCAACTTGGGATGAATACTTTTTAATGTTGGCAAAATTGGCTGCTACTCGATCGACTTGTCTGGCATTTCCCGTCGGCGCAGTAATAGTCAAAAATCGGCAAATTTTAGCTACCGGTTACAACGGTTCGCCCTCGGGTTCGGCACACTGCACTACTCAAGGCTTCTGCTATCCTGGTTTGAGCAGTTGCGACGCCAGCAAAATTTTGCCCTCAAGGGCGGTTCACGCAGAAGCAAATGCGATCGCCAAAGCTGCAAAACACGGAATATCTACTGCTGGGGCTAGCATTTACGTCACCTTAGAACCCTGCATCTATTGTTTGAAATTAGTCATTGCGGCTGGGATTCAAGAAGTATTTTACGAAACGACTTTTAATAGCGGCGAAAAAGCTGCTTTGAGAGATACTTTTATCAGTGAAGGTATTGTTGAACTAAAACAAATTCAGCTATCAGAAGATACAGCAAAAAAGGCTGCTCTATTTCTGTTGCGTCCTACTTCTGTTCCAAAAGATACTGTATAGCTGAAGGAAGAAGGAAGTTTGTCAACGGATTCGCTCCAGGGATGTAACGGATGTAACGGAACTCATGAAGAAGCCAGAAGTAAAAAGCAATGAAATAAATGGTTTCAGTGCTTTTTAGGGTGCGGCGCTGTGAGATATTTGACGGAATTTGCAGATTGACGGGTGGCATAATTTAACAGTCAACAGTCAACACTCAACATTCAATCAAACTCATTCACAGCTTGCAAATAGTCGATCGCCGCATCTATCCTCGAAGCATACTTAAAAGCAAACTGATCGAACCAATATCTCTCATCGGAATCCTTATCCAACTTTTTCAGCCAAACCTGAGCTTGCCTAACTTTTTGCTTGTGCGTTTGTACCTGCGACTGCTGCCCCCCGATTTTTTCAGCAGGCCGCGTTTCGAGTGCAGTCACTTCCTGAGGTTTATTTTGTGTTTCGCGATCGACCTTAAGCGGTTCCTGCACAGCCACTTCCTGAAGTTTATTTTGTGCTGCGTATTCAGCCTTAATTTGAGCTAAATCCTTGTCTGAAGCACCAGCATACAAATTTATATCTGCTGTTTTAACCGTTTTAAATGTTTGATTTGACGGCGCTGCTGCTGGTTGGGAAAGCGGTTGTGCTTCCACCGACGGCTGACTTTTGAGCTCGCGATTCTTTTGAGACGCTTGATATTCTGCCTTAAGTTCAGCTAACAGCCGATCGATCGATTCCATAAATTAAACCCCCTTTTTAAATGCTGCCCAGCAACCAGGCACAAATATAATTCCGCACAATTCGCCCTCTCCTCAATCAGTTATTGCATTCAGCAATACCTCAGTCAGGGTCATTCCTTCAATATCATCCATCGTCACAGTATCAACGATATCAAATTTAGCCCCGGCGCTTTGCAGTTCGTCATCCAATATCTTGAGAAACTTAGTAGCTTCTGGCGCATTCCCTACTTGAATAAAAGAAATCGCCAACTCTTCATCTCGATCGAGCTTCCGCGAAGCCTCTATAATCATTTTCATCACTTCTTTGCGATCGTCCGGTTCGCCGTCAGTCACCACTAATATTGTTTCCCCATTTTGCTGGGTCTTACCGGATGCTTTGCGCTGAAAATAACTGTTCAGAGCGTCTTGCAGAACCGCAGCCAAATTCGTAGTCCCCGAAGGTTCGTTTTCTTGGAATATTTGCACGACTTTCGCTGCTGTTACATTGTCGTACCGTTTGAAGCGACCGGAAAACACGTAAACTGTGATGCCATCGGGGTCTAGTTCTTCGCATTTATTTGCCAATGCGATCGTCGATTCTTGGATGAGCGCCCACCGACTCTTACCGCCAGCCTGGTCTTTGGTGTACATACTGCCGCTTTTGTCAATGATGATTGTGTAATCCCGGTTCTGAAGCATAAAATTTTCCGGTTAATTAAATTTTTACCAAACAAAATCAAAACCAGCGAGCAGAAGCGGTTTAACCTTAGTTGCTCGCTGCGTTTTTTAGTTGATTTGCGATCGCAAATATCAGAATTTAAGCTGCAACTAAAGCATCTTTAAGCGGCTTCCAGCTAAAAGCTCGATCGCCCCCCATCTCTACTGCTATTTTAACTCGCGGTTCTAACGTCGGCAAAACAGTCAAATACTCAACTTCCTGACTCGAAAAAACTTGCCCTTCAATAATCCACAGCACCAGTCCTTTTGCTTTCGGCGGCAAATTGTCCAATTGAGTTTTCAACATCGGCGGCACGTAGTACGTATAACCGACAGCCCCTTCATTGCCAGTAGTTTTCTTGCCCAAATGCGGAGGCCTCACCCCGTGAACACCCGTCAAATAC
>NZ_JADEWV010000284.1 GCF_015207455.1 Microcoleus sp. LEGE 07076
GCTCCACCAGAGGCAGATCGAAGCGCTGCGTCAGATAAGAAATGGCAAACCCAATCAGCCCTCCAATCCCCAGCCCAATCCCCACCACCGTTATCAACTCGAGCAAAATCGGCCCCGGCGATAAATTAGTAGTTCCCTGAGCAAAAGCAGCCAGAAATCCAAAGGCCACAACTGCCATTCCGTCATTAAACAAACTTTCGCCTTCCATCAAAGTGGTGAGACGCTTGTCAACCCCCAACTCCCGAAACAAAGCCGTCACCGAAACCGGATCGGTAGCTGAAAGGGTAGCCCCAATCAGCAGCGCGGTTCCCAAAGAAAGATCGGCAAATTGATTCAAACCAATTGCCACACCCGCAATGGAAATCAGCACACCGAAAACAGCATAAAGACAAATAGGAATTAAATCCTGTTTCAAGCTCGACCATTTCAAATTCCAAGCAGCTTCAAACAGCAGAGGCGGTAAAAAAATCAACAGAATCAATTCGGGCGAAAGATTGACCAATCGCACATCGACCAAGGCCAGACCAGCTCCCACAATCACCAGCAGCAGCGTATAGGGAATTCGGCGAAACCAGCTAACAATTTGTGGCAGAGTGGCGACACTCAAAGAAACCGAAAGCACCAGCAAAAATTGCTTCAAATTTTGTTCGATCGCAACTTCTTGTAGACTCGTCTCTATCATTTTTCAAATTCCGATTAGTAATTATGGTGTTGCATAGATTTTTGACCCGCCCAAAAATGGGTATTTGCTTTTCGACACGAGCATCAGGAATTGTCAGCGTGTCAATTCTCCTTCAACCGCATCCTGCAGAACAGAGGGTGAGGAATTTTTGGGCAGTTTTTTGAGAGTAGTTTTCAATTGGACAATGGGTTGGGTTGCTGTTGCAGTTTTCCTAATGTAGCGCTCGGCTCCAATTTGCCATTTTGTTTCCAGGTAATTGCGGATTGCGATCGCTCGATCGGCGGGCGATCCAATTTCAGATGGCGATCGAGCAGAACTCATTTCAATTCCCACAGCCCCAGAAAATAGCGCAATCACTAAATCCAGCAGATTTGGCTGAGTTCTCGCCAGAATTTCGCCGGTCATTTCCTTAAATGGCAGAATCAATACCAACACAACAGCAAAAGAAATAGCAAGCCCGCAGCTCAAAATTAGATGAATAATAGCCCGCAGCGCTAAGATCGCGTCTCCAGTGGCTAGAGCCAGCCCATTCGCCAAAATACTCCCATCAAGGGTGAAATCAGCATCGCACCAATGATGACGACCGGACTGTTCAACACCAAACCCAAGGTGGCGATACCAGCAGCAAACAAAACCTGAATCCAATAACTGGCATCCGTCAGCGTCACGGATTTAGCAATGTCCAAGTATACCTGTTCTTTGCGAACGTTGCTTACACCTAAATTCTGGGCAAACCAGCCGCTCAACCGAGGGAACGCTGCTAATATCCTTAACCGTTTCGTCATATATTTTGAGAAACAATTGGTAGTTGTTCTGCTTAGCCCAGCTTAGTTTGCTGATACCTGTCGTTGTGGTATTACCAATAGATTGCCTGCGTATTTCATCAGGTTCGCAGTTGAGTTGCGAACCCAATTAATTCGTAAATCGCTAAGGAATGAGAATTAAATAACTTACCATTTTTATTGTTATTGTGGGATGGGAGGGAGAGCCCGTCCCACAAATATGTGTAAATTATTTAATTCACGAGCCTAATTAGCTGAACCGATAATTAAACCCGATCGCGCGGGCAGACTCAATTCTAACTTCCGAGTTTCGCCTTCACTTTTCCAAACAAACTCACCTTTGCCAAACAGCAATTTATCGTGAGGAGATTTCAAACTAGGTGTTTCAAAGCTCGCACTTACCTGTTCAGTTGCGACATTAACAGCAACAACTATTTCCTCCTCCCCTAAAATTCTGGCAAAAACGTAAACCGTGCCTTCAGCAAACAGAATTTGGTAAGTCCCAGTGCGGAGGGCGGCGTATTTGTGGCGCAAAGCTATCAACTGTTTGTGGTAATCTAAAACATCAAGTTCCCAGTGAGCTGCCGAGGGAAAACTGCGGCGAGAATCTGGATCTAGAGCACCGGGCAAACCAACTTCATCGCCGTAATAAATGCTGGGAGCTCCGGGATAAGTTAACAGCAGCAAAGTAGCAATTTCAACGCTTGTTTTGTCCTCTCCAGCGATTGATAGCAACCGGGCAGTATCATGACTGGCCAACAAGTTGAGTTGAGTTAGCTGTATTTCCCACGGATATAATTCCAAAACTTGCTGAATCTTCTCTCCGTACTGTTTAGCAAACAGCGCCGGATAGGGGTAATAAGAGCGACCTTCTAGTTGGGTAATATCTACTCGATCGCCCGCAGCAAAAGCAATAGTTGGAGCCGTAAACAGATAATTCATTACGCCGTCAAATTGCGTTCCGTCCAGCCATTCCCGCGCGTCCAGCCAGACTTCGCCAACGATGTAAGCTTCGGGATTAACAGCTTTCACTCTGTCTCGAAATTCCTGCCAAAATCCCTCTGTTTTAATTTCAAAAGGAACATCCAGCCGCCAGCCGTCGATGCCGAATTTAATCCAGTATTCGGCGATTTCCATGATGTATTCTCGCACTTCTGGATTGTCGTGGTTGAATACAGGCAGAGCTCGATTGCCGTCCCAACCAAGATAATTAGCCGGGAAATTGCCGTCGTAAGCAGATAGCGGCCAGCCTTCTATTTGAAACCAATCTAACCAGGGAGAACCCGGGCCGTTTTCCAGGATGTCGTGGAAGAAGAAGAAGCCGCGGCTGGCGTGGTTGAATACGCCGTCGAGAACGATTTTGATGTTGCGATCGTGCGCGGCATCTATAAGCTCTTTAAAAGCTGGATTACCGCCGAACATCGGATCTACTTGGTAGTAGTCGTGGGTGTGGTAGCGGTGATTGCAGGCCGACTGAAAAATGGGGGTAAAGTAAATCGCATTAATCCCCAAATCTTGCAAGTAATCTAGCTCTTCCATTACCCCCCACAAATCGCCTCCTTTGTAGCCTTGGAGGGTAGGGATTTCGTGCCATTCTTCCCACATGAAGTTTTGCAGGAGGCGTTTGCGGGGCTGTTTGCTTTTGGCAAAGCGATCGGGGAATATTTGGTAGAATACGGCGTGTTTAACCCAGTCGGGGGTTTGAATTTGCATACAATTTTCCTAGCTTGCTATGGCTGAGGCTACAGTAGCAGAGGTTGCTACGGGATATAGCTTTTGGTATAAAATATACACTCGATCGAGTTTTGTCGATCGACCGATCGACAAAACTCGTAAAAATTTGCAGTCAACCTCAGATTTCCAACTGATTCTACCCTAAAAGTCGATCGTCGCGACGGGCTCGGCTTCCTGACTGTGGAGTCGGACTCGCCTCACAAAGCAAAAACGCCAGGAAAAAGACCGGATCGAACTCAAGCTCAACGCAAGCTCTTGGGGCAAAAACAGAGCATTCTAGGGGTTCAAAGTGAGAGCGCTGGCGGGGGATCCGTAATAATAGGGCGAGCGAGCCTCGATCGAGAAATTGCCAGAACCGAGAATTAACCCATAAAACTTGTAATTGACAGCCAAAACTCCGAACCTTATTCTTTCGATAAACTACGCTTATTTATTGATTAGTATTCGCTCTCAAAACTAAAAATTTTTCAAATATCCATTATTTATTGATCAGTATTTGAATTCAAAACTCAAAACTCAAAACTCCAATCCCGTCCCCACTCCAACTCTCATAAACCCGGTTTTTTAATCTGATTGAAAGTTGGAACAAACTACTTGGATTAAAAAACCGCACTTGAGCGCAACCGACTGAACTCATCACTCAAAACTCAAAACTTCCCTGCTCCCCCCTTGTCAAGAAGCCCCTACCATCCGACACTATACTTGGAGAGTTAATCGACCCTAGGGAGAAAGTTCCTTGAAAAAAGTCTTAGCCATCATCCTCGGTGGCGGTGTAGGCACCCGCCTTTACCCCCTAACCAAACTGCGGGCCAAACCCGCAGTTCCCCTGGCCGGCAAATATCGCCTCATCGATATCCCTGTCAGCAATTGCATCAACTCCGAAATACTCAAAATCTACGTTCTCACCCAATTCAACTCGGCATCGCTGAACCGGCACATCGCCCGCACTTACCAGTTTTCTGGCTTCAGCGAGGGATTTGTCGAGGTGCTCGCCGCCCAGCAAACTCAGGAAAACGCCAACTGGTTCCAAGGGACAGCAGACGCAGTTCGCCAATATCTCTCGCTGCTAGAACAGTGGGACGTTGACGAATACTTGATTCTCTCAGGCGACCACCTCTACCGCATGGACTACCAGAAGTTTGTGGAGAGACACCGCGAAACCAATGCCGATATCACCCTCTCGGTTTTGCCAATGGACGAGAAGCGGGCCTCGGATTTTGGTTTGATGAAAATCGACGAAAGCGGGCGCATTGTTTCTTTCAGCGAAAAGCCAAAAGGCGATGCGCTCAAACAAATGCAGGTGGATACTACTAAACTGGGACTGACAGCGCAGCAGGCTCAGGAAAGTCCTTACATTGCTTCGATGGGGATTTATATCTTCAAAAGAGACGTTTTGATTAAACTTCTGAAAGAATCTCCAAACCAAACTGATTTTGGTAAAGAGATTATTCCGAATTCTTCAAAAGACCACAACGTTCAAGCTTATTTGTTTGACGATTACTGGGAAGATATCGGAACAATTGAGGCTTTTTACGATTCTAATTTGGCTCTGACTAAACAGCCTAAGCCTCCTTTTAGTTTCTACGATGAGAAAGCGCCGATTTACACTCGCCCGCGTTTCTTGCCGCCGACTAAGCTTTTAAACACTCACGTGACTGAATCGATTATTGCTGAAGGCTGCATTCTCAAAGAGTGCCGCATCGACCACTCGGTGTTGGGAGTTCGATCGCGCATTGAAGCTGGATGTACGATTCAAGATACGCTGGTTATGGGTGCTGACTTCTACGAACCTGACGCCGAACGGCATTCGAGTTTGGACAACGGCGGTGTCGCCCTCGGTATCGGTGCGGATACTACAATTCGCCGCGCGATTGTGGATAAAAATACCCGCATCGGCCGCAACGTTCAAATAATTAATAAAGACCGAGTGGAAGAAGCCAACCGCGAAAACCAAGGTTTTTATATCCGCAGTGGAATTGTCGTAGTCCTGAAAAACGCCACGATTCCTGATGGAACTATCATTTAGTTATTAGTCATATCATGTCCGGTCGATTGAGCGCGATAAGTAAGGTTTGTAGTGAGGACGAAGAGTCCTTCTTCCGAGGACTGAAGTCCGAACGCTCAAACGGTTTTTACTATTGGTAATCGACCGGACATGATATCATTAGTTATTAGTCGTCAGTCATTAGTTTTTTAATTTAAAATCAGTCACCTGATTTTAAGGTGACTGACGATCGATAACTAAGTTAGTGACAGATTACCAATCACCGATGACTGATAACTGATGAGTAAATTGTTGGTTTTTAGTTCACTGTTACTTGCAACTGCTGAGGGAAGGTTTGCGAAATACTTGGAGGGTAAGAAGACCGGGTTTTAATACGGCAAAGTCTCTGTTACTGGGTGTTGCGGGACAGATATATTCGATCGCCGGAGTTTGGCGGATGACTTCTGATTCTTGTATTTGCGATCGTAGCACGACTGACAAATGCGCTGCCCGTTTCTGATCGCCACACCACTCTCGGAGCGATCTTTCCAATCGTCGCAACAGCCACAAGGCCAACTTAGCAAATAATTCATGAGATGAACACCCTCGTAGCGTCAAAAGCTTATTAATATACTATCCTATCTTGGTTTTTAGGAAAGTGTGTGATCTAGTTAACAGAATAGGGATAAATTATGTTGTATTTTTGTGAATTAATCATAATCAAGAAACTCTAAAAATAAGATACTATAC
>NZ_JADEWV010000285.1 GCF_015207455.1 Microcoleus sp. LEGE 07076
AACTCATCCAGGACTTCGTTTTGATTGGGCTGACTTCTCTGGTGGAGAAACTCGCGCGATCGCCCAGACTGAAGCTTGGAACGGGTTAGTCATTAACCTCCAGAATACACGAAACTGGATCGAAAATCATCGAAATACCAAGCGAATTAAACTGCTAGGGAATCGTCGTCTTTCAGCTTGTTTGGCGTTGGGTTCTGTCTTTTCAGCCGTTCGGGGATATGCAATCGAAATGGAATACCGCAGTCAGATATGGGCAACTGATTCCCATGCGACCAGTGAAACACCAGCCTATCCTTGGATAAATCAGACTACGGGCGATATGGGGGATCGTCTGGTCGTTATCATTAGCATCCTTCGAGACGACATTCGATCTAATGTAGAAAAAAATTTGGCTAAGTACGAATTAAAAGGTATGCCACAACTCCATATCCACGGGCAGCAGCCTATCATCTCGCCAGAACATACAAATGTCGCTACCAAAGGCATCAAGAATCTTATCCTTGAAAATCTGCGATGTACTGGTAGTAAAGAAATTCATCTGTTTTTTGCAGGCCCTGCCCCCCTTGCCATGTTTCTCGGTCATCGCTTAGATGGCACAGCACCGGTTGTTTGTTACGGGTGGATCGGCAATGAACAGTATACTCGGACTTGTCATTTGTTTTCTGGACTGAATTAAACGCTCCAACATTCTTTTGATACTCGTCAGCCTGGTTATCGGTATGGCAAATCGAGTTTTTTCAACTTCCTGAGTGGCTTGAATTCACTTTTTGATTTTATTTGCAGTAGCACGTTGTTAGTTGTTTTGTTTCATTCACCGTAAATCTCTTTCAACACAACTGCCAATCCCGCATCTAGGTCTTGCAGCGCTTCATCTAGGCTCTCATAGCTATCTTTTCCGAACCACAGCATCCCACCACAATCGATCGCTCGCACAAAAGATGTTAAAGGACTCTCTGCCTGATCGCCGATTTCAATCCAGCCTTCATGTTCGTATACCCAACGGGCGATGTTGGGGTACATCTGTTCCAACGAAAACTTCATCTGAACTCTCTTGCCTCCCGTGTCTGCGTCCTCACGATAACGTCAGGCTTCAAACCCCAATTAAATTTCAATCCTGATGAAACGCAGTATATCAAGGAATGAGTTGCCATTCAAAAAATAGAGTTGGTGAGTCCAGAACTGTATTAGTTTTTGTTGCAAACTTCTTTGATAAGTTGAGACTCGGCATCATATCTGGGTGTAAATGAAGTTTGCCACCACGCTCCTACTTTTTTGACGGCACCTTGTTTGTTGGTCAAAATATAGTTGGTAGGACGAATCATGGAGGTTGGACAGTAAACTCTAAAATCTGCTTTTAATCTATCTCCATCAGAATATACTAAAGTAGTTGAAGCAAGATATAGATCTGGCTTGTCAAGCAACTTAATCGAAATTTGAGAAGATGGGATAGGAGTTGGCTTCGGTAAAGTTATTGTTGGTGTAGGTGGATAAATTGGTAATGGTTGTGGTGGAGTTGGTGTCGGTGGATAATTGGGCGATGGTTGAGGTTGAGGTGTAACTATTGAAGAGGGAGGAATTGGTGATGGTTGAGGTTGAGCTGTAACTATTGAAGAGGGAGGAATTGGTGATGGTTCTGCTGAAGGTATAACATTTGGTGATTTCGGAGTAACGGGAGTTTTGGCAGTAGTAGGAGATGTTTGTACTTGCGAAGGAGACTTAGAAGGCTGCGGTGATGAAACTATTGGTGGAGTGGAGGCAATTGGATTCGGTGATGGATTTGAACTAGCCGATTGTTCAGATGGTTTGGTTATCCAAAATCCTGCAATAATAGCCGCTGCAATGAAACTACCGAGCAACAAAGTTTGTTGGATATTCCCAAGTTTAGATGGAGCTGCGGAAATAACAGTTGGTTGTTGAATATTCTCAGGAATATCTGCGATGGTAGGACGGATAATTTGATGAACCTGAGATGTTTGAGATTGCAATGCTTGCAGCATTTCGTGTGCTGTAGCGTATCGATCGCAACTATGAGCAGAAATTGCTTTATCTAAAATAACCGTTAAGATAGGGCTAACTTGGGGAGCATATTGCTTCCAAAGAATTTCACCTGTATAGTTATCAGTTTCTATATCCTGTGGCTGTTTGCCTGTCAGTAAATAAATAGCGGTTAATCCAGTAGCGAATAAGTCACTACTATAAACAGGTCGTCCAGCCGCTTGTTCAGAAGACATAAACCCACGAGTGCCGATCGCAATTGAAGTCTGTGGACTTCCCGAAGAACTCATGGTGGTAGCTACAGCCTCTTTCACTGCACCAAAATCTATCAACACTGGCTTTTGATCAAATTCTCTAATAATTATATTGTCTGGTTTAATATCCCGATGAATAATGTGTTTTTGATGAACATAATCTAAAACAGGTAATAAATTCACTAGAAAGTCTCTGACGTAACTCTCGCTGAAACTGGATTGTGATTGGATTGTATCTGTGAGAGTCATGCCTTCTATTAGTTCTTGAACGAGATAGAAGTCATTGTTTTCTTCAAAATAAGCATAGAGCGTAGGAATGCGGTCGCTGTGGCTACCCAAATCTTCCAAAATAGCGGCTTCTCGTTGAAAGCGCTCTTTGATTAGTGGATAGATTTGGGGATGGTGAGAAACCGGGTGTAGTTTTTTAACTACACACCGTCGTCCTGATGGCATTTGGGTATCTTCTGCAAGGAAGGTTTCTCCAAACCCAACAGAACCAATGGATTTGAAAACTTGATACCGATTATTTAATAGCATAGTTGGGTGTTAAATATTGTTTTACTACAGCACTAAAGTCAAGCTAATTAAAATATTCCGATGTAAATCAACTATGTTCCAGGAAGCTGAGCATGATACTCAGGTTACTCGATCGAGAATCAGATTTAACGATCTCCCGAACCTTTCTGCATCCACCTCAGCCCGTGAAAGAGCGTTTTTCCTGACTGCATCAGTCCCCCGGCGCTAAGCAATACCCAGACAAATACAGTAATGCAGTAATGCAGTAGAACGTTAGATAAGGATGACCGCAAACAGAGAGAATATTAGTCTACCGTTGGCTGACGGGGTGAGTTTTGCCGATATCAGTTTCTGGTTGCGCCTAACCCAGCACCAGAAATAGCAATGATTTGGCTCACTTTCCTTTATACAAGCTTCAGCAGAACTGAACCACAATCAGGTGAAAAGATTTAGAAGGAGGAAACTTCCTGAAACTGAGAATATAGAACGTTATTTGTAATATGGCAATAATTTTAGTTTGGGATTTGAATTGGAACAGAGAGGCAAAATGATCGAAGGGCGGGCGATTTTTAGTTTAATAATAAGTCTGGCTGTTGTTGGCTCTAATTCCTGGCCGGTCTTGGCAGGGCTAAAACAAGACAGTTCCGATTAAAAGTCCTAACTAATTTTAATCGGAAGAACAAGGTTTGATTTCTATTCTAAATTCAAAGAAATTCCACAAACTGCATTTTCGATGTTCTCCGCTGAAGGCGGAAGTATTGCAAATCCATGCTTCTCGTACCATTTGACAAGATTGGGATTGTTGTTGATGTCTTCTTGAGTTAGAGAACCATAGATTCGCTTAATTCCCCACTGACGAGCTTTCTTTATCGCAAACTGTAATAGGTGAGTTCCCAGGCCCATGCGACGATCGATTGGTTTTAGCTTAACTAACAGCCTCAAAAGAGCTGCCCCTAAGTGCGGGGGAGCGTGAATTACATCGTCGCGAATAATGATATCGCCTATCATCAACTTATCAGGTGGATACAAAACGCATTGAAGCATACCAACTTCGCTGTTGCGGTACAGGAGTTTGGCAATCAAATGTGATTCTCCGTCCCCGTTGACTTGCAGGCGGTACTCTCGTCCTTGGCGATCGCGAACAATTATCCGATCGCTATTTTTCGATGAACTTTCCAGCATCATTTATTTTTAGAATACCCGATAACGATTATCCCTCATCGAAACGATCGGCAAACCAAGGACTGTGGAGTTAAGACCTGGGGCGATAGTCTAATGCTGAGTTTGTTAAGAAATACTAAAAAATCATGCAGTAATGCAGTAACAGTGGAATAATAGTTCATCAAATAAATTGTCATTCAAACACGAGAGCTTTTGTCTTGGTTGCACTCTAAAAATTGAGAGCGCAAACGAGCATCCATTGCCATGCCACGTTGCATTTTTGGTTTTCCCATCCAGGTGAAATGTCTAGTGTGGCGATCGCTCTTTTTGGACTAACAATAATGCCAGCGGGTGTTTTCTATTTAAAATCCTAATTCATATAATCCAGGTATGTAATGAACTATTTGATATTCGGATTAATCTCCGCCTCTCTTTTCTCCAGTTCAGCAAGCGCACAACCTATCAGCTATCCTGCAGCCAGAGTGCCTGTCGGTTCGGTGCAGGTTGCAGCTAGTCGAGCACCTGAAAAAGCGATTGACGAGCTAACAGACTATATTTTCTACAACCTGCATCCGCAACTGAAAAACCGGAGAATCCGCTCCGATGAAACGCAGTACATTAGAGAATGGGCTGCTATCAAAAAAGTGGTGAGCAATGATAATTTGGTGTACGAGAAGGAGTGCGGTAGAAACCCGAATAATAATTACCAATGGCTACTTTCCTCCTACGATAGTTCGGGTTTGGGAAGGAATGCGTCGCCTTTATCCAGTCCCGTATTCAACAAAGTAGCAGATGCCGTATTCTACACCCGCCATCCAGAGCTGGGCTACCGCAGGATACAACCCTCAGAAACGAGGCTAGTGTCGGAGTGGTCGAAAATTCGGCAGGGGGTAAGTTCGCTGCATCCTTGTTACTGACGCGATGCGAAATATTCTGCCATTTCAACGCTCATAATTCAGCGAACTTGATATTTTTTCAGGAGCTGAGCCTCCCTTAACTCGCACCACCGCTCGATCTCAACCAGCTTGCTTGCGACTGCATCACCCCACACTTCGCTACTTTCTGTAAAGTTTTGTAACAATGATCGATATTTTGCATAAAAGTAGCGGGTTGAGGCAGATAGATAGGTGGAGGGTTCGGGGTGTTGCAGCAGTGGCGGTTTTGCAAGGCACTTAGGTTCGGATCGAGCCATTGGAGCAAACAGAGAGGAAAAAGTGTGAAAGGGATCTCGATTTTAAGCTTGATGGTTGGGTTGACGCTGTTGGGTAATGCTTCGGTATTGGTTTTGGCACAGGAACGATTATCCCCGACAAACCAACCGATATTGGAGGGGCGATCGCTTTATCAGGTTGCTCAACAGCCAAAATCTCAACTTATCACTTGGAGGGAATTTGTAGAACGGGGTGGCAGGCGTTTTGTCAATTACGATTACGACCTACCGCCCGAGTTTAGAAATGGCTATGTTTACATCAATGCAGGAGCCGATAATACTACAGCTTATATCCTCAAACAAGGTTTATCTAGCTATCCACCAATCAAAAGTGGAATAGGAGAAATTGATTATGCTGTGGCAGATAGGTATGTAAACTCTGGCAAAGCAATCAGATTTTATTGGGGAGGGGGTGCAGTTTCTTCTCGACTTCATGGAAAAGATACTGAAGTTAGATTTTTGGAGCAACCAGGCACAGGATGCTTAAGGCTTAGTTGTTTGGTAGCCCCTTTTATGACTAATCAGCAAATCAGTCGCATTCTGCACTCTGAAAGAGCGATAAAACAAAAAAACTGAGGTAAATATGAAAGCGCGATCGATTTTTGGCTTGATAACGAGTTGGGCAATTTTAGGTGCTGCTTTCTGTTTCTTAGAAGGAGCAGCCAAAGCTGAAACTAAGACAGCCGAATCTGGGAATGTGAAAGCATCCGTGTCATTTGAACCCATTAGCAGACTTTGTTCGCAAAACCCGCAACTGAGATTGCTCCGGGGCGGTCAAACAGTTTT
>NZ_JADEWV010000286.1 GCF_015207455.1 Microcoleus sp. LEGE 07076
ACCAGAAACCCCAGCCCCAGAAACCCCGCCACCAGCCTCTAAACAGGCTTTTCAAACCCTAAACGTCGAGAATAGATTTTGGTCGCGACTGAGTTCCCTAGCCAGCAACGGCGAATCCCCCGAATGGCTCAAAGCAACCACCCTGTCGCCAACTGCAAAAGCCGCGCCAGATAGCAGCGACGCCACAGCAGTCACCGAAGAAAGCAGCCCAACCCAGCAGCAACAAACAACGAGCAAAACCATTGCCGAACCCACATATATTGGTCCAGAATCCAGAGAATTTGTAGTCTTTGACGAACCCCCGCAGCCGAAAAAAGTTGTTGAAAAAACCGCAAAACTCGAAGCAGAAACAACTGGGCCAACTCCCTACATTTTGCCAGAAGACGAGTTAGTACCGATGCCCGTCTTAGAATTGCCCCGCGCCGAAATCCTCGCGGGCCAAACTGTAAAAGTGCAAGTGCAACTGCCAGAATTAATGCCCCGGATTTATGTAAAAATTTGGGTATTCGATCGGCAAAGCTACTTGATTCTCGACGGGCCCCGCTGGATTACCGAATTCAAAGCTAACGGCTTGGGAAATGTCCGAGCAAGTATCGACTTAGAAATTCCCTACGGCTGCATGGAAGTCGAATTTGAGGCGATCGCCGTCGAAATGCAAACTCAGCGGGAAAGCCACAAAGTCAGCGTTCACCGCCAAGTGTTGCCTCCAGCCGGGCCTCTTTTGCCCCTCGATGAGTGAGTCCTGTATTCATCTCTCTCTTATCTTTCTCTGTGTTCTCTGCGTTCTCTGCGGTAAAATAATTCCGAAATTAGAAATCGTAGCTAGTAGCTAACCAAGATTTGGTATTACTGGAAAAAAGTCAGGAATTAGTTCGGAATAATAAAATCGAGTCAACAGTTAACACTCAACCATTCAGTTTTTCGACCCGCCAGTCAACAGTCAACAGTCAACAATTCCCCAGGAGTGCAACCGGAATTGATATTATCTACTTACCAGCCAACTGCCGAAACTTTTTCTTAAACTTATTTTTGTACAGGTAGATCGATCGCTGCCAATCCTCAATATGCAACTGCATTGTAGCCGGCACACCAGTACGGCCCCAAACATCCTCCTGACACTTCCGGCGGCAAAAATTCATCGGTTCCGAGTAAACTGTAGTTGTAGATAAACTCGGTTTCGGGCCGCACCAGTGAATCACCGTCGCCTCAGCCCGATCGCCCGCAAGCCCGCTTGACTCAACCGGAAACCGCTTTCTCACAAAATCCTGGTCAAAATCCGGCACCAAAAACTGCATATCCACATTCTGCACCCGCAGCCGACTTTCCCAGGCCGCCCGGAAAATCATAAAATTTAAAAAACCCATTTCTCCGTACTTAAATATCCCCGGATTTGCCGCCGTCAAATCTAAAATTTCTACGTATTCATCCAAGCTAAAAATACCACGTTTAGCAAAAAAAGTTCCGGTGCAAAAATAATTGGCTCGGTATTGCGACCAGTTAAAACTAGGAAAATGTTTTTCAACACCCGGAATGTCAAAGAAAAACTTGGAAATATCTGCATCCGAATTTTCCTGACAAGGTTGGTCTACGATCAAATCAAATTCCTTAAAATTAGCAAATTTGAGAACATCCCCCCAGACGATCGTATCAGCATCCAAAACCATGAAATTTGACCAAGGACTTTCCCAGAAGGCAATCATTTTAGTTTTGCCCCAACCAAAACTTCTTTTCCTGAGAACCTCTTGGGAAACCATTGTGCGATCGATTACTCGCACCCCGTAGGATTTTTCCAAAGCACTCACAGAAAACGTACCGTCAATCAACAGACAAATCGGCACATCTCCCAAAAAATATCGGATGCTAGCACAGCAACCCTTAGCAAACAGATAATCTTGGTCGCAACAAGCAATAATAATACCAAAATCTTCCATAACCCCTCATTCTTCTACTAAAACTTCCACCCACAGCCTTTGGTTTTTTTTTGCCGACAGCAGCTTGATTTTTGAGTCCGACATTGACGCCAGCTTAGCATTAAACTTCTGCGATCGCCCACAAAAACATCACTCAAACCGCTAGAAAATCTGGGTAGAGTTGGTATCTCAAACAACACAGCATTCCCGGCGCGATCGCGTGTTAAGGAACACCAACTGCAGCAAACCTCAGAAAACCCAAAAATTGTGTTAGATTAGTCGGGAATTAAACTGGGCGACAGCTTGTCTCAAAAATGACGATCGCCCAGCCAAGTCCCCACTGCTGGAACCGTCAGAAAATCCAAATTGGTCAAGCCAGAAATTAGGCTTTTCTAGGGTAAATCTACGAGTACGAAAGTCCGCTGGCTACCCGCCGCTCCCAAAGTACCCCCGCCAAAGGTCGCGAGGTTTAAAGTTAGGTTAAAAAGCTTGACATACTTGGGTCAAAAGCTGTATAAGGAAAGCGACAAGCAGCCGAGATCGTACCTGTAACTGTCTGTTAAGTGTGGCGCAACCAAAAACTTTGGGCTGTTGTCAGTTTGAGTCAGATGGTGGTCACTCCCCTACAAGCAGTTCTAGATCGCCCGCACAGCTACTCAAACTAATCTGGCGATCTAGAGATGAAATTAGTAGGTGATGGTATAATCAACTATCATGTGGGCTTGACCTGAATTGATGCCCTTGCCGTAGAAAAGCCCAGCCCTACGTTCAAGCGGGAACTAGACACCCCTACTTTGAATCAGCAGCTATCGATAGGTTCTATATTGGCAGTTATTCTCAGCAGGCAAGCAACCACAAAAACGACCAGTTGGGAATTGCCGATCGAGTTCAATAGAGTGTGAAGGTGTGAGGAAAATGAACAGAACTTTTTGGAATTTACTGCTAGTATCCCCCGCTATACTGGGGCTATCCTCAGTCATCAGTACCGCTGCCCTAGCAGCCGAAGCGACCGCAACCGCTGAAGCCAACGGGCTAGCTGCTGCAAAGTCATCCGAATCAAAAGTCGCAGAATTAGTCGCAGAATTAGTTGCAGAACCAGTTGCAGCAGCCCCTGCGGCCCCAGAAAAGCTAGCTTTAAACAGCATCGCTCCGGCAGCCCAAACCGCGCTCGCCAACTCGGACGACGCACAAAAACAGCCTGAAAAACTGGCAAAAATTGAACCAGAAACCAGCGCAACAGCACTGGAAACAACAACCAGCGACATCGAATCAGCAGCCGCAATCGCGCCCGCTGCACCAGCGGCTGAACCCCTAGCTGCTGCGAATACAGCCGAACCAGCGCCCCAAGCATCAGACTTGGCAGTCGAAAGCACTCAGACAGAAACCGCTGCGAAAATTCAAGTGCCAGCAGCAGCCGCCCTCCCCCCAGCTACTACCCCAGCTACTAAGGTAGAAATTGCTCAGACAGTACCCGGAGGAATGGGCGGTCCGATCGTTCCAGCAGCACCCCAAGCCCAGCCGCCACAACAGTCAGGAACCATGTCCCAGGTGACATCGGTCTCTCAGCTATCCGACGTGCGGCCGACAGACTGGGCATTCCAAGCCCTGCAATCCCTAGTCGAACGCTACGGTTGTATCGCAGGCTATCCCGACGGCACCTTCCGCGGCAACCGCGCCCTGACTCGCTACGAATTTGCAGCAGGCGTCAACGCCTGCTTAGACCAAGTAACCAAACTAATTAGCTCGTCAACAGGTACCTTCGTCACCAAAGACGACTTAGCCATCCTGCAACGCCTGCAAGAAGAATTTGCAGCCGAACTCGCTACCCTGCGCGGACGAGTAGACGGCCTAGAAGCTCGCACCGCAGAACTCGAAGCCAACCAGTTCTCCACCACCACCAAACTGGCTGGAGAAGTCGTTTTTGGTGCCAGCGACACCTTCGGAGATGGTGTCGGCCGCCACGATGACAAAACTACCACCACCCTCGGCTACCGGGTGCGGTTGAACTTCAACACCAGCTTCACCGGCAAAGACTTGCTCAGAACCCGCTTACAAGCCCTCAACGTCCCCAACTACTCAGCAGCAACCGCTACGGGCACTAACATGGCTCGCCTAGCTTTTGACGGGAATGATAACAGTAACTTCCTACTAGACGAAGTGTACTATCGTTTCCCGATCGGTAAGGCTACAGTCTTTGTCGGCCCTAAAGGACTTGACCTGGATGAAATTGCAGATCAGGCTTCTACCTTTGGTAACTCTACGAGTACGGGTTCACTTTCGAGATTTGGAGTTCGCAACCCAGCCGTATTCCGCGGGCCGCAGGGATCTGGCGCAAGTGTGAGTTTCAACTTGGGCACTCTCCGAGCTAGCGCAGGCTATCTCGCCGGTGACAGCGATGCTCCCAACCCCGCAAACGGCAGGGGCGTTTTCAACGGTTCTTTCAGCGCTCTGGGTCAGATCGGCTTTTTTAGCAAGCCGTTTGATTTGGGCCTGACTTACGTTCGGAAATACAATCGGGCAGGCGATGTCGGCATCATGGGTGGCACCGGCAGTGCCTTGGCTAACCGGCCCTTCGGTCAATCAGCCACTGCATCAGATAACTTTGGCGTGCAAGTTAACTTCAAACCCAGCAGCCGCTTTCAGATTGGCGGTTGGTACGGTTATACCAAGGCCGAACAACTGCGGAGATCCAACAACGAGGCTACCATCCAAAATGGTGCTATCACAATGGCTTTCTCAGACTTTGGTCGGCGCGGCAACCTCCTCGGTTTTGTCTTTGGTGTACCGCCAAAAGTTACTGAGAGCGATGTCGCTAGAAACCGCAACACCTCTTATCACTTAGAGGGTTTCTATCGCTTCCAAGTCAATGACTTTATCTCAGTGACACCGGGCGTTTATGTGATTCTGAATCCCGAACACAACAACAACAATGACGATATTTGGGTAGGACTCCTCCGTACAACCTTTAGTTTCTAAGGTTTCCAGACATCTAGTTACAGCTAAAAGCGGCAGGCGACTGCCGCTTCTTTTAGTTATTAGTTATTAGTTATTAGTTATTAGTTAGTTGTTATTAGTTAGTTGTTATTAGTTAGTTGTTATTAGTTATTAGTTATTAGTTATTAGTTATTAGTTAGTTGTTAGTTGGCAACAGTCAACCGTCAACCGTCAACCGTCAACCGTCAACAGTCATCAGTTAACAGTCATCAACAGTCAACAGTTAACCGTCAACCGTCAACAGCTTTCCTGTCAACAGTCAACAGTCAACAGCTTTCCTGTCAACAAGATTATGAACTTTGGCGGCAAATCCCGAATACGGAGGTGTATCCGTGCAGAAACGTGCTCCCGCCCACGGGGCCGATTTCGCCGTTGCAGAAAAAGCCGCTCAGGGGAATGTTTTTGAGGTATCGGCTAAACAGTCGCGAGTCAAAGTTCGATTGACCGTAAAGCCCCTCGCCACGCCCCAGACAAGCGAACATCAATGCGCCGGTGCTGGATGTACCCCTGTACTCAGCGGCCCGCTGATGCCGATCGAGCAGCATTTCTAAGTCTTCTGCGGAGGTGCGCGCGTCCCGCAGGTGGAATTGGATGCGCTGTCCAGGACGGACTCGATCGCCGATCGCAATTGCCCCCACTTTCGGATCTACTCCCAACAAATTGCGGATTAAAAAATCTCCCGGCTCTAATGTCAGCTTGAATTCATCGCTGACTAAGCCGACAAATAACGAGTGCTGCGCTAATTCTCGGTCTGCTTCGCTCAAGGTTTGAACTAACTCTCGCAAAGCCTCTAAGGGCGATCGCTCGATGCCCCCGCTGCCGGTATCGTCGGTTTGTTCTTCGAGTTTCAGCAAAATATTGCGCTCTCCTTCTGTCACCCGATACGGATGCCCGATCGGCCGACAGCCTTGGGCGACGATCGTTTCCAACACTATATTGCCGCTCAAAGCCACTCCCACCGTCCCTTCCCGGTAAAGCTGATAGTCGCAAAACAGCGC
>NZ_JADEWV010000287.1 GCF_015207455.1 Microcoleus sp. LEGE 07076
GATCGGCATTAACCCAACTTTTTATAAAGTTTTGGCTTTCACATTAGGTGCTATTTTAGCTGGGGTTGTAGGTGCTATTAGCGCTCATTTTCTGAACACTTGGAACGCCCGTCAAGGAACTTTTGATGCTAGTATTATTTACTTGACTTCTGTGTTGATTGGTGGTAGCAGAACGTTTTTGGGAGCTGTTTTGGGTGGGATGGTGTTTACTGCTTTACCGGAGGTTTTGAGGGGGATGGCGACTATTCAGGGATTGCCTGTTTGGTTGGCGCAATTTCTGCGGGATGGGCGGTTAATTGTGTTTGGGGTACTGATTGTTTTGGGGACGATATTTTTTCCGCAGGGTTTGGTGACGCCGGAGTTGTTGAAGAGGTGGAGGAAGGGCGATCGCAATTCTGTTTAAAATTAGATTTTTGGTATATAAAAGTGCGATCGCCCTGTACCTATTGCCCCCAAAGCACTCTCTGAATGCTAATATCCTCTGGATTAACTTCAATAATTAAATCCCCACCTCGTCGCCCAATATAATCTTTTGCCCCATAGTTGACTCGCCATACCCAGCTATCATTTTGAGGATGCTGCGTCAGGCTGATGATGCTTTGCATTACATCAATATTCAATTCACGGGCACGTTTATTAGCAGCAGCGATAGCCCGAGCAATTGCAACGGCAATATCATCTTGAAGCACATCTGAACTCAATGTTGCAGTCATAATTAGCCTCCACTTTTCAACCTAGAAGGATAGATGTATCCGAAATCTCACTTACTTGTCCATGCTGTGCAATTAGATAGATTTTTGCTTGCGAAATCACAAACTCACCTAAGTAAGAGGCTCCCTTTAAATCAGGATCGTCTCTAACAGCACACTTATCTGTTTCACTAGGTTCTTGCAAATAATCGCCTCCAGTATTGGGATGAGTGTGAAATGACGCAACAATAGCGCCTTCCCCAATTTTACACTTTGGATGAGCAGGCAGAATGATGCTATTCTGATTGCCGACTGACCATCGCACAACACTGAGATTTCCTGCTGAATCTTTCAAAATGAAACCGCTTTCTTCGTGTCCGCCAGTTACTCCAGGTTGAGAATCTTCCCAACCTTGCTTTAATTCTATACGAATTAAAGGGTTGTTTAAGATTTCCGTGTATCCTTGATTCATTATCTCACAGATCGCTTATGATAAATATATCCTCGTATGTCTGGGAGTTTAAACTATGTCTCTCGCTGAGTTAATTCCTTTGGTGAACAGTCTGAGCCAGCCAGACAAATTAGCACTCTTCAAACTCCTAGCTGTGCAAATCCCAAAGGCTGAACTACAAGTTATCTTTTCTGCATCAGAGTATCCGGTTTGGTCGCCCTACGACGCAACGGAAGCTGCAAACATTCTGATGCAGATGATTCAGGATGACCAAGAGGCATCTACTCATGCCTAGTACGTACGATCGAGTTTCCCTTTTCTATTGTTAGACTTCACAAACTCTCAATGAACTCCTCGACTGTGACTTGCGCCTGCTTGAGAATGCCGCTCAACGTACCAACCTTCAATTCTTGATGCACAGGAACAACGCAACCAATTTCGCCTTCTTCGGTTGCCTTCTTCAGAACAACATGACTGCCAGTTTGACGAACTTGCTCGAATCCTAAACGCTCCAATGCACGAATTGCTTCTCTACTTGAAATTCGCGGCATTTTAGGCATAGCTGACCTCAATGCTGGTCACAAATCTCGGAGATGTTTCAGGTACGGGAAATTCCTCCAAATATAACCGCGTAGCCTCTCTCAAACCCGCAATCGCTTGCTCGATCGTTTCACCTTGATCTACTGTTCCAACCTCTGGACATTCAGCTATGTACATATCATCTTCTTTGTACAGAAGAACTGTAAAGCTGCGATTTTTCATTGCATCTTATTCCTAAAGTCTTCTCTAATTAGCATAACATAAGCCTTTCCCATATCAGTCAATCTGGTAGCAAATTTTTGTCTACCTCAGAAGCCAGCTTGAGAATGCAACCGATTCTAACTATTGAGCTCACTCAAAATGATTTTCCATCGCGTGTAAAGGAATTTCGCCATTGAATTGCCCGATCGGTCGTTTATCTTTCCTTTCAAATATCTGGCTATCTAATTTACAAAATATTATTTAATTATCGCATCCACACAAAGAGTGCGATCGCCGATCGATAAAAAAAGTAAAGGGCGATCGCATCCACACAAAGAGTGCGATCGCCTATCAGTAAAAAAGTAAGGGGCGATCGTATCCCTACCCCCTTATCGACTAAAACAAACTCTGAGAACACCTGAATTGTCTCCTAGTGCATTGTCAGCATCGTTAATTCGTATAGCAGTCCGAGTGATTGGTTTAGGTAGTTGTTGAACCCCCCGCACCCATACATATCCAACACCATCTGTGGGAATATCTACAAATAATGCACCAAAAGGATATCCTTGATCGTATTTATATTGGTTATATGGCTCTAGCCCGGGTTCATTGTGGCCTTGAGGACCAACAGGAGCATAGCTTCTCGCATCTACAGACCAACCTCCACCAACACTGGCTATACGAGTATATGGACCCCCAAGGTCAAAGTATTGCCAACCTGTTCTCGAACTTACATCAAAGCACTTAACTGCTTGCGCTTTTGCTTCGTGCATATTAAAATTAGTAACCAGCACAGCAGCGGATATCAAAATAAATTTTAGAGTTAGTTTCATCAGTTAGTTCTCCAATTTCAGTTAACTGTCAGTTCATAGTACCTCCTTCTTAAGGAAGGATTATTCAACTTCTTTCCTATCAAAACTCCAAGCCCGATCGCCCTGTCAGTCGGATTGAGTCTGAACTTTTCCAGAAAAATTTGCCCTAATGTCCGAAAGATCGGATAATATCGGCAAAACCCGCCTATCTGACCGATCTATGGACATCGCAGAAGTCTTAAAACTGGTAGATGAAGTTCTGTTCACCAATACAGGCGAACACCCAAAAGCCAGGAAAAAAAAAGACGGAAAAAGACGGGTATTTCCCATATTTGAGGGAAGACGGATAAAGACGGATAAAGGCGGATAAAGTCGGGTAGACTAACTATAGTTCTCTGACAGCCCTACTGATGGACACTGCCCATATATTGCAATTTGTAGATGAAGTGCTCAGCGCCAAGACAGGCAAACATCTAAATGACTTGCAGCGTAAAATTATCGAGGGAATACTGAATCGACAAAAGTATTCTGATATTGCAGATACTTACGGTTGTACTGTGGGTCATGTTAAGGATGTAGGTTACAAGCTTTTGCATATGTTATCTGATGTTTTTGATGAACCAGTTGATAAAGGTAATCTGGAATCTGTTCTAGAACGGCAATTAAATCTGAATATAAATTTTGGCGATCGCACTACTAATTTTGGTCACAGCAACACAATTAATTATATCAATGGTTGCTCAGAGCTACCAACTTCTGCTCCAGATAAAAGTCGGTCTGAAACTCCTGACTTCCAGGACAGCACGAATCAAGTTAAAATTGAAATGGTTGGTAAATTACGGGAGTTGGGCTTGAAGGATGAGCAAATTGCAGAGGTGCTAGGACTAGCCTTGGAGGTAGTGAAGCAGATAGATTGAAAAGAATGAGTTTATTTTCCGATCGCTCTTTTGCCTTTCATCACTACACAGCGGCAGTCAAAGCTGTTAAAGAGTGTGGAAGAAAAGCTAAAACAATATCATTTTCTGGAATGCCTTGATCTATCAAATTTTGAGTAATGCCACATTCCATGCCATCGTACTCAATATAAACTTTTCCATCTTCTAGGGTAATGTAAATTAAATTCCCTCTCACTCGCCGTCCTCTATCCCAACCCACTTGCATTAAAGCATAGCGATCGCGCGTTTCATCCAACACCGGATCTAGTCTAATGTCTCCATGAGATGGACGCAACTTAGCGTATTGAAGAATAACCTGTTTTACGATTTCTCGATAGGTCGCGCTGGTATCCATGTTTATCTATTATGACTTACACGCAGACACTCAGAAACCGGGTTTCTTCGGAGATTTTTCATTATAATCTGAGTTTTTCACAGAAACCCGGTTTCTTGGTCAAAGTTTTATCTACTATAGCACGATCGCCCGCTCTCAAGTATTTGCGACTCTAGCTTAAAACACATATAATTAGTCAGGAGGCATAAGTTTTATGTTCGCAGTCGTCACCCCAGAAAAAATTCATTTGCCCCCAGGAACACTGATAAAATTTCCTGGTAGTTGGCAGGATTACCAAGCACTTGTAGAACAATTGGGCGATCGTCAAATTCCGCGCATCAAATATCGACCAGGAGAGATTTTATTAATGTCCCCTTTATCCGTACACGGAAAACAAGCAGATATAATTGCTGATGTCGTCAAAGTTCTCCTAGATTATTTGGCGCGAGATTATGAAGCATTTACGCCAATTACGATGGATTTGCCGGAGGTAAGAGGGATTGAACCAGATTATTGTTTTTATATCGATAATTGCGCCGCCATTCTGGGTAAAGATCGGATTGCTTGGGGTGTTGAACCGCCACCCGATCTGGTGATTGAAGTGGATGTCACTAGCTACACTAATTTGGATGATTACTTGCCTTATCAAGTGCCGGAAGTGTGGCTGTTTAAGAAAAATAAGCTCATAATTTACTGTGTGCAGAATGGTCTATATGTCGAAAGTTCAGTTAGCCGTTATTTTCCCAATTTTAATGTATCAGCAATTGTGGAAGAATGCTGGCAAATGTCGCGCGATCGCCATACAAGTACAGTAATTCGGGAGTTGCGGCAAAAAATTGAGAGAGAGAACGGTTGAATCAGTTGAATCATACGAAATTCGGCTTTAATACCCTTTTTATTCTTTAGTCCGCGCAGGCGGACTTTGTTTGTGTAGACGCGGTTTCAACCGCCGAGTCATAAAGGAAATTTTACTATTTATCGATCGCACCCCAAATTTTAATAGTTTTGTCACTACTACCGCTAGCCAAAAACTCTCCTTCGGGGCTAAAATTAACCGAATAAACCGAGTTAGTGTGACCTGCTATATTACAAACTTCTTCACCGTCTTTAACTCGCCAAATCTTGATAGTTTGATTGCTACTGCTAGCCAGAATCTCGCCATCGGGACTAAACGCGATCGAATCAACATACCAGGAATGACCTGTAATCGTTAAAACTTCTTGCCAATCTTTGACCCACCAAATTTTAATCGTATTGTCGTGACTGCCGCTAGCCAAAAACTCGCCATTCGGACTGAAAGCTATGCAGCGAACGCAGTCTGTATGACCTGTCAGCGTGCGAAGTAGCTTCCCATCTTTAACTCGCCAAATCTTAATTGTTCTGTCCCAACTGCTGCTAGCAAGAGTTTCGCCATCCGGGCTAAAAGCCACAAAATAAACTAAATTAATGTGACCCACCAGCGTGCAGATTTCTTGCCCATCTTTAACTCGCCAAATCTTGATTGTTCTGTCCCAACTGCTGCTAGCAATCAAAGTTCCATCGGGACTGAAAGCTGCGCCGTAAACTGAGTTACTGTGACCCACAAGCGATCGCATTTCTTGCCCGTCTTTCATCCGCCAAATTTTGATTGTTTTGTCGTGGCTGCTGCTGGCCAGCATCAGTCCGTCGGGGCTGAAAGCTACTGTATAAACTGAGTTAGTATGACCTGTAAGAGTGACTATTTCTTGCCCGTCTTCTACTCGCCACAGTTTGATTGTTTTGTCATCGCTGCCGCTGGCTACGACTTCTCCGTTGGGGCTAAAAGCAACAGAATAAATTAAGTTTTTGTGACCTTTTAACGTGTGAATACATTGCCAGTTATAGGTTTGCTGTTGGGATTGGGTGGGAG
>NZ_JADEWV010000288.1 GCF_015207455.1 Microcoleus sp. LEGE 07076
GGTGCGAGATGGGGATAGCGGGAGATGGGGAAAGGATTTAACCCTGTTTCCACGTTGTTTATTGAAGATGCGATGCGGTAGAGGAAAGTTAACGCTTAAAAATTACCAATAAGGATGATTTTTTGATTGGAATTTGTAATTTTTAAGGCGATATTTCTAATTGCTAAAAGCCGATCGAATGTATTCTTGCAGGGTGAGCTGGTAGTTTGTGGTAGTGGCGGATTGAGAATTCGCTGCTGTTAATGGTGGCAATATTTGCTTTTTTTGTCGTGAAGGTTCGCACCTGACTAGGGCGACATCAAACCTACAAGAATTATTTGCTAAATCTGGACGAGTGCTTAAAAATATTTCGGCGGTTTGCCAAAGTTTGGCTTGTTTTGCGGTACTAACCGCCAGCATTCCACCGACATCCCAATTTCCCCGCCCGCGAGTTTTGACTTCTACAAATGCTAATGTTCGGGAATGGTTCAGGGGGAATGAGGAATTTTCGTTACCTCTGTTGATTTGGCTTTCTTCATCTCTTCCGAGTGCGATGATGTCAATTTCTCCCCAGCGACAGCGGTACTGCCGGTGCAGGATTTCCCAACCTTGCTGCTGCAACCATTCGGCGACTAAGTTTTCTCCCAATGTGCCCAAAGCCCGAGGGTTTGGGGATTGGGGAGAATTGGAGTCGGCGGGAGGGGTGTTCGTTGGCGCCGCGTCAGTAGGGGCTCGGCTCCGTCGAAAGGATGGCTTCGCTAACGGTAACGGGCGATCGCGCTTTCTGATAGAATTCAATTGTAAACTGTCATCGCTGCCCATTAGGTTTAACTTGTATGATTTTGGGAATTCGCCAACATATTTATACTTTCTTGCTGAGTTTTGTTATTTTAGCAGTAATTGTCGCTGGGGCGATCGCGATCGGTCCCGCACCTGCTTTCGCCTTGGACCGCGACAAAGAAATTCTAGTCGGCGCTGATTTTGCTGGACAAGTTCTGACTGACGACAGTTTTAATAAAGCCAATCTTCGCAACAGCAATTTTACCAATGCAGATTTGCGTGGCGTCAGTTTTTTTGCAGCCAATCTGCAAGAGGCAAATTTAGAAGGCGCTAATTTTAGCGGTGCGACTTTGGATTTGGCTCGCATGATGAAAGCAAATTTAACTAATGCTATCCTTGAGGGTGCTTTTGCTTACAATACCAGACTGGAAGGAGCGATTATTGACGGTGCTGATTTTACAGAGACACTGCTGCGAGACGATATGATCGAAAAGCTTTGTAAAGTTGCAAAAGGTACTAATCCGGTGACAGGCCGAGATACTCGCGAAACTCTGTTTTGCGATTACTAAAAGGCTAATCATAGAAAAAACTAAAGTCCTAACTACGAACCTGGCTTGTAGGGTGTGTCGCCCTCAAAAATTCATTAATTGAATCGATAATCTTAGGGCGACGCACCTTATAGGATTTATAAAAAACCTGGTTAGACAATAAGTATTTTTTTTTCACCCCATATGTAAGGTGCGTCGCTCTCTAAATTGTCTATTTAATTCAGGGATTGAGAATGGCGACACACCCTACTAATACTGGTAAGAATAATGACTTTATTCCTCAAGCCCAAGGCACGGAAGTTAAATCGTAAAAATTAACTTGACGCAGCCTCTCTAATTCCTCTATCCATTCTTGTTCGGCGCAGAGTTGTTGGTAGTATTCTTTAGCAGCATCGGTTTTCATCCACATATCGAGTGCAATCCTGCGCCTCTTGATGCTGATAATTTGCTCGATACAGGCAATGGTCGATCTAATTACTAAAGGTGCGCGATAAATGTTTCTTTCTGAGAACTCGTTTAAGTGAAATAAATGCGAGATTTGATTGAGTTGATTGGGATATTCAATGAAGCTATCCTGCAATTTCAATATTAACTCAGCAGGCGCTACTTGTAAAGACATTTTGTGCAATATTTCTGCATTCACAATCTGATGCCACAAAAATCTGTGGTGAGAAAGACTAAACTGCACGTCTCTAGCTTCTATGGCTTCTCTGACATCTTGGCGGTATTCGGGACAGTGCAAGTAAATCTGCAATAATTGTGCTTCTGCTTCTTCTAACAGACTGCGGGCTGCTACTGAAAAGCCTGTTTTTGAACTTTTGGTTTCGCTGCTGGCACGCTGCTTTTTATATTGCTTGTTCGGCTTTAGCTTGTTTCTAATTAACAGGGGCATTGTCAAAGATTCGTCTTGACTCTGCCGCGCTGCCCAATCGCTGACTACTTGAGCGAGCAAGTTTTCGGCTAGCATTTTTGTGAGTCTAAAATCTCCTTTGCTGAGGATTTCGGCGCATTTTTGTAAATAATGCGTTAGCTGATTGTCATCGGTGATATTGGTTAATAATTTAATGATTTTTTTGGTAATTTGCTGGGAAGTATCTGCTTGCTTCAAATCTTGGTTGACGAGCATTTGTTGCAGTTGCCAGTCGAGCCACAATGGAGCATTTTCGAGCAATTCTCGATACTGTTCTGGGGAGTATGTTTTGAGGTATTCGTCGGCATCTTTGCCGTCGGGAATGTTGAGCACGCGCAGTTGTACTTCTCCTTGATAGGCGAGTTTTTCTATTTCTCCAATAGCGCGCGCTGCTGCTTGATTTCCTGCTTTGTCTGCGTCGAAGTTGAGGATAATTTGTTTGGAGTCGGTATACCGCAATAACTGCCGCACTTGGTTTAAGCTGAGGGCGGTGCCGAGGGATGCGACGGCGTTGGAGATGCCTGCGGCGTGAAGTGCGATCGCGTCAAAGTACCCCTCTACGACGATCGCGCGATCGGCTTTGCTAATGGCTGTTTTGGCTGTATCTAGAGCGTATAAAGTTTTGCCTTTGTCGAACAGTTCTGTTTCGGGAGAGTTGAGGTATTTCGGTTGTTCGTCGCCGAGAGCTCTGCCGCCGAAACCGATGACTCTACCTTGGGTGTCGCGAATGGGAATCATGATGCGATTGCGGAAGCGATCGTAATAGCCGCTACCGCCTGATTTGCGCGGTACAATTAATCCTGCTTGTTCTACTAATTGCGCTGGATAGTTTTTTTGTTCTACTAAATAACTATAAAGTGCTTCCCAACCTTGGGGTGCATAACCTAATTGAAATTGTTGGATAGTTTCGGCGCCCAGTTTGCGTTCTGATTTGAGATATGCTAAGGGTTCTTCTCCTTGGGTTTGCCGCAAGGCGTGTTCGTAAAAGTTGGCTGTTAGTGCTGAGATTTCATAGAGTTGTTCCCGCAGTGAAATTTGGCGCTGCAATTCTTGTCGGTGTTCTGGTTCGACTGTTTTGACGGGGATTTGATAATTTTTTGCGAGTTCTAATACGACTTCGCTGAAAGGGCGTTTGTCCAATTCCATCAGGAATTTAAAGGCATTGCCGCCGGCACCGCAGCCGAAACAATAGTACATTTGTTTGGCTTGATTGACGGTGAAACTGGGAGATTTTTCGTCGTGAAACGGACACAGTCCGACGAATTCTTTGCCGCGTTTTCGCAAGACGACTCTGCCGGAAATAACGTCTACTATGTCGGCTCTTTGTTTGACTTCTTCGATTGTTTCTGGGTGCAGTCGGGGAATTTGCATAATGCTATTTTAGGCAAATTGAAAGTATGTTTATTTTGAGAGATGGTTGCCGATCGCATTGGAAGTATCGCACAATTAGAGCGTTGGGCAAAAACCGGGTTTTTGGATCGAATACGGGATTTAAGCCTTTCATAAAAGTGAAAAACCCAGTTTTTCTGGTATTTAGGCGTAACTGCTATTTGAGTAAAGTTAGGGCATTGCTTTACTGTAAGATATTTATACTAACTGTAAGGAGCATCGGAAATAATGCGAATTTTGATGATGGGCGGTACTCGGTTTATCGGGGTTTATCTTACTAAGATTTTAGCAGCACAAGGGCATGAAGTGGTGTTGTTTAATCGGGGCAACAAGTCTGTGCCGGTTTCGGGTGTGAAACAGATTTTGGGCGATCGCACAAATCTTGACCAACTTAAAGACAAGTTATCTACAGAGGAGTTTGACGCGGTTTTTGATAACAACGGCCGGGAACTGAGCGATACAAAGCCTTTAGCTGAGATATTTAAAGGGCGGGTGCAGCACTTTGTTTACATGAGCTCTGCGGGGGTTTATTTGAAGTCGGATCAAATGCCTCATATCGAAGGGGACGCTACCGATCCCAAAAGCCGACATTTGGGTAAGTGCGAAACGGAAAATTATTTAGCCGAGTCCGGTTTGCCTTGGACTTCGATCCGCCCGACTTATATTTATGGCCCCCAAAATTATAACGATTTGGAGGCTTGGTTTTTCGATCGGATTGCGCGCGATCGACCGATTTTGATTCCGGGTAACGGTATGCACTTCACGCAGTTGGGGCACTGTCAGGATTTGGCGAGGGCGATGGCGGCGGTTTTGGGGAATGAAAGGGCGATCGGGCAAATTTACAACGTTTCGGGCGATCGATTTGTCACCTTTGACGGTTTAGCCCGCGCCTGCATTCAAGCCGCCGGCAAATCGCCCGACTCTATCAAGATTGTACATTACGATCCGAAACAATTTGACTTCGGCAAAAAGAAAGCTTTTCCGATGCGAGTACAGCACTTTTTTACCTCAGTGAATAAAGCTGTCACCGAACTTAACTGGCAACCGGAATTTGACTTAGTTTCGGGATTGAAAGATTCGTTTCAGAATGATTATGTAGTTTCGGGAAGGGACAAAGCAGAGATTGATTTTTCAGTCGATGATGAAATTTTGAAAGCCGTTTAAAGTTAAGTTATAGTGGGAGCATCCCATGCCCAAAAACATCTAGAACCCCACCCTAACCCTCCCCTTACTAAGGGGAGGGAACAATAAAGATAGCAAACAAACTGTCACAATCAGGTTTGCAGGTTTGTCACTTACAAATATTTAGGGAGAAACATAACATGAGATTTATCAATCCTAAAATTGATTTTGCATTCAAGAAAATATTTGGCTCCGCTCAGAGTACCGATATTCTGATTAGTTTCTTGAATGCTTTGCTCTATGAAGGGCGATCCATCATTGAAAGCTTAGAAATCCTTGACCCTTATCTTGCCCCTCAAATAGCCGGAGTTAAAAACAGCTACTTAGATGTCAAAGCGCTACTTAACGATGGCACATTTGTGATTATCGAAATGCAAGTTTTGAAAGTGCAGGCATTTGGCAAGCGAGTTTTGTACAATGCAGCCAAAACTTATGCACTGCAACTAACAAGGGGAGAATTATACAAGCAACTGCGACCTGTGATTGCTTTGACTATCACAGAACTTCCCATTTTGTGTTTAAAGAAAGAACTCGTCTGTCAGATTATCTACAAAATGACATTGAGTTAGTATTTGTAGAATTGCCCAAATTCCAGAAAGAATTGGAACAGTTGGAAAATATTACGGACAAGTGGATTTACTTTATCAAAACCACCGGTACTTTGGATGAAGTACCTCAAACAATGGCAACAGTCCCGGAAATTCATAAAGCTTTTGAAATTGCCAACGAAGTTAGTTTGACACAGGATGAATTGAACACGTTACAGCAGCAAGAGTTCTTTGCTCAAGATCAGGAGAGTTCAGTGGCTGTTGGCCGGGAAGAAGGCAGACAAGAAGGCAGACAAGAAGGCAGACAAGAAGGCAGACAAGAAGGCAGACAAGAAGCACAAATAGAGTTAATTATGCTTTCGCTGACTCGCCTTGTAGGTCAACTAAACCCTGCTATTGAAAGCCGCATTCAGCAGTTGTCGATCGACCAATTAGATGATTTAGTAAAAGCCCTATGGGATTTCTCAAGTTTGGAAGATTTGACAGC
>NZ_JADEWV010000289.1 GCF_015207455.1 Microcoleus sp. LEGE 07076
AATTTGCTCCATATTCGATTGTTGAACACGCTCATAAATATTTTGTTCGTATCGTTGAGTATGCCGTCTTTTAAAGTCCAAAAAGTCTATCTTTTCTGTGGGATATCGTTGGCAATTAGGACAGTAAAACTGCCGTCTTGGGACTTTTAAATACACAGGACGACCAAACACTGGCAAATCTCTTACTAAGATTGGTCGATTCTGATGCAATTGTTCGGTATAATTTTGACAATCATGACAAACCATACCTTCTGCTACAATTCTCAGTCCCAATAAAATTTTTCCCTCAATTTGAGTACAACTTTCAACCTTCACTTCAGGCAAGTCTAATATATAGTCCAAATAAAAGTCCATGAGAATAAATGTATTGTTTGTTACATTATACACCATAAAGTCAGGAGAGCCGAGTTTCTGGTCTAGCCGGAACCTTCATCGCTTTCAATGACGCAGTGGCTGGATTCAATTCTGCAAATGACTCCCTCATTTTCCTCAAGAATTATACGCTTGGCTCTGTTTCAATTGTTTAGAGGTGGTTGATCATAGGCAGACATTAGAAGAAAGAGCTAAAGTTGGGTGGGAAATGCCAGCCCTGTCAAGGTGCTTTCGACGTACTTACCTCATCCTAGCTGTCGGATTTCGCTCGTAAACCAAATTGATGGTCGATTACGCTTAAAAAGCACTCGATCGAACGATCCTCTTCGAGGGCTGTGCTAACGTCAGCAACCAAATTTCAAGCGCTTGAGGATCTTCTTCACCACCTAAATAAATAATAATCTAGTTAATTGCAAACAAAAGCTAGAGCGGAGTTTAAATTCGAGGCTGGTTAGGTAGCAAAATCGAGAATACTGCAAGAGGTGAGTAAAGCTTGGTCTAAAATCTTGAAAAGAACCTACCATAGCTTACTACTATCCCAAGCCGACATTGCCGATTCCGTGTCCGCCATGTTCTGGTAATTTTATTCCTAACCAGTCTCACCATTTGTCTGTGGCTGAGTCATGTTTCTTTTAATCCTTTACAACTAAGATGGCCAGAAGTAGCAACCGCACAGTCTGCCAATCCCAGCCAAATCGTACAACAAGGAATCGAACGATATAAAACAGGAGACGTTCCAGGCGCGATCGCACTTTGGCAAACTGCCTTAACCGCCTATCAAAGCACTAACAACCGCGCTAACGAGGCGATCGTTCGAGAAAAACTAGCCATAGCTTATCAACAAATTGGTCAATTCGGGTCAGCGATCGATTATTGGAAAAGTGCGATCGCCAACTATCACAAGCTTGGAGATTTTGTGAAGGTGGGACGGTTACTCACAGAACTCGCTCAAACCTACAGCCGTTTGGGACAAAATAGAGAAGCGAGATCGCTTTTATGCGGTGCTTCTGAGACTGATGAAATTTGCCCCAAAAGTGAAGGAAGTGCTTTGCAAATTGCCGAAAAATTTAGAGATCGCCAGGGAGAAGCGGCGGCTTTGGGAAGTTTGGGAGAAGCGTATCGCCGACTGGGAAAGTACGATCGAGCCATTGAAACTATCGAGGCTAGCTTAAAGATTGTCGGGGAGATTAACCCCCCAGTTTATCGCGCATCAGTGCTTAATAGTCTCGGTAATACTTACTTTAGTAAAGCTCAACTCAACGAGCAGCGTGCTGATTCTGCTAAGTCCAGAAATGCCGAAAATAAAGCTAATGAATTTATTAAATCAGCTGCTGCTAATTACACAAAAGCTTTAGGTTATTTCGAGATCAGTCTCGAACAGAGTCGCACTCAAAATGACCGATCGAGTCAAATGCGATCGCTTCTCAATTTGATTCAACTTTATTACCGCCCAAAATATTTTAAGTTACCTGACAACACTAATAAAGCCGAGCAAGCATTGCAAGAAGCTCTAACCCTACTTAATAGCATCCCGGATTCTCCCAATAAAGTCTATGCAGCGATCAATTTAGCCGAAATAGAACAACCTGTTGATTCTATTAATTATACTTCATCTCAAGCTCAATGTCAGCCGCGAAAACTCAACGAATTGCAGGCAGAAGAACTCCTGCAAAAAGCTGTTTATATTGCTCGAGGCATTAAAGATTCTCGCTCCGAATCATTTGCTTTAGGTAAACTCGGTCATCTCTACGAATGCCGCAAGGACTACAATAAAGTCTTAGATTTTACCAAACAGGCAAGATTGGCAGCAGACCAAAACTTAGGTGCTAAAGATAGTCTTTATTTGTGGGAGTGGCAGGCGGGACGAATATTTAAGGCGCAGGGGAAAGCATCTGAGGCAATTGCTGCTTACGAACGCGCGATCGCAACTTTAGAAGGCTCAGGAGGTATTCGAGACAATTTGTTAATTACCCAGCGAGACTTGCAATTTAGCTTTCGGGATACGATTACTCCTCTCTACCGCGAGTTTGCTCAGTTAAAGCTAGAGCGTGCTGAAGCTCTACCGATTGCAAGTCTTGAGTACCAAAAAGAACTCGATTCTGCACTCAACGCGATTGATTCTTTGAAACTAGCAGAATTGCAAAATTACTTCGGCAATGAGTGTGTATTTACCATTTTTGAGCCAGAACGAGTTGATGACTTAGAAAGAGAAGACACTGCTGTCTTTAGTTCTATAATTTTGGACGATCGAACGGCGATTGTGGTGAGTTTACCCAACTCTGACGAGAAGGGAAAGCCAAATACTGAAAGAAGATTTAAACGGCTAGTGTGGATAAACGATAGTAAAAAACTTACAGAAGAAATCAAAAAATTTCGTATAGAAATTCAGAAATTTTACGATCCTACTGACGCTTTTTTAACACCAGCACAAAATCTATATAACTCGCTGATTCGCCCTTTCGCCTCCGATTTAGACCCAACAAAAATCAAAACTCTCGTTTTCATCCAAGATGGGCTATTACGCAGCGTACCGATGGCTGCACTCCACGATGGTGAAGAATTTCTAGTTCAGAAATACGCCATTGCTACGACTCCCGGTTTACGCTTGACATCTCCTAAACCCCTAATTTTTCCAAGTCTGCGGACGCTAGCTTTGGGCTTAACCGAAGCCGCTATCGTTGATGGTGAAAAATTTAAGGCTTTGGCAAATGTCACCGATGAAATCGATCGAGTTATAAAGCTATTTCCAGGTAGCAAGAAACTCTTGGACGAACAATTTACTCCTGCGAGTTTAGAGCAAGAACTTAAACAAACGGCTTACCCGATTATTCACATTGCCACTCACGGTCAATTTGGCACTATTCCAGAAGATAGCTTTCTAGTGACAGGTAATAACGAGAAGATTACAATTACTCAGTTAGAGAGTGATATTCGCCGCTTTAGTAAAGGTACAGAGCCAGTGGAGTTGCTCGCACTCACGGCTTGTCAAACGGGTATAGGAGATGACCGTGCGACACTGGGTATGGCTGGCATTACGGTGCAAGCAGGCGTCAGAAGTGCTTTGGCTTCTCTTTGGTATGTTGACGATGCTTTTACACAAGAATTAGTCGCTAAGTTTTACGAGAACTTGGGCTTGCAAATGAGCAAAGCAGAAGCCCTAAAGGAAGCACAGAAGGCGCTGATTAATCAAAACAAGAATATACATCCCGCTAAATAAGCCTCCTTTATCCTTATCGGTAACTGGCTGTAGAATAGATCGGAATCAGGTTGGTTTTGCTGTAAGTGTCAGCAACAAAAAGCGGCTCGATCTAATATTATCTCTCTTTTGTCACTTCGGGCGAGAGTATAGCGGTATGGTGCGTCGCTCATTGATAGTCGTAAATAATCAGAATTCTGGCGGCGACGCACCCTACTTTAATTAGAATAGGAGTAGGATCATAATCTCGGCGTTGCTGAATACAAGTATGAATTCAAGTTTTCGGAATGGCTATAAGCCAAGTAGAGTGAGTTTTGCAACATCAAGTGAAAAGTTTATTCATACGCCAGAATCAGCAACGCCCGATTTTTAAATTGTGACTACGAAGAAGACAATGGCGGCCAGTCGTAAAAATCCCGCTGGGAGCTTTAGGCGAGGATAGGGTAATTTCTCACTCACTCCAAAACCTTGTTCTAGTTGGGGATACTCTAATTTTCTGAACTCTCAAGTTTTAAGAGCTAGGTTCTTGTTACCAATTACAGATAGACTCTGGCGAAAGAGGACAAGTCTTGGGTGCGCTCGAATTTCCGCTGAGGTAAAGATCGGTCAGTTTAGTCAAGGATGCTAGCGGTTTAATGTCCTTGATTTGATTGTTGTTGAGGTTGAGATCGGTCAGGTTAGTTAAAGATGCTAGCGGTTTGATGTCGCTGATTTGATTGTTGTGGAGATCGAGTACAGTCAGCTTAGTCAAGAGACATCTCCCAAAAAGCCTTTTAACGGGAGCCAGGATGTCTACCCCACAAGAATTATGGGAGAAGCCTAAAGATGCTAGCGGTTTGATGTCCTTTATTTGATTGTTGTTAAGGTTGAGCCTAGTCAGGTTAGTCAAGGATGCTAGCGGTTTGATGTCACTGATTTTATTGTTGTTAAGGTTGAGCCAATCCAGGTTAGTCAAGGATGCTAGCGGTTTGATGTCACTGATTTTATTGTTGTCGAGCCAGAGCGAAGTCAGTTTAGTCAAGCGTGCTAGCGGTTGGATATCCCCGATCTGATTGCTGTCGAGGGAGAGCGAAGTCAGTTTAGTCAAGGATGCTAGCGGTTGGATATCCCCGATCTGATTGCTGTCGAGGGAAAGCGAAGTCAGTTTAGTCAAGGATTCTAGCGGTTGGATATCCCCGATCTGATTGCTGTCGAGGGAGAGGTAATTCAGTTTAGTCAAGGATTCTAGCGGTTCGATATCCCCAAGCTGATTGCTGTTGAGGGAGAGGTAATTCAGTTTAGTCAAGGATTCTAGGGGTTTGATGTCACGGATTTGATTTTTGTCGAGCCAGAGGTGAGTTAATGTAATCAAGGATGCTAGCGGTTTGATGTCCTTGATTTGATTGTGGGTGAGGGAGAGCACAGTCAGTTTAGTCAAAGATGCTAGCGGTTTGATGTCCTTGATTTGATTGTTGTCGAGGGAAAGCCAATCCAGGTGAGTCAAAGATGCTAGCGGTTTGATGTCGCTGATTTGATTGTTGTCGAGGGAGAGGAAAGTCAGGTTAGTCAAGGATGCTAGCGGTTTGATGTCACGGATTTGATTTTTGTCGAGCTTTAGTTTCGTGAGACTCGAAAGTTTCTGAGCGGCTGCCTTGCACTCAGTAGTTCCCGCTTTCTTCAACAACACCTCAATAGTATGTTTAGTTTCAGGACTCAAAGAAGCCTTTTTGTGACACCAATTAGCAAATGTCCGTTCACTATCGCCCCGTTGTTTCTGCACGAGCCATGAGAAAGGTTCATTTCCACTAATTTGCAACTGACGCAATATTCCCAGTAACAGAATGCTGACCAATCCTATCGAAGTCAATTTCATCAATTGGGAGTAATTCATTAGTATCTCCTAAAATATGGTAGATGTCAAAAGTAAAGATATCGCCAACACTTTAGCTGACTTTAGCCCGACGTTCTTGAAACCGTGGTACAAACTCTTGGCATTGAGAGAGATTGTTTGGTTTATGGTTTTTATCCTAAATAGCTTATGGTGTAAGCTGTTCTAACATGAGCTCAGTATACCCATTTTCTCCACTCCAAATTACACCGCTCAAGATTTGAGAGAGATTGTTTGGTTTATGGCTTTTATCCTAAATAGCTTATGGTGTAAGCTGTTCTAACATGAGCTCAGTATACCCATTTTCTCCACTCCAAATTACACCGCTCAAGATTTGAGAGAGATTGTTTGGTTTATGGCTTTTATCCTAAAT
>NZ_JADEWV010000290.1 GCF_015207455.1 Microcoleus sp. LEGE 07076
GTACCATAAATCATTTAGGATTGCTATAGCATCCAAAATACCTGGTAAAAACTATGGACGGATTAGCTTACCTGCATTTAGCTGAAACTTGGGAAACGCCTGCGCCTCAAACTCGATCGCCCAACTCGACACAACACCTAAATTTAGCCTTTGCTCCTTTACTTTTCTTTACGATCGCTCTGACAATTTTAAATTTAGTCAATCCCGCACTCGCCATCAAAAAAGGCGACTCAGGGCCAGAAGTTACCGAACTCCAAAAAACCCTGCAAGACGCAGGATATTTTAGCAGGAAACCCACAGGATTTTACGGTTCCATCACCCAGACTGCGGTGAAAAAATTCCAAACAGACAACAACCTGAAAGTTGACGGAATTGTCGGCCCTCAAACCTTGTCAGCACTGCAACTCCAGCCGGAAGGCGCGATTGCTGACAGCGAACCTGTAGAGAAAACACCGTCAAAGCTCGATCGGCCTTCGCCACCTCCTACCGCCACCGACAACCCCAACCAACTCGAAGATACAACTAAAAATCAGCCCCAAAAACCTTTCTTTCACAAACCATTTTTACCCCCATTTAAAACAGAAACTTCCGATCAAAATTTCGAGGAAAAAGCCAGTGAATTACCTTCCGAAAAACTCGTAAACTCTCCAGAAAACCTGCGAGGAAAAATGACCTTGAAAAAAACAATTTACGGCAATATATCGCCGAAATCAATAGTTTATTCAGGAGCAGGTTTGTTTTTTGCTCAAAACATGATGTACAGCCACACAATCACAGTTTACGACAGGAACTTTAAATTAGTCAAGACTATTCCCGACACCATAAACTTGTCCAAATTCGGATTTACAAAATTTAAAGGCAATTATCGAGGTTCTCCCGTAGAAGCAGCTTTTTCAACAGACGGCAAATATGCCTACGTATCCAACTATCAAATGTACGGTAAAGGGTTTGACAATCCGGGGAGCGATAGATGTTCTCCATCGGCCAAACACGACCAAAGTTTCCTCTACCGCATCAATACCGAAACGTTAAAAATAGAAAACGCAATTCCTGTCGGTGCCGTTCCCAAATTCAATGCTGTTTCGCCAGACAATCGCTTCGCCCTCGCCAGCAATTGGTGCAGTTGGGATTTGAGCGTAGTTGATATCAATAAAAATATCGAAGTCGAGCGGGTAAAACTGGGTGCATATCCTCGGGGTATTGTGGTCACTCCCGACTCAAAAAATGCCTATATTGCCGTCATGGGTTCTTCGGATATTGCGAAAGTGAATCTCAGAGACTTTTCAGTAGAATGGCTGAGAAATATTGGCAATGCGCCGCGTCATTTGACGATAGACCCCAACGGAAAATATCTTTATGCCACCTTGAACGGTGAAGGAAATGTGGCAAAAATTGACCTAAAAACTGGTAAAGTGGTAGATAAAGTTTCGACAGGAAAAGCACCTCGCAGCATGACAATTTCTGATAGCGGGAAACTAATTTACGTAGTGAACTATTTCTCAAATACTGTTAGCAAAGTTAGGACAAGCGACATGAAAGTTCTGCAAACAGTGAATGTTAACTCAAGTCCGATCGGAATTACTTACGATCCGGAAACTAATCAAGTTTGGGTAGCTTGCTATTCGGGCAGTATTATGGTGTTTCAAGATTAATTTAACAGGTTCGGAGGGAAGTTTGTAGGGTGCGCTGCGGCGCAAAGATTGATATCGTATCCGGTCGGATTGAAAACGATAAAATAGGTTCGTAGTGCGGACTTTATTCCGCACTACGAACCGTTTTTGTGATGGTAATCTATCGGACAGGATCTGATTTTTTAAATCGGTGCGCGCGCGCTAGATGAGGGGTGAAAATATTATTTGGACGACTTGACGGGATCGATAACGTACTGAGAAGGCTTAGCAGGTACTTGGCCATTTTTGACCATAGCTTGGTAAATCATGGCTGCTACTTCGGCGCGAGTTGCTGCTTTGTTTGGCTGCAAAAGTTCGGGCTTCGGGTGGTTGACAACAATACCACCTTCCGTCGCCGCTGCTACTTTGTCAACTGCCCATTTCGGCACTTGTTTCCTGTCTGTATACAATTCTAAAATTTTGCTGGCATTGCCTGGTTGTTTGAGCTTCAAACCACTAGCTAATGCTACGATGACTTCGAGACGAGGAACATCTTTTGTGGGACGGAACTCATTGTTTGGGTATCCTTTAAGATATCCTTTTTGTACGCTGCCATCGATCGCACTAGCGGCAGGGTTCTTGTCTTTCACGTCTGCAAAGTTAATCGGTTTTTGGACTGGTTGTTTGTCGGACATCCGCTCAATTAAGCGCGCTAGTTCGGCTCGCGTCATCGGTTCGTCGGGACGAAACTTGTTGTCGGTGAAATCAGTAAAGATTTGCCGATCGACTAAAGCAACAATGAACGGAAGCGCCCAATAATTGTCAGGAATGTCCGAGAATTTAACGGCGCCAACTTTTGGTTTAGCGCCTTTGGGTTTGGTAATTGCTGGAGGGGAAGCCTCGCCCACAATTGGCGTTTGAGGAACAAGAACGATCGCCCCCACCGGAGGATTTTGCGGTAAAATCGGCCCTAAAGATCCAACACCCGTGGCATTATTCCGTAGAGAGGGAATCAGTGTTGTAGCCCGGGGCGCAGGAGATTTAGCGGGCGCGGGTGCAGGCAAATCGGAACTCGGCGCCGCAGGCATTAATATTCCCCTGCTCGCCGGCGCGGGTGCAGAGTCAGAAAAAACGGCTGGAAATTGCCAATTTTTGACACCGAATTGATTGGGGTTTTTACCTGTTACCCAAAATAAAATTGCTCCCATCGTACCGAAAGCAACCAAGATGGCAATCAATTCATCAAATCCTAGAGATTTTCTTTTCCCTGACGGGGGTTGCGAAGAAGACATATTGTCACCTACAGATCAATGTAGCAATTAAATCACATATTTTTTTTGTCTGGGGGAAACAGAGAGCGCCAAATCAACTATTCCAAAGTTTTCACTCTCAATACCTGCGGCGGCGTGGCATCGAGAGGATAGATCAAACAACTTTTACCGAACTCAGTTACTGATTGTTGCAATCTTCAACTTACCGCGTTCTACGGCCCCCAGAAGAGCGACTGCGACTCGGTGAACGAGAACTCCTGCCGCTACCAAAACTCGGCTGCCGCTTGTATTGATTTTGACGGGGCTGCCGCGATCGCCTCAAAGTGCTGCCGCCGTAACCCGAACCGGTCGATCGATTGGAATTTGGCGGTGCTGGCCGTCTTACTGGCTGGTTATATGCGGGCGATCGCAAGCGGCCGGTCGTCCTTAAAACTTGACGGTTTCTCACAGCAGCAGGCGGGGCTTGGTAGCGAGTTTGATACTGCCCGACAGCTTCGCCGTAAGTATTGCCGTACCCGCCATATCCTCTCAGAATTACCCCGGGCTGATAAACTGGCGGCACGTAATATCGCGGTCTAAATAACAAACTGCCGATCGCCTGACCTGCCACCGCCCCTGCAAACGGCGCCCAGAAACCCGATTGCTGCCGCACCACGACTGTTTGTGGCTGACCTGTTTGAGGATTAGCAACAGTTTGAGTAACGTTGTGAACGTACTCTATTTTAAAATCTTCTGTCAAATGCAAGCTCGCTTGATTGTTATCAATCTTTAGGTAACTTTTCTTCCCCGCCGATATTTCTTCATCAGTTAAACGAGCCATTTGCAAATCCCTAGTCCGGTAAAGCGGGGGAGATCCCGGGGGAGTATTCAGCAACATCAAACCATATTCACCGTCACCATCGTCGTAGGTAGCTTGCTGTACGGGATATTCCCCTTGAGCCAAGTTATTGTTGGCTGCCGGACGCACTGTATTAACATTCCCCTTAGCCGAATTTTTGGGAGGTTCTGGGCTAGGAGAACCGCAGGCGGTTGCCGTCCACATTAAACTTAAAGTCATTAAATAAATTGTCAATTTTCGCAGCATAAATAATGTTTTTTAATTTTGTATTTGGCATCCGGCATTGGTAGCAAACAACCAATAACTAATAACTAATAACTCTTTCATTAAAGAGGAATTAGTTCTGGGAAATTGACCAACACTTGGTCGTTGGTAAGTTCGTCTCCTAACTGTGCGGGAGAAAAGTGAACTTGCACGGCTCGCAGCCTTTCCTGGTAATGTAAATTAATCAATGCTTTTAAACCGACTTTCAGGGCGCTGATATCAGCTAGGTCTGTTTCTAGGGCTGGAACTTCACCTTCATAAGCAACTGTCAGCATCACTACGACATTTGTAGTTACCGGCAAAGACAACGAGGAATTTTTATCGTAAACAGATGTGCTGTGTTGGGGTTCGCTGAGATAGCGATCGGCTGAATCAGTGAAAAGTTCATCCACATAATCGCCCGCTTCGCCTTCATCCCAAAAAACATCGCCTTCATTCGCGGCTGCTTGCCAGTAGTTGTCATACTGTAACAAGTGATTGCAAATTTCTCCAAGACCTTCTCCTAAAATTGCTACGTCGCCATCAGCATCAATTGCTTCTCTGGCGGTGCGGTTGAGAACTCCTAGCATCGGTGCAACTTCTTCGCCTGTTAGCTGAACGAACAGGCGACAAACTGCTAATCTAGCTTTACCTGTAAATTGATTGAATCGATCGCGCCAAGAATTCATAACCTATACTTTGTAATCTGTAGGGCTATATTTCTCACCCTAGCAGGGGATTACAAATCTTGCCGTCTACCCTCAGATTGAGATCGAGATGGTTTCTGGCGACTTCCGCGGCAGCCGGCAGTCTCGCTGTGACTCATCTAATTTGAAACACTCGATATTGGAGGAATCATAACAAGGCTGCAAACAGCACGCAAGCTAACCCGATCCACACTAATTATTGGAGATGTTTGTTGAGTTAATTAATTGCCTAAAAAACTGACGCAGAAACCCGGGAAAGATCGAGTAATATCAATTCCGGTTGCACTCCTGGGGAATTGTTGACTGTTGACTGTTGACTGTTGACTGTTGACTGTTGACTGTTGACTGTTGAAGAGCGCTAAAAAAACTCGCTTTCGGCGATACAAACGATATCTTGCAGATCGCCCGTTAAATCAAAACACAAATGCTCCCCAATTTCAAATCAAAAAACCTCCAATCTTGCCAGACAGGAGGTTCCTCGATCGAATATCTTGGGTTGAGAGAACGATTTGACGATCGCGCTTTCAACTTGTTCGATCGCACTTTTCTAATTCAATTGACCAACTTGCGACACCGGCAAATCCAGCTCGCCACCTGGAGCTTCCGGGTGTTCGCGAACAATTGCAACCGCATCTGCATCTGCTGTTTGAGCTACAGCAACCGCAGCCGCTTCTTCGAGTGCGCCAAATTCCAGAGATTCAGAAACACCTGCATCTGCGATCGGCTCTTCAAAAACTTCAAAATTCTCGCTCATCGCAGCACAAGCCGCAGAGGCCCGCTGGCCGGCGCGATAGCTCATGTAAGCCGCACCGCCACCCAGAACCCCAGTCAAACCCAGAAAACCCAAAGCTGCTGTTTTGTAAGATTTCCACGGATTCATTCGATCGGAGCCGCCCGAACCCAGGAGCGTTGTCGCAGAACCAGATTGAGTCGCCCCAGATTTTTTGTAGGAACAGGGGAAAGCAGATGCAGCGTCACCGATAGCGATGCTGCTGGCGATCGCCGCCACCGAAGCAATGCCAGCTAACACTTGAAACTTCTTCATGGTGTTCTGGAAATTGTAAAGGATAATTAAAAAAATAATGTAACAGCTCTTCACAAATAGATCAACAGTCGCTATCGGCTCAAATCACAGAT
>NZ_JADEWV010000030.1 GCF_015207455.1 Microcoleus sp. LEGE 07076
CGGTTCTAGGGTTGGGGTTGGTAACGGTAGTGGGTTTGGTATCGGAGTTAGTGTCGGCGTCGGGCTGATGACTTGTGGTGGCGTCGGAGTCGGTTTGGGTGTCGGTTTGTTGAGAAATGAGCCTACTAATGCCCAGGAACCGAAGCCCGTCAAGATTACTAAGCCTGTTAGCAATCCGATCGCAGCGATGGGATTTTCCCAAAAAGAGTCGCCAGCCGGCTCAATTAGCGGGTCGATCCGGTTTGGCGGCTGGGGACTTCCGGCGAGGGGTTCGGGTTCGGGCGATCGACCCACGGCTACTGTTGCTATTAACGAAGGGTTTGTCGGCACTACTGCTGGTGCCGGCGGTACAGTTGGCTGGTTGGACTGAGGATTCGTTAGGCCGTCGAGTGCTTTGGCGACTTCGCTGACAGATTGATATCGATCGCCCGGAGAGCGATTTAACATTCGATTTAGTACCGCCGCCAAGCCCGGGCTCGCCTGGGCTTGTTGCTGCCAATTCCACTGCAGCGTTCTTTGATCCAGCAATTCCTGCGGTTCTTTGCCCGTCAGCAGCACGATCGTCGTTACAGCTAGAGCGTAGAGGTCGCTGCTGGCAGTTGCCCGCCCGCTTTGCAACTGTTCCATCGGCGCGTAGCCGATTTTACCGACAGTTGTTGCGTGGGGTGTTCCTTCGGGAGACTGGACTTTGGTAGCGAGTTCTTTCACCACTCCAAAGTCAATCAGCACCGGCAACTTGTCATTTTCGCGGCGGATGATATTTTCAGGGGAGATGTCGCGGTGGATGATGCCACGGGCGTGGATGTGAGCCAGTACCGGCAGTATTTGTCGGATAAATACCAAGACTTCGGCTTCACTGAAGGTGCGGCCTGTGGAAGTGCGATCGAGCAACAGTTCGCGGTAAGTCATCCCTTCCACGTAATCCTGCACCAAAAACAAACGTTGATTTTCTTCAAATATTGCCCGAAACTGCGGAATTTGCGGGTGTGCAATTTGGTAAAGTATTGCCGCCTCTCTTTGAAACAATTCTTTCGATTTTTCCAAAACGTAAGGCCCGCTTTGCACAGGAATCAATTCCTTTAGGGCGCAGCGTTCTTTAAACCGCCCCTCGTCTTCTACTAAATAAGTGCGGCCAAATCCCCCTTGACCTAAAATACTCACCAAGCGGTAACGGTTTTGTAGGACAGTTCCAATAGCAATAGGTGGCTGCATAAGTTTAAGTAGAAATTGTTAAAAAATAGGCGAGCGCTCACAGACCTAATAATGCTAGGTATATAATGCTCTTGAGCATACTTCACTGTCTGTAGTTCCCAGTCCCGACCAAAGTTAGCATTTTACATTTTTTTACGCAAATTTGATAAATCAGTTTTTTTTGCAAATTTTAATGAGGGGCGATTCATGCTCGGGATAGCTTCGCTTAACGCAGCGGGGATAACCCCCTACATTCTTCTTTCTGACTGCTGACTGCTGAACTAAGGATCGAAAACTTAATAACTTAAACACCTCTTACAGTCCTCTCTCTTGTAAGTTGCCTTCCTCGAAGGAGGCAGAGCCTCCATATCTGCATTACCAGGCAGAGCCTGGTAACGAGCAAAGGACTAAGGACTAAGGACTAAGCTTTGCTTTCACCATGTCTTGAATTCTGTTACCGTCTGCTTTGCCCTTAAGCTGCTGCATTGCCTTGCCCATCACCTTGCCCATCTCTTTTGCCGAAGTAGCGCCCACCGAGGCAATTACTTCGTCAACGACTTGACTCACCTCTTCGTCTGACATTTGCGGCGGCAAATACTCTTCAACAATTGCCAACTCCGCCTCTTCTTGTGCCGCTAAATCTTCGCGGCCTCCTTTGCGGTATTGTTCGATCGAATCCCGGCGCTGTTTGGCTATTTGCATCAAAATTTCCAATTCTTGAGCTTCTGTCAGCGTCTCTTGTCCGGAGGGACGCAGGCTGACTTCTTTTTCGAGAATAAATTTCTTGATGCCCCGAACTGTTTCCAAGCGAACTTTGTCCTTGGACTTCATGGCTGCTTTGATTTCTGCGTCAATCCGTTCTCTTAAGCTCATCGATTTCTACCTTGCTTTGCCCAATATCAACAATCAGGAGTATGCTTCCGATTCTTAACTTTTTTTACGGTATTTTTCAAGTTTATTGTCTGCCGATCGCCTTTTTATCGCCTTGAACCCGGATGCCTTCGGCCTTTGACCGAATTTTGGGCTGCTGCACTCCATGGAGTCAGAGTCCAAAATTGGCTGTCGCCAGAGTTTTTAGACGCAGGGGGCGTGCGATCGTACTTCTGTCCGTACAGAACTTGCTAAAAACCCGGTTTCTGGGACATAAGACTTCTTGCAAAAATAGTTAGGACGGGCTCGGAAAATTTGATTAAAAAGACTGAGGCAATCTTGTCTATACTTCTGCAACTCTTATTCAGTTCGCCGGCACTCAACCGGGCCGATCGGCCCGAAACTTAAATCTATCAAAATAGTGACTGAATATTTCGAGTTCCCGATGGTAAGATAGCGGTGGAATAAACGTCCTGCAAGAGGCCTGCTGTGATCCGTTCTGCTACTTTACCGCTTCCGCTTCCCGAGCCGCAGATTTCTGCCCACGACCGTCTGCGACTGTTTTCCGGTTCTGCTAATATCCCCCTCGCCCAAGAAGTGGCTCGCTATCTGGGGATCGATTTGGGGCCGATGGTTCGCAAGCGGTTCGCGGATGGGGAACTCTACGTTCAAATTCAAGAATCGATTCGGGGTTGCGATGTTTACTTGATTCAGCCAACTTGCTGTCCGGTGAACGATCGCCTCATGGAATTATTAATCATGATTGATGCTTGTCGCCGCGCTTCTGCAAGACAAGTTACTGCCGTCATTCCCTACTACGGCTATGCTAGGGCAGACCGCAAAACGGCCGGCAGAGAATCGATTACTGCAAAATTAGTGGCTAATTTGATTACTGAAGCAGGGGCTGGTCGCATTTTGGCGATGGATTTACACTCGGCTCAGATTCAAGGTTATTTTGACATTCCTTTCGATCATGTTTACGGTTCGCCCGTGCTTTTGGATTATCTGGCGAGCAAGCAATTGACAGATATTGTTGTGGTTTCGCCGGATGTTGGCGGAGTCGCTAGGGCCAGAGCTTTTGCCAAAAAGCTTGGCGATGCTCCCCTGGCAATTATTGACAAGCGCCGTCAAGCTCACAACGTCGCAGAAGTGATGAACTTGATCGGTGATGTCGATGGCAAAACTGCTGTGTTGGTGGACGACATGATCGATACTGCGGGTACGATTTCTGAGGGTGCCAGATTGTTGCGCCGCGAGGGTGCGAGACAGGTTTATGCTTGCGCTACTCATGCGGTGTTTTCGCATCCGGCGATCGAGCGTTTGTCTGGCGGAGTCTTGGAAGAGGTAATTGTTACGAATACAATTCCTGTACCAGAAGAACACCGTTTCCCGCAGTTGACTGTGCTTTCGGTGGCGAATTTGCTGGGCGAAACTATTTGGCGGATTCACGAAGATAGTTCTGTTAGCAGTATGTTCCGCTAGACAGAAAAGGCTCTTTTTGAATGTTTGTTTGAGGGTGCGTCAACCAAGTGTTACGCACTGTTTTTTAGAGAACCCATTTGATATCTATTCTGCGTAAATCTCAGAAACTGGGTTTCTCTCTATATTTCTCGTCACCCAACCCAAAAACTCAAAGATGTCAAATGGGTTGTATAGTAGCTCCACCTCGCATTTGCCTGAAAAAAAAAGACTTTGATACTATTTTTTTTTATGAGATATCCCCCTAAATCTTCCTTAAAAAAGGGGGCGCAGGAGGAATCGGGCTTAACTGTTCACTTCTGGGGAAAGTTCAACCTACATAGATTTGTTGAGTTTTAGCCTTAACCCAACGGTATTGTGCTATAGTTGATAACTATCAATAACCTGTATGCGATCGCTTCACCAATAGCTTTCAGGCGTTGCAGACCGCTTAAACAAACCCGCTGCGGGTAAAAAATCTAAGTTCGATCGCAATTAGCACGATCGGAACAAGAGATGGTAAAATTCTATCTTGTTGTTTGAAGACCGCGACCTTTTTAAATTTAAATATGTCCGGTCAAAACAAGGGGTAAATAGGGAAAAACCATGAAAAATTCACTGGTACGAACAGCAGCCGCACTGGCAGGTTCAGCAATTTTAACACTTCTGGCGATCGCTCCAGCAAAAGCATTTACTTTTGACGAAACCGAAATTAACCAAGAGCGAGTAGTTGCGATCGCCCAACCCCGCCCCTTCGGCGGCTACCAATTGCTAATTGTAGAGCAGGTAACAGACAGACGGCAATGCTGGAGCGAAAACGGCTCCAATCCCGTCAGAGTCGATCCCTTATTAGTTAATTTTGATTTCACCGGCATTTGTGGCCGCGCCACAGACAGCAACGGCTTTTCTATTCGCATGGGCGGCACCGATTTAGCATTAAAATATAGCCTGAGTCTGGAAAAAATTGACGGCAATATTCTACTAATGGGAACTCCCTTCGATCCCAACGCTAAACCGATAATTATCGGTCGCACAAACGGCGATGTTAACGGATTTATGAAAATCACTCTCGATCCGGGCTGGCGATTTAGTAAAAGAGCTTATCAAGGCAAAGTATTGGGTCATTTTTATTTCACAACCAGTCAAACCGCGCCGGGAGAAACTGGAAATAACGGCGGAAATAACGGCGGAAATAACGGCGGCAATACTGGCGGCAATACTGGCGGCAATACTGGCGGCAATACATTCACAGATATTGCAACCGATATCTACGCTTCCGAAATTAAAGAAGCTGTGGCGCTGGGATTTGTAGCGGGTTTTGCTCAAGACAACACTTTTCGACCGCAAATAGCTGTTACCAGAGAGCAATTGGTATCTTTAGTATTGGAATCGTTGAAAGGAATACAAGGTGCTAATATCACATTTCCTAGCATTGTTTCTACCCGTCCCTACAGCGATGTTGATAGCTCGCGCTGGAGTGCAGGAAAAATTCTATTTGCACGAGACAATAAGATCGTCAGCGGTTACACAGATGGAACTTTTAAACCTACGCAGCCTGTGACTCGCGCTGAATTGATGGCGGTGCTGCGAAGAGCGGCGGAATTTGGTTTGTTGGCCAGGGGAATGCAGCCAAATTTATTGGCGAAAGAGCCGCCTAAAACTTTTTCAGACATTCAGAATCATTGGGCTGCTGCGATTATCAATCAAATGTCGGGTTATTGTGGTGTGGCTTCCTCTGTTAACGAAATTGGCAATCGTTTTACTCCCGATGATTCTGCTAATAATACGGTGTTCGGTAAATTACCGAAAATCATACCAATTTTATTGCTTCTGCTTTTTTCCGGCTTCCTTCTGCTTTCTCCCTGCTGCTGTAGGTGGCTTTTTGGGAGTTTTTTTAACTGCGATTGTTTCTGACTCTGGCTGTGCGATTTGTTCGGTTAATTTGCACAAGTTATTTAAGGAAAGTTTTTGCTGGGATGCGAGTTCGTTGAGGAACTTTGAGGCTGTTTCTAATATTTGTTTTCCCTGTCGGACTTGAATAGTCGTTCGATCTTCGATCGCATCTAATAACATAAAAACTGATACTGTTTGCCAAATATCTAAATCGTCGCCAACTACATCGCATTTTGTGACTGTTTTGCCGTTTTCTGGGACATGAATTCCTAAACCGGATGCTTGGATTAAGGGCTGGATTTCTGCTAGGCTTAAATCCGCAAGGTCGGTAATTTTAAAGTCCAGCGATCCAAAATCTACTAAATCTGGTAAGTTGACAGATGCTGCGGGTAGAGGATCGAAGTTGAATGTAAGAGTTTGATTTAAAGGATCGGAAATCGCGTAAATTGATTGAATGTGCGATCGGCTAACCATACCTTTTTCGCAAAAATCTTGACCTGAAGGGGCGATCCTCTTCGAGGGCTTCGCTAACGCAATTTTACCATTATCCGCCACCTCCAAAACCTCCAAACCAACCAAATTCGCCGCCGCAGTCTTCACAAAAACCAGATCCAACCCCAGCAAATCCGCCAATTCCTGCAAAGTTGGCGCCGGCTCGAACTCAACACCAGCCCGCAAAATAAACTCCTCCAACACATTAAACTCGCGCGGTTCGCTAACCGTCACCTCCAGCGGAGTTTGGCGGATAGCAAAGCTCAATTGACGCGCCCCCAACACCGACAAACTCGGATTTTGTTGCTCAATTTGTGCGGCTAGCGAAGTTAAATTCGAGTCAATTGGTTTAGTTGAGGACACTAGAAACATCTACAAAACCTCCGCAGTGACGCACCGTTTTTGAAACTTCCTGATACATTTTTCCCACCGTACCTGTTTGTTGGGTAAATAAATCGTGACAGCCGACAACTACCAGCAATTCTTGAGCGCGAGAAAATGCCACGTTGACCCGTTCTGGTTCCTTAGCAAATCCAATATCGCCCCTAATATTATTGCACACCGTGCTGACAATAATCACAGGTCTTTCCATGCCTTGAAATATGTCAACCGTACCAGTGCGAATGCTCAAAGAAGGAAATTTTTCGGCTTCTATTCTGTCTTTAATTGCGTTCAATTGTGCGCCGTAAAAAGTAATGATTCCGATTTCCTTCGGCGGTTCACCCTCTAATATTTTAGGCCGCCAAGCGGTTTCCATCTGTTCGCACAAAAGCTCGATCGCATCAATCTCCTTGACATTCAGCCTCGAAGTACCCTGTTTTTCCTCCTCAAACCCTTGTCCCACTGGCGTTTTTACCCACAGGATATGATTGTTTTTTTGAATGATTTTACCTTCTAGATTGTGAGCGCGTCTCGTGTCGGCTTCCTGAATGCCGCAGTTGAGTTTTTGCTGGTAAAACTGATTGATTGCGCCCATGATTTGCGGGTGCATTCGGTATTGAGTTGTCAGCATTTTCTTGATGCCGTCGCTGGCACTTTCAAACAATACTTTAAACAGCGATTCTTTGATAAAGCTAAGTTCGTCTCCAGTACAACCGATATCTTCGGCGATATCGTCGATCGTACTTCGATCGAACATCGGCGGCAACTGCCTGTGATCGCCCACCAATACTAATTTTCTGCCTTTCAAAGCCGGAATTAATAACTCTGGCGGAGTGCATTTACTAACTTCGTCAACTATGACTGCATCAAAGCTGGGAAAGTTTTTGCTAAAATCAAAACTCGCAGCTTGCACGCAGGTAATGCCGATGACGTTGGCATTGTCAATATAAATTTGTTTTAAATCGCTGCGGTCTTTTTCCGATGGATTGCGGAGTTTTGCAATCCAATCTTTTACTAAGTTTTGGGAACGGTTTAGGGCGATTTCTTCTCGTTCTAATTCCCGCTGCCAATTAGTAAAGAGACGCTTAATTTTGCGTAAAAATTCCACAGCAAACAATCCGGTAGTTGGAACTTCTGGTTTGTATTTTTCCGGGATAGTTTGCCATTCTGACTCCCACCAATTTCTCTCAACAATTAACTCTGCTGTTGGTTGCTGTTGTTGCAGTTGAGCGGTAATTTCGCTCAATTCTGTTTGGAGTTGTGCGAGTTGCTGCTCCAAACTTGCGGCGGCGATTTGCAGGGGGGATAAATGCTCGTCAATACAACTTTTGATATTCTCCAAAACTCCGAAAGGATCTAAGTCAGCAATAGATTTTTCAAGCTGAATTGCGCTGATTTTCCCAGCCTCAACTTGCTTGACAAAATGCTGCGGATTCTCCCAAATATTGGATTTTTGGGCGAGATATTGTTCGGCTAAAATTTGCAACTTTTCCGGTAGGTTTGGCTGGGCGACAATTGCTTGCAACAAATTAGTAACTTCGCTAATTTTTAAGTTCGCCTCTTGCTGCGCTGTTTCTACCTGAATTTGGACGGCGGATATTTGCTGCTGATTTAAGGTTTGACCGATTTTATCTAATAACTGTTGCTGTTTGATCAGTTGTTGTTCGGTTTCGGTTTTGAGGGGAAGTATGCACTGGCGGGCGTTGGCGAGGATGCTGTGCAGCAATTCTTTGACTAGACGATCGCAAGTTGCCTGAATTTGATTTGGCTGCAAGGATTCACTGTAAAATTGTTGAATTGATCCTAAGAAAGTGACAGCTTTTTCGATGATAAATTTGCGCTGACTCGGGCTGACTTGGTTGTAGCTGGCGAACTCTTTGGCTAGTTGCTGCCACTGCGCCCGATCGCCCGCAACGAGCACGAGCGGCGTTTGATTCAAATTTAGGTGCAAAAACTCGCTAAACCGGAATTGCTGCCCCTGTATGTCCTTAAAACCGCCATTGGCTTCGTGGGATATCGCCTTTTGCAACCTTTCCAAATCGGGCAAATTTACTTTGCATTTGGGCGGCACGATCGGCAATTTGAGCGATCGAGCAATTTTCAACAGCCCTGGGGGTAATTCTACCATTTCATCAGTCAGCATCGCGCCGGTTTCGCAGCAAGATTTCACAACTGTATCAAGTGTTGCATCTGCTGTCTCAATCCACTCTGCAACGCTGACGACAACGGCGGCAATTTCGGCTTTTCGCAGTTCCAAATTCTTAATTTTCTGTTCGAGATTGTGGCGATGCGTCTGATTTTGCAGATCGCCCAACTGTAGCTGATTCACCGCATCCGACAACTGCCGCGACACCCGCAAAGACTCCGCAACCGCTGACATAGCCTGACAAACCTCCTCAGCGCGATCGAAAGCAGTCTTAAATTCCAATATTTGCGCTGCTACAGTTTCCCGCAACCAAACCGCAATTCCAAACGCGCCGCACATAGGGCGATCCCAGCCAATTTGAATAGCGTGATTGACGCAAATCCGCACATTTGCCATAAAATTTTCTACTAAAACATTACCTTCAGAATAAGGTTTGAGTTTCGGCATAAACTCGGCAACTTCCGAAGATTCCCACTCAACTTCCGGCGCAGCCAGGAGATTATTTAGCCCAGCAAAAACTGATTCAGCTTCGCTTTTTTCCGTTACTTTTTTTTGATAATCGGCTGTAACTTCGCTCAACTTTTCCTCAAGATTTGCCCGGGTTTCGTGCAGATGTTTGAGTTGCTTGAAAAAAGCTTGTTCGGCGACAAAGTAGGCAGCAAATCGCTGCGATTGAGCCAGCAACTGTCGCAAAGATGTGACATTAATCTGGCGCTGCAAGAGCTTTTGTTCGCAATCAGCCGCCGTATTTTGCAGCCAAGTGCCGATCGCATTTTCCTCCAAAAAAGGCTGGCCCTCTTCCTGCACCTTATGAGCTTTTCCTTTCCGCAAAGCCCGAATCGCCGGATTGTGAACCAACCGACTCAAAGCATTATCAACCGCCAAATTTGCTTGCGAAGCAATCAGCGTTTTCCCGCCCTGACGAGCAATCTGATAGCAAATCTCCGCAATCACCGTCGTTTTTCCTGTTCCCGGCGGGCCTTGAATCAAAATCAAATCCCGCGCCGAAAGCACCATTTCTACGGCGGCGAACTGGTCATCATTTGCATTGCGATTCAACAAATCTTTGCGATCCAACTTAATCAATTTATCGGGAATTCTCGCCTGGGAAGAGTCGAATAAAAAATCGCTCAAATAGGGATTTTGAGCGCGCCCGTCAGTCAGCATTTTTAAAGCTTTTTTCTTGCGTTCTATCTGGCTGATATCGCCCGCAGCCTCAAAATACAAAAAGCCTTGTTTGGGTAGTTGATATCTGTCGCCCGCCAAGCGAATTGCTAAATCAAAATCTATCTCAATTCGCAATTTACCGAGATCGAAGTCAATTTCAGCGATCCTTCCCAAAGTCTCCCCATCGCGCGAACTTCTGCTTCCGGGCGGCGAATCAAACAAGATAATTTCTTCATTTTTGGCTTTTTTCAGTCTGTCGCGAAAGTCGCCCAATTCTAAGGGATTTTCCTCGTAGCCGTCAAGAGTTGCCGAATTGCGATCGATTTCAAAAGTGACGGTTTTGAAGTTTGAACCGTAATTGTGAACTCTGAAAACTACGCAAAATTGACGCGCTTCGGCGATGCGTTTTTCAACATTTAAGAAAGTGTGCCAAACTTTTAATTGTTCGGTAGTCGGTATGTGTCTGTCGTCCCAAAACGGTATTTGTTGGACGCGGGCGATCGACTTTGCAGGAATTGGCGAGCGACTTTTAGGCAAAAGTCGCAACTGAACCGGCAAAACATAGCCATCTTTTCTGCCTCTGGGAAGCGCCACCAAACCAGCATCCAGCAGTTTTAGGCCGCCGATTCCGTCTTCAGTGCGTACAGTTGCTAACAATCGCAAAGTGCGATCGGTTTTTTGCAACAATTGAGGTAATTCAAAATTATCTCCATCCGTAGCAAGAATCAACTCCCAGATTTCTTCTTCAGAAAATCTTTCATTTACCTTTTGGCGGCGCACGTAGAAAAGACTGTGAGATTCGCCAGCTATCTCCGAGATCAGAAGTTGGGCACGATCTCTGCATTCCCAATCGCAATATTTCGCTAAAGCAGCTTCTCCTTCTATATCCCGAATAAACTTATTAATTGTGCGATCGCCACTAAACTTATATCCCCAATCTTCTGCTACTAAAGATCGCATATTTTGATTTCTGATTTTTGATTGGAGATTTTAGATTAGCACATCGCAACTTGTGCCGACACATTGGTGTCAACAACGAGCCTGAAACCCGTGATAAATCTCGCTTTTCGCTTAGTCTCGATCCCCCTCGCATCCCCCTTAATAAGGGGGACTTTGATGACGCTCTTGTCCCCCCCTTATTAAGGGGGCTAGGGGGGATCGAGCCTAATCGTCAAAGAGCAGACCGGCACTACTTTTAACGTTAAGCGGACACAAATGATGCCGACACAACCGCTAAATCCCAAAAAAGATTCAAGCGTGCAGCGCACACCCTACAGCGATCTCATCAAAAAGTCTAGAATCAAAAGGGCGAATGATGGGAATTGAACCCACGAATGGTGGTACCACAAACCACTGCCTTAACCACTTGGCTACACTCGCCATAACTTTTGTAAGTATAGCACTGTATTTCAGCAAATGTCTAGAGGTAAAGCCAAAAAAATTTGATTTTTTTTTTCAGAGTCCCCGAACCGGACAGATATACTGTGCCTCAAATCCCAGGCACAGCAAGAGTTTAGCACAATTTTCCGTTTCGGCGATCCTCTGCGAGGGCTCCGCCAACGGCAAATATCCCCCGCCCCAGCAGCGTCCCGATTCGACCCAGCACATTAAAATAGACACACATCTCGGACTGCATCATATCGTTTCTGGTTGCATCGGAATCATAAAATCTAGTCAACAGTCAACACTCAACCATTCAGTTTTTCGACGCGCCCGTAAACAGTCAACAGTCATGTATGAGTGCAACCGGAATTGATATCACTTGTCAACCCTCCCTCTCTTCCCTCTTCCTTTGCGCCCTTTGCGTCTTCGCGGTTCGTTAAAAAAAGTCTTCTAGGCAATCTAAAATCTCAAATCCAAAATCAATATGACTTACTGTCTCAATCCAGAATGTCAAAATCCCGAAAACCCCAGCACCGCAGAACTGTGCTTGAACTGCGGCTCAAACCTGTTGCTAAGACAGCGATATCGCCCGATTCAACTATTAGGTAGAGGTGGATTTGGCAAAACTTTCTTAGCAATTGATGAAGACATCCCATCCCAACCCCGCTGTGCAGTCAAGCAATTTCATTTTTACGATCCAGACCCAGAAAATATCAAAAAAGCCATTGAATTATTTCACCTAGAAGCAGTGCGTTTAGACGATTTAAAACATTCGCAAATTCCCAAATTGTTAGCTTTTTTTGAGCAAAAAAAGCATATTTATTTAGTTCAAGAATTTATAGAAGGGAGGAATCTCAAACAAGAATTATCGGAAGGTGTATACAATGAAAATAAAATTTGGCAACTGCTGCAAGACTTATTGCCCGTGCTCCAATTTATCCACAACAAACGTGTTATTCACCGCGACATCAAACCAGAAAATATTATCCGCCGCCAGTCGGACAACAAATTCGTATTGATCGATTTCGGGATTGCCAAACTGCTGACTGATTCAGCTTTACTGCGTTCGGCAACGCTCATCGGCAGTAAAGATTACGTAGCTCCCGAACAAATGCGCGGCAAAGTATTTCCTGCTAGCGACCTTTACAGTTTAGGTGTTACTTGCATTCGCCTGATGACGCAAGTTCCCCCTTTGGATATGTACGACTGCCACAGCGAGTGCTGGTGGTGGCGCGACTTTCTCCCAAAAGGCACGATTATCAGCAGCAAATTAGGTCAAGTTTTAGATAGATTGCTGCAAACTCATCTCAGTCAGCGGTACCCTTTGGCTGAGGAAGTTTTGGCAGATATCAATGCAGCTTTAGATAGTCGCCAGCCAAATTTTGTTGCGATCGAAAAGCCGATCGCTCCGACTCTCAATAATCCCGATAATTCGTCTAATTTCAACGCCTCACCAACTCCTGATGTTCCGATTTCTCCGACAAATCCTGCTTTTTGTTTGACAAACAATTCTGCTGCAAGTTCTTCCTTATCTGTTACTTCAAATCTCGAACCGACAATCATTTCTGCGGTGGGAGTTGATTATACCAAACTGCGGGATTTTTTGTCAAACAAAAAGTGGAAAGAAGCCGATCGCGAAACTTGGACAGTGATGTGTGAGTCTCTCTCGCTGGAACCGGAAACTCAGCTAGAAATCAGCCAAATTTACCAGCTAGCTTGCCCGGATTTGCAAACAGTCGATCGACTTTGGCTGTACTACAGTCAAGCTCGGTTTGGCTTCAGCGTCCAAAAGCAGATTTACGAAAGCGTCAAGGGAGATTATATCAGATTTTGCGATCGGGTAAACTGGCCTACATACAACTCTGCTACTGCTTCACGACAAATTAAATTTACTCGTCAAGCACCAATCGGACACCTTCCCTCTCGCAGTTGGGTTGGCGGTCTTCGGTGGCTGCGGCACCTCGATGCCCTGTCAGCAAAATTAAGCGAGTGCGACAATAATGCTGCTGCTAAATTGTAATTTTCGGTCTGATAAGTAATTAAAAATTTTAATTTAAACTCTACCTGAAAGCAGAGAAATTTGTCCCGCTATCTGTATCTAGCGACCGAGGTTCAGCGCGATCGCTTATCGCACAATAGGTTCAGAAGGCGAACACAGAATAAGTCGGCAATCACACGACTTTAACAACAGAAGTATACAGAGGTACCGATCCATGTTTTTTCACAAAAAACAATTAATGTCTGCGGTGACAGTAGACGAAGCCAACCCCCGCTTTGCTCAATTGCTCCTCGAACAGTTTGGCGGAGCAACCGGAGAACTGACAGCAGCTTTGCAATACTGGGTGCAGTCTTTTCACTGTGAAAATGCAGAGATCAAAGATATGCTCCAAGATATTGCGATCGAAGAATTCAGCCACTTAGAAATGGTTGGCAAACTGATCGAAGCTCATACCAAAAACGTTGACCAAACAGAAGCTTACAAAAGCACTTTGTTTGCTATCAGAGGTGTAGGCCCGCACTTGTTGGACAGCCAAGGTCAAGCTTGGAGTGCTGCTTATATCAACGAAGGCGGCGATGTCGTGCGCGATTTGCGCGCCAACATTGCTGCGGAAGCAGGAGCTCGCCAAACTTACGAAGAATTGATTAAATTAGCGCCGGATGCAGGAACCAAAAAGACGCTGCACTTTCTGCTGACTCGCGAAATTTCTCACACTCAGATGTTTATGAATGCTCTGCAAGCTATGGGCAAACTTACCGATCCGATGTTCGGAAATATTAAGCCAGATTCAACAGTAGATTTGTTCTTTAACTTGTCTAGCGATGGCAAAGACGGAGCCACTGCTTTGAACTCTGAACCTACTTTCAAGTATATCGCAGATCCCGCTCCCCAAGGTTAATTGCAAGATTGAGCAACTTAATATCCCCGATTTCTTAGAGAAGTCGGGGATATCGGCATTATGTTTTTTTAGGAGTTTCGGCTCCCAGATGTTAGAATTATTCAACATCCCGATCGAACATTAACATCAAATCCCTATTGAAATTGCGATCGACCTATTTATTAGTATCTCACGGCAGCCGGGACCCCAGACCCCAACGGGCTTTGGAAAACCTCGGTCAACTGCTGTCTCAAAAATTAGCCGACTTCCCCGCAGTAGCAACCGCTACCCTAGAACTCGGCCCCGCCCCGCTGCACGCACAAATTTGCAGTTTTGGCGAACGTACCCTGTCCCTGGGGCTGACACAATTGCAAATCCTGCCCGTATTTTTATTGCCGGGAGTTCACGTCGCCGAAGACATACCGGCAGAGGTAGAAACTGCCCAAAAAACTTTTGGTTCCCAACTAAAAATTGAATTGCGCCCGCATTTAGGTTGCCAAGAAGCGGGCTTAACAAAATTGCTAAAAAGTCAGATGCAAGAAGTGGCTTTTCTTCCCAATTTGCTATTGCCAAAATGGATTTTACTATCTCACGGCAGTCGCCGTCCCGGAGGTAACTCGACAGTTGAGAAAATCGCCAGCAAACTCGGTGTCGAGACGGCTTATTGGTCGGTAAAGCCGAGTTTGGAAACACAAATTGAGAATTTGGTTCGCGGTGGACAGCAGCAAATAGGAATTGTGCCATACTTCTTATTTAATGGAGGCATTACAGATGCGATCGCCAAAAATGTCGCACAGCTAAAGCAGCAATTTCCGGCGGCAGAAATTAATCTGGCAAACCCTCTAGGCGCAAGTGTAGAATTAGCAGATTTAATTGGGAATTCAATTCAAAAATGAACCGCAGAGGCACAGCAGAGGTAAAGGAAGCCAGAAAAATGTCTTTAGGCAAAGTGTATTTAGTAGGTGCGGGGCCCGGAGATCCGGGTTTGATGACCTTGAAGGGAAAAGCTTTGTTAGAGTGTGCGGATGTGGTGATTTACGACGCTTTAGTCGGCCCTCAAATTTTGGTAGCAATCAACCCGCAAGCAGAACGAATTGATGCTGGAAAACGGAAAGGCCGCCACTCGTTAATGCAGGACGAAACAACTCAGTTATTGATCGAAAAAGCTCAAAATAATGCCATAGTTGTCCGTCTCAAAGGTGGCGATCCGTTTATCTTCGGGCGAGGCGGCGAAGAAATGGAAGAGTTGGTAAAAGCTGGAGTGTCTGTAGAAGTGGTTCCCGGTGTAACTTCTGGGATTGCAGCGCCTGCCTATGCGGGAATTCCTCTGACACACCGATCGTACAGTTCATCTGTCACCTTTGTCACCGGTCACGAATCAGCGGGAAAATATCGGCCGGAAGTAAATTGGCAGGCGATCGCCCGCGGCTCCGAAACCATTGTAGTATACATGGGAATCCACAATTTGCCTCACATTATCGACCAGCTAACAGCAGCCGAATTGAGTACCCAAACCCCGGTAGCATTAGTGCGCTGGGGAACGCGGCCCGAACAAGAAGAATTGATCGGAACTTTGGGTACAATTGTAGAGCAAGTTGAGGCGACTGGATTTGCAGCACCGGCGATCGCGGTAATCGGAAATGTCGTCAATTTGCACTCGCTCTTGTCTGGCTGTCGGCCTGTTTATCAAACTCCGGACTTAGGCATCGGAGGCTAGAAACCCGGTTTCTACGAAATATTTGCTCTCCCCCCACCACAAATCTAGGAATCAACAGCCCAGTTTATGAAGTTGCAACTGCGTCTAGGAGGTATTTGATGAGTTCCGAATTAGTTCCCCAAACAACAAAGCCCCAACCTAGAGCAAATTCAGCTTTCAAGCAATTATGGTCAATGCACGCGGTGATGGCAACCTGTTATTTGCTGCTGCTTGTTGGGGGATTTTTGATGGTAAAAATGCCAGACAGTACACCATTGCAAGGCAACGCTTACAGCTTGCACAAATCGATTGGAGCGCTGACAATGGCCCTGCTAACTTGGCGGATTTTCATTTTGCAGCGGGTGTGGTGGCGCAAGTATACGCGCCGCCTTCCGAAGTTTACCAGTGAGTGGATTCGCACCTTTCTACTGCACGCGGCAATTTATTTGTTTATGGTAGCGGTTCCCCTGAGCGGATTTTTCCTCTCTAATTCCTACAAAAGCGGGAATGTGCCTTTTTTTTGGGTTGCAACTTTACCCGATATCTTTCCTAAAAATGCAGCGGTTGTAGATTTGGCAAGAAATATCCATTTCTGGATGGCTTATACTTTCCTAGCCTTTATTGTACTCCACGCGATCGACCAACGAAAATATGTGCGATCGCTCTGGAGGCGAACTACCCAAGCCCTAAAAAAAGCATCCCTGAGTTAACCTCTTTCATTAGTCAGTTGTTAGTTGTTAGTTGTTAGTTGTTAGTTGTTAGGGGCGGTGGATGGTGCGTGCGGGCCCTCAGTTGTTAGTTGTTAGTTGTTATAGCAATCCTAAGTGACTGCTCGTTACCAGGAAGAGCCTGGTAATGCAGATCCGGAGGCTCTGCCTCCTTTTATCTGGCAACTTACAGAAGAGAGGACTGTACGAGGTGTTTAAGTATAGCCTTTCAATCTCTCATATGAGGTACTATCCGGGATAGGGCATAGGCCTCCGTGGCCAAACTGGGCATACCTCACCACGCTTGAGAACCGCTATATATCGACATCTTGGTAACATACCTCCTTTATGATTCGGCGGTTGAAACCGCCATAAAGTCAAACAAAGTCTGCCTGCGCCGACTGGTTCATCAAGAGTATCCAAAACCCGGATTTGGTATAACTAACAACTAACAACTGACAACTAATTTAACGCGCAACCTGCCGCATATATTCCCCCCACAACTGAGCAGCATTTGCACTACCTCCGGCAGTCGGAGAATTATCATCATTTCCCAACCAAACCCCTGTCACCAGTTGCTGACTCGGAATATAACCGACAAACCACAAATCTCTATTATCATTAGTCGTGCCTGTTTTTCCAGCTTCTCCCAAACCCAAAGCAGCACTGCTCCCCGTACCTCCCCGCACCACACCTTGCAGCATATCAGTCATCGTATCCGCTACGCCTTCAGGAACTAACTGGCGATTGGCAATGCTATCTTTTTGATAGTCATAAATCACCCGACAACTGTTAAAATCATTTCGATCTTTGCAATCGCTGCTGTCAATAATCCGCTTGATTACGTGGGGGCGGTTGCCCAAACCCCGGTTCGCCAAAACCCCGAACGCACCCGTTAATTGCAACACGTTAACTTCACTTTCACCTAACACCAAACCAGGGTTAGAACGCAGTTCAGATGTAATTCCTAAACGTCTAGCCATTCCCAATACATTGTCTAAACCGACATCTTGTGCTAATCTCAAAGCAATTGCATTTTCCGACTGTGCTAAACCCCGATACATATCAGCACTGCCGCTGGTTCTTTCGCAGCCGCTGTAACTTTGTCCGCCCCAGGAAAGCGGCTCGCAAGAATAAGTTTTGGTGGGCGGTATTCCGCGTTCGAGGGCGGCTGTATAGGTGAAAATCTTAAATGTAGAACCGGGCTGTCTCAAAGCTTGGGTAGCCCGATTAAACTGACTTTCCAAATAACTTACGCCCCCAACTAATGCTAATACTTCCCCGGTTGCACTATTGAGAGTTACCACGGCTCCTTGAGAAAAACCTGCACTCGCTCCGGCATTTTCTACGGCATTTTTGAGTGAAGCTTCAGCTACTTTTTGCAGCGCCGGATTCAAGCCTGTTTCTACAATAAAATTGCCTTCTCTGGCTAACTGCTCTCCCAGCAAAAACTCCAATTCGTCAAATACATAACTGTAGAAATAAGGAGCGATCGTACTTTGCAAATATTGGCGAGCTTTGGGATTGATATCAATTCGCGATCGCCTCGCGCGATCGGCTTCTTCCTGAGAAATCGAGCCCATTGCCCGCATCCGTTCAATCACCCGATCGCGGTACTGCACCGCCAACTGATAATTTTGAATCGGATTGAAACTGTTTGGCCCAGGCAAAATCCCCGCCAAAGTCGCCGCCTCCGATAAAGTCAAATCCTTCGCCGACTTGGCAAAATAAAATCGAGACGCATCCTCAAAACCGTAGAGGTCAATTCCCAAAAAGACGCGATTCAAATAAGTCAGCAACAAATCATCTTTGCTGTAAAAATTTTCCAGTTTCAAAGCAACTACTGCTTCCCGGAATTTGCGTCCGCCCGAATCTTGAGTTCCGACATAATCTCGAAACAAACTCCTCGCTAACTGCTGCGTCACTGTGCTGCCGCCTTCGCGAATTCCTCCGCCACGAACATTGGTCAACAGCGCCCGCAAAACCCCGATCGGATCTACGCCCAAATGCCAATTGTAGCGGCTGTCTTCCGAAGCAAGTACCGCCTGGGATAAATAAGGCGAAAAATCTTGCAATCGCTTTAATTCTAAGTGAGCGTTATTCTGAGGAGGGCGCAGCGGAGTTTGCCCGTCGCGGGCGTAAACAATCACCGGGCCGTTGATACTTCTCGGCAGAGGCCGCACTTGAAATTTTGTCGATTCCATGCCTACCAACACGGCAATCAAAGCGGTGATTCCGCTGACTCCGTAAAAGCTGTAACGTACCAGTTCCAAGTACCAAGGCGGCGGATATACGTACTGAATTCTGACGGCGGCGGCGAGTTCCGGCGGGCCTAAAGTGAACACGTCTCCGTGACGCAGGGACATACTTTTTACTCGCCTTTTGCCGGAGTAAATGCCGTTGGTTGAGTCTTCATCTTTGATGACAAAAGGAGTCCGCCGCCTGGTATCCCGCGACAGGGATAGGTGTACGTGACTGACAACGGGATTGCGAACTACAATATCTGAAGATTTGGACGATCGACCTAACAAATATCGATCGCCCAATAGCGGATAAACCTCAGCTTTAGCTGCACCCGCATCTTGTACCCACAGTTCGGGTACTTTGGCATTCGGTTTCAGCGCTAGCTGGTTAAAATTAACCTTGGCAATTGTCTGGACTGCTTGGGTAATCGCACCCAAGACGGTTTGAGGTTTGCGGGGCGGCTGCGGTGGGGTCATATTTCGCTATGGACTACGATCGAGCGATCGGCTCTTGCACCATTCTACTCGCAAGTTTTGGCTATTTTCAGGATCGGCCCCACACTTTTAGCTATTTTAGATTTTAGATTTTAGATTTTAGACTGAATAATTTTAAATTGAATAATTTTAGATTTACTCTTCCAGATGAATCTGGGAGATTGAATCAGAGCGTTGCCCGAAAAGCCGGTGGTTGGGTCTAAAATTTTGAGATACTGACGACAGGAGTCGAGGGCTTGTATGGCTTTTGGGGTGAGGTGGGCTAGTGGCGATCGACTTTGGGGTGATTCGTCAACTCGCGCCCGGTTGATTAGACGAGCAATTGCACTCATTCCCAAATCATCTTGAAATTATCTGCGTTGCATCTGTGTTTATCTGCCTTAAATCTGCGGTTGACCACCTTGATCAAAATTGATGCAATTCAAATCCCTTCTTCCCTCATCTTTTTTCCCTTTTCCTTCTTCCGACTTCACGCTTGACGACTTCCATCCGTTACATCCGTTACATCCGTTACATCTCGCGCGAGCGAATCCGTTGCCGAACATCCTTCTTCCTTCTTTTATAATTAAAACCCCCCTTAAAAAAGGGAGGCTTTAATTATCAAATACGCCAGATTCTCCTTACATCGAAGAACCCAAACCTGCATAAGCACCGTAGAAGAAAAGGCTCACAATGCTCAGAACACCTAGGCCTGCGACAGTAGCTACCAGCCACAAAGGAATTCTGCCACTTTCACTAAACATAGCCATCACCTCAGTAATTCACAGCAAAACAAATTAGATCGAACTCTCGAAAGCAAACTCAGACACCAGTTAGTTAAAGAAATAACTGGAGAACAAAATACCCAGGGTAAAAATCATTAACAAACCCAAATAAAGGGAAGTCCGATTTAACTCAACAGGCTGTTCGTTGGGATTGGGAACGCGCTCAGGCATTGTAAACTCCTATCGTTGAATAAATTGCATTGCTGCGATCGCGCCCAAAAAGAAAATTGTTGGGACACCTAAAGTATGAACGGCCAACCAGCGTACCGTAAAAATCGGATACGAAATTGGCTCGTTGTTTGGCGTTCTGCTAGTCATTTTTCCAACTCCTTGTTTTAAATTACTTGCCAATGAACTGATCTACTTGTTTCTTGGCTTCAAAGCGATCCGAGATAATCGGCACTTCTTCCCGCTGCTCTGTGAAATACTGGTTGGGGCGAGGAGTGCCGAAAGCATCGTAAGCCAAACCCGTTTGCACAAACAGCCATCCAGCCACAAACAAAGCCGGAATGGTGATGCTGTGAATTACCCAATAACGGATGCTTGTAATAATGTCCCCAAACGGACGTTCTCCAGTTGTACCGGCCATGTAGAATCCTCCTTTCAACAACAAATCGACTGACAATCTCTCTTACTATTCTACTATTATCAAGCAGCTTGCGCTGAACCTTGATATTTAAGTAGAGTGCCGTTCGCCCCGATCGCAAATCCGCGATCTGGGCCCATGAACACAATTTTGTAAAAATTAGCGGGAACATCCTCAACTTCGCGGTCTTTTTGCCAAGTTTTCCCGCCATCTAAACTGCACAGCAAATTGCCGCCGCCGCCGGCCACCCAAATTTCATTATCAGTCCGGTAAGCCATGTCTAGCAAACCCCAACTCGCCTGGCGATCGGGAAAAAACGGTTTTCCCCAACCTTCAGCATTGGACGGGTCGCTAAACTGAATCTGACCACCACGGGCGAGCATCCACAAACGCCCGTCCTTGGTAAAGCCCATATTTTGCAGGCGGCGAGAACTGTTGCGGTTGTGAGGTTCCCAAGCTTCTTGTCCGGGTTTCCACACGGAGTAGAAATTGCCCTTCGAGGATACCGCAACATATTTCCCGTCTTCAGAACGGTTGATATTGCGAACTACCCCAAAGGAATCCTGAACGACAGCTTTCCAATTTTTGCCGCCGTCAGAAGTCCGGTAAATCGCCCCCACATCCGTCGTCATCTCGGCCGAATTCGGGCCCAAAGCTGCGATCGTATTCGGAGAACCCGGTAACTGAGAGCTCAAAGCAATCCGCGTCCAAGATTTTCCCTCATCGTCCGTGTGGAGCAAAACCGAAGGCTGGCCGACAATCCATCCTTCAGAACCCGAAAAACTGACCGACGAAAAACGCGACCGCGGCTCATCAATATCCAGAGCGATCGGTTTCCAATTAGTGCCGCCGTCGGACGTTTCAAACAGAGTCGTCTCTGAACCGACCACCCAGCCGTGCTGAGGATTGCCCGTAAAGGCAATATCCTGCAAGTTAGCCGATGTCGGCAAAGAAATGACCTGCCAAGGGTTGTAACTCACAGAACCGACCGTGCTGCAACTCGTACAGATGAGCGCAGCCGCCAATAACATTACAATTCGTTGCCAAAATCTCACAATCGTCTTACTGCAAACCATACATACTAAGTAAAAACAAGAAACCAACGACCAAGCCGCCAAAAATCAGCAAACTTTTTTGACCTTCGGTCATGCCGTTGACACCGACACCGTAGCGCTGATTTGCCTTAAATCCCGAAACCCCATCCTGCTGACCGACATTTTGAAACATCGACTTGCGCGCCGCGCAAACGGGACAGACCCAAGTTTGGGGCAAATCTTCAAAAGCCGTCCCCGGAGCAATGTCAATTTTAGGATTGCCCTTTTTCGGATCGTAGACGTAGCCGCAGGCGCGGCACTCGTGCCGATCGAGGGTTTTAGTCTCACTGGCTGGATCGCTCATAGCTCCAAAAGGGTACGTAAGCTAATCTTAAAATATACATTAAAAATTATTGCAGAAGATGGACGATTAATCTCAACTAATTTGTAATCCTAGCTGCACAAAATCTATATAATGTAAAGATTGAGTTACAAACCCTTTCACCGAGGCAGTAATTATTCACCGTGTTTGCACTCAGCGGTTACGAGTATTTCTTAGGCTTCCTGCTAATTTCGAGCCTAGTGCCTATCCTCGCCCTCACGGCGTCTAAGGTACTGCGGCCCAAAAGTCGTCCCTACGACCGACGCACTACCTACGAATCTGGCGTAGAGCCGATCGGCGGAGCCTGGATTCAATTCAACATCCGATATTATATGTTCGCCCTGGTCTTCGTCATCTTCGACGTAGAGACCGTCTTCCTCTATCCTTGGGCGGTTGCTTTCAACCAGCTAGGACTGTTGGCTTTTATCGAAGCCTTGTTTTTTATCACGATCCTCGTTATTGCTCTTGTCTACGCATGGCGCAAAGGAGCCTTGGAATGGTCTTAAGTTCTGACACATCACAAAAATCGCTAATTGTCAATCCGGCAGAGCGCCCGCAAGTCACATCCGAATTATCAGAGAACGTCATCCTAACCACGGTTGACGATATCTATAACTGGGCGAGACTTTCGAGCCTGTGGCCGCTGCTTTACGGCACGGCTTGCTGCTTTATCGAATTTGCAGCTTTGATCGGATCGCGCTTCGACTTCGACAGATTCGGCTTAGTACCCCGATCGAGTCCCCGGCAAGCCGACCTCCTAATCACCGCCGGCACAATTACCATGAAGTACGCCCCCATCTTGGTGCGGCTGTACGAACAAATGCCCGAACCCAAATACGTGATCGCGATGGGCGCGTGTACGATCACGGGCGGAATGTTCAGCGTAGACTCCCCCACAGCAGTCAGAGGCGTTGACAAACTAATCCCCGTAGACGTTTACATACCGGGCTGTCCTCCCCGTCCAGAAGCGATTATTGACGCAATCATCAAACTGCGGAAAAAAATCGCCAACGACTCGATGCAAGAACGCGGTAACTTGCAACCTACCCACCGCTACTACACCAGACCCCACAAAATGAAAGTGGTAGATGACATTTTGGACGGCAAATATTTGTCAATTCCCGGCCGGATGGCCCCGCCGAAAGAATTGACCGAAGCAATGGGAATGCCGGTACCGCCCGCCCTGCTTGCAGGACAAAAACAGGAGGTAGAACGTGGCTGAGACAGAAACCTCAATTGTTGAAGCCGGGAAGGTTTCTCAGTGGCTGACTCAGAATGGCTTTGAACACGAAGCTTTAGCGGCTGATAATTTGGGCGTGGAGATATTAAAGGTCGATCGCGACTTCTTAATTCCGATGTCAACAGCACTGTACGCCTACGGGTTCAATTATATGCAGTGCCAGTGCGCCTACGACCAAGGCCCGGGAGAAGATTTAGTCAGCGTCTACCACTTGGCTAAACTCACAGATAATGCTTCCCATCCCGAAGAAGTCCGCGTCAAAGTATTTATTCCCCGCGAAGATCCCAGAGTGCCATCAGTCTACTGGATTTGGAAAGCAGTGGATTTCCAAGAGCGGGAATCCTACGATATGTACGGCATTGTCTACGAAGGACATCCGAATCTGAAACGGATTTTGATGAACGAAGATTGGGTAGGCTGGCCGTTGCGGAAAGATTACATTTCCCCTGATTTTTACGAACTGCAAGACGCTTATTAAGGGAGTTTTGCGAGGGCGGGTTTAGAGCATGAAATTTGACTTTTGCAGTCAAGTTTTATGCAAAACCCGCCCTCTGTTTTTTCATTAACTGGTTCCTCGGCTCTGCCTGGGAACCGTGTCCAAAAACGCTATTTTCAAAAAAGTATTAGTATGGTTTACGAAACTGCTGGTTTAATAGCTTTACTAAGTATCGTAATAATTTACCTGCAACTTCGCAGGGGTAAGAACAAACCAGAGGATAACAGGCCCGAAGCGCAGAAAGTTGAGCTGAGGCAAATAAAGAAGCAGTTACAACAAGCAAATAACCTATTTACCGCCTTTATAGTTCAAATCCTGGCAAGATTTAAGCAAAAAGAGGCAGAACTTAAGGCAGCTACTACTGAGAACAATTCTTTGAAGCAGACGGTTCACAAGCTACAACAACAGTTAGCAAGCGTTGAGAGCGAAAGAGATGAAGTAAGGAAAATTTCAACAAATCTTCGTATTGAAAATATTTACTTTGAACAAAAAGTTGAAGAACTAGAAGGTCATAAAAAAGTTCTTATTCAAGAATTGGGCGGTTCTCTCAGCAGTCAAGATATAGAGTTTATAACGTGGGAATTTTTAATCTAGAAAGTTCAAGAGGTTACTAGACAGCTTAATGAACTCATAGCCCTAAATCAATCTCTCATTAAAACAAATACGGATTTACAGCAAGAAATAGACGTTCTGAGAAGAGAGTTAAATCAAGTTAAAGATAATAATACTAGATTGACGCAAGATAATCTACAACTCCGAGCTAGCCAAAACTCTTTAGAGTCAGAAATAAGACGAGAATTAGACCGAGTTCAACCTTTAGAGATAGATAATAACCAGCTAGAGCAAGAAAAAACCCAATTAGAAAGAAAGCTTTATGAGTTAAATTCATTAAACTCCAATTCACGTCAATTAGAAACAAAAGTTAAGCAACTAGAAGAGAATGCCAGAGAGCTAGAAAAAGCCAAAATAAGTTTAGAGCTACAGCTTAAGGACGAGAAAAGTAGAGTTGCACTTCTTCAGCAAGAAATTGAGAGTTTGATAATTACAACTCCGGATGAGGAAATTAATCGGCTGCTTGCAAAAATAGCTCAACAAGAGGATATCATAAAAGAGCTACGAGAAGAAATTGAGATTTTGATAATTATAAATCCGGATAATGATGGAATAAGTTTATTAGAAGATTATAATGATTTAAGTTTATTAGAAAATTATAATGATTTAGTTTATTTCGTTCAAACATCTTTAGGAACTTCAGGTATAGAGGAATTAGATGATTGGGGAAAAACAGAAGAGTTTTACATAGAACTTATTAGTAGACTTTGTTTTATCGATACGATACTCATAACTAAAATAAAATCCTTGGAATATAAATCCTATCCCGTTTATAAGGAATATATTGCTGCGAGTTTAGATATTAGCTTTAGCTATCCCGGTGATTTTTTGTTTTGGAGTAATGGCGAAATGTGGTGGGAACTAAGTTATTTCTTCAATAATAAGTTGTAATTAAGAGTTTATCAATCTAACCGATGAGTTCCAACGATCGCAAAACAAAACTAGAATACGGCGATTTTCAGACACCTCCAGCATTAGCCGAGATGGTGTGTAGAAAATTAGTAGAACTTAATGTTAATCCAAGTACCATCATTGAGCCGACGTGCGGTGTCGGTAATTTTATTGAAGCTGCTGCACGTTCGTTTCCATCCGCAGCCAAGATTATCGGGGTTGAAATCAATCAAAATTACTTAACACAAATCAGACTAAATAAACAATTATTTCAGGATGGAAGATGCGATATCTGGCACGGAGATTTCTTTCAATTTGATTGGGAATCATTAATCAATCAATCCACCGCTCGACTGCTGGTACTCGGCAACTTTCCTTGGGTGACAAACTCGCAACAAGGAACTATTGGCGGCAGCGAAAATTTACCTAAAAAAAACAACTTTCAAAATCACAAAGGCTTAGATGCTCTCACAGGTAAGAGTAACTTTGATATCTCAGAATGGATGCTGATTAAGGCAGTGCAGTGGCTGCAAAACCGGGATGCCGATCTCGCGATGCTTTGTAAGACTTCGACTGCGAGAAAGTTATTGAATTACCTTCATTCTCAAAAATTAAATCTCGCTGAATGTGCAACTTACACAATAGATGCTAAAAAATATTTTGATGCAAATGTTGATGCTTGTTTGTTAGTCTGCAAATTTGATGCTGATTCGCAAAACTACTTTTGTGATGTATTTAGCAGTTTAGAAACTTCGGACTGTCACCGAATCGGATATCACAATAATCTCCTAGTTAAGGATATAGATGCTTTCAGTAAATTGAGCGATCTATATGCGGTGAATTCAGGGATGAAATGGCGATCGGGCGTCAAGCATGACTGCTCGAATGTGATGGAGTTTCGGAAAATTGATAATTTGTTTGTCAATGGATTTGGAGAAGCTGTCCAGCTTGAGGAAACTTATCTATTTCCGCTACTTAAAGGATCGGATGTTGCTCAAAATCGAATTAGTGATACCGATCGATATATCCTAGTTACTCAAAAAATCATCGGTGAATCAACCGAAAATATCAAAATTATAGCTCCTCAAACCTGGCGTTATCTAGAGAATTGCGGGCAATATCTAGATAATCGCAAAAGCAAAATTTATCAAAAAAACCCTCGATTTGCGATTTTTGGCGTGGGCGATTATAGTTTCAAACATTGGAAAATTGCGATTTGCGGGCTTTATAAAAAATTGGATTTTAGGTTAATCGGTGAAATAGCTAATAAACCTGCAATCTTCGATGATACTGTTTACTTTCTCAGTTTTGACGACGAGGGAGTTGCACGTCAAACTTTTGAACTTTTGAATTCACCTGCTGCAATTAAGTTTTATTCGTCGATCGTATTTTGGGATGAAAAGCGCCCGATTAAATCCAGTATTTTAAATTGTCTGAATCTGGCATTGCTGGCAGATTGGGAGTTTGTAACCGCCGATGCACGCAGATAAACGCGGATGGATAGAGATATAATTTCTATTATCGGTAATTCTGAAAACCTATGACTCTAGCTTTACCCAAACTCGTAAACTTCGAGGAATTTGTGGAGTGGCTGCCTGAAAATTCGGCGGTACGCTACGAATTGCATAATGGAGATATTGTTGAGATGGCACAACCAGCAGGCGAACAGGAGGAAGTTACAGGCTTTCTGACAATCGAAATTGCTATTCAAATCAAACGTCTGGGATTGCCATACAGTATCCCCAACCAAGCGATAGTTAGGCCTCCTGAAAAAGATTCTGGTTATTTCCCTGATTTGTTGGTGCCAAATCGTGCAAATCTGGTAAACGAAACATTGTGGAAAAAACAGTCTATCCTCAGTTTGGGTGCATCGATACCGTTGGCGATCGAGGTTGTGTCAACAAATTGGCGCGATGATTACTATTTGAAATATGCTGATTATGAGGAGATGGGTATTGCTGAATATTGGATTGTGGATTATGCTGCGTTAGGCGGACGTAATTTTATTGGCAATCCCAAACAACCGACTATTTCTGTGTGTAACTTGGTTGATGGTGAATATCAAATCGTCAATTTTTGAGAGGGCGATCGGATTGTGTCGAAAACTTTTCCCGCTCTGAACTTGACTGTTAACCAGATTTTTTAAGCTGGTTTAGTGTAAGCTGAATAAGTTGTAGATTGGGGAGTTTTAACCACAGAGAGCGCAGAGAGCGCAGAGTTAGAGAGGAGAAAAATTAATAGTTTAGGCTACTCTTTATGACCGAATACGTAAAAAATGGTGACGTCGTTCCAAATTCCTTGTTCGGTTTGTAATGCTTCTAGTTCTGCCTCGAATTCAGTCTTTGCTTGGGCTAATTGTTCGGTTGAAAGTGTTGATAAGGGCGGCGGATATTGTCCGGGGGCGGGATGGGAATTTCCGAGCCACATTGATTTTGCTTTTTCTAAGCTGATATAGCTGCCGTCTTGCTCGATTTTAATTTCTACATTTTTAAAGCCTGCTTTTTCGAGTAAACTGCGGCATTTTTCAACGGTGCCTGTGGGTTTGCTCATATTGATGGAAATGCCGTATTTTTCGGCTACTTTCTGGGTGACAACTCCGCCTACAAAAGCGGTGTCGGCGAAGGCATGAATGCCGATGATTCCCCCTGGTTTGAGAAATGTGTGCCAGTGGGTGAGGGCTGCGTGCAAGTCGGACATCCAAATGAAGGCTGAGGAGCAAAAAATGCGACCGCAACTATTAGCTGGAAAGTCGAGATTTTCGGCATCCGCTAGCAAAAATTCTGTATTGTTGAGATTTAATTCGAGAGCTTTGTTTCGAGCTACATCGAGCATTCCAGGCGAAATATCTACACCAATAACTCGGCCTTGGGCACCGACAATTTGAGCTGCTGCGATCGCCACATGGCCTGTTCCCGTTGCAATGTCTAAAACCTGGTGGCCCAAACTCACTCGCCCGTATTCTACCAGACGCTGAGCAATTTGTAAATGCCAGTCGCTATTGTCATAACTTTGACTTCTGCGGGTGTACAAATCTGCAATTTCTTGCTTGTATTTGTCTAGCTTAGGTTGGTTGTTCATATTTTTTCCGTAGAAATTCGCAGGCGAGATGTTTGTACTACATTACACCAGTTTCTGACAAATTTCCCCCTTTAATGTCACTAATAACAGTTACTAAACTTCTTTTTTGTTGGCGCATACTTACAGCAGATTCCATGTATATGTGGTACATACAATTGCGGGGGAGATCCCGTTTCAGGTGCGTCTCCACCCGTAAAGAAGCAAGTTCTATTCAAGAATAGCCAGCGTGGCACTTTACGGATTCACACCAGACAATTAAGGCTGCTACTGTACTTGATAAACCTGGAATATGCTGTATCTCATTTATACTCATAGCAAATCCGGGTAACATACCCGCTTTACGATTCTGCGGTTGAAACTGCCAAAAAGTCAAACGATGTCTGCCGGAGGCCTACTGGTTCACAAAGGAGATTAAAACCCGGATTTGGTATGACTCGTTTAGTTGACTCCCAACTGTTTTTTTGAGTGGAATGGGCTTGAGTAAAAATACTTTTCATTTCGTCATATTTATAAGTTCACATAAGACAGTAATCCCGCCACCTTGGTAGCGGGATTGATAGGTTGCAGTTTAGCTATTCTCTAGTTTTGCTAGAGTAGAAATTAGCGGGCTGCTAAATTAACTCATTTTAGCCATTTCTTGCTGGAGGGTGCTTTTGGCAGCTTTGAATTGAGTTGCCATTTGTTCCATTTGTGCTTCGCTCAGGTTGCTGCGAATTTGAGAGAACATATCGCTTTCTTCTTGCTTGACGTGATCCTGAACTGCTGTTTTTAGCTGTTTGATTTGGGCTTTGAAATCGGAAGAACTGGGGCTCATTGCCTTGATTTTGGCGAGCATTTGCTTCATTTCTGCTTGCTCGTTGTACAGTTCTTGGGTATCGGTGTAGTAGCTGCGAACTGCGGGATAAACAATTTGTTCTTCGGCTTCTGCGTGAACGCTTAAGTCTTTGTACAATTGACCGAAGAATTCTTGCAGTTTTTGTGGCTCTTCTGTTTTTTCGATTTCCATAAATAGGGTATCGACTTTGCGGTGATCCATTGTGATGATTTCGGTGATGTTCATCTCATCTTTGGTGCGGGTAACTGCACCGCCGATGATGCCGCTCATCGCAGCGACGGCATCTTGTACGCGAGCCCAAACGCCTTGGTCGGGGTCTTTTCCGGTGAGTTCGCGCACGCCTAAAATTTCGAGCACTCCTTTGAGCTGTTCTTGGTGAGCGCGGTTTTCAAAGTTAACTGTGTTGAGGGGAGTAATGGCGGCTTCGATGTCGGCTCCGACTACTTGAGCGGCTTTGTGAATTAACATACCGGCCATTGTTTGTTGGTGTTTGAGCAGTTCGTGCTGGCCGACTTTTTCAAACATTGTGAGTTCGGAACCTTCCATGAGTTTCTGAACTTCTTCGATCATTTTTGTGGTGGTTTCTCTCGGTTCAGTTTGAATGCCGTATTGGACGATCGTGGTTTCCAATACGCCCAAGTTTTTGCGATCGTCCTCCAGCATATCCCGGAAGCGATCGCACAGTTCGGAGTCGTTGCAGGAATTGATGAACAATTGTTCGTTGGCTATCAGCAGATTTTGCAGGGCTTTCATGTCTGCTAATTTCATCGCGATCGCTTGGCGCTTGGTATCTTCTAAGGTAGCTACCATCTCTCGTGTCTCCTCTCAATGTCTTTAGTGTTCTTACATCTTTTAATTTATTGAAATATTCCGAATGCTTCCTCTTTCTCGCGACTGATTCGTTAATATCCCGCGCAACCTATTGACTTTTGAGCAAAAAAATGGTATGTATTTGAGGCTGCTTGAAAAAAAGCAAAGATTATTTCCTAAATCACAACCGCTGACTGACAACTGACAAGTGAAAACTGAGTTTTGTATCAATTAATCCCGATCGCACAGCTATTAAGCGCTACGATGGTTGCAGCCGAAGTTAACTAAAGTTTAAGAATAACTAGCTTGTCTCAACTGCTCGCTGCTTTAGAGTTCCCAGCCACTGTCTGGAAGCTGCACAATGGGTTAACAGTCATTCACCAGCGCCTGGAGGCCACACCGGTGGTTGCACTAGACGTGTGGGTGAAGGCTGGCGCTACGCTGGAGCCGGATTCTTGGTCGGGAATGGCTCATTTTTTAGAACACATGATATTTAAAGGGACTGATTCGATCGCCCCTGGAGAATTTGACCGGGTAATCGAAAATCGCGGCGGTGTCGCCAATGCAGCTACAAGTCACGACTACGCGCATTTTTTTGTCAACGCTGCGGCTGATTCTTTAGCAGAAACTGCACAACCGCTGGCAGAATTGCTGTTGCGGGCTTCGATTCCCGATGGGGAATTCGATCGCGAGCGAGATGTGGTACTAGAAGAAATCCGCCAAGCTCAAGACAATCCCGATTGGCTGGGTTTCCAAGCAATGATGGAAACAGTTTACCAGCGGCATCCCTACAGACGATCGGTACTAGGAACCGAAGAGTTGCTGATGTCGCGAACTCCCCACGAAATGCGCTGTTTCCACAGATCGCACTATCAGCCGGAAAATATGACTGTGGCTATAATCGGGGGAATTGATGAAGAAGAAGCTAGAGATATTACGGGTAAAGCATTCGATCGGTTTTCTGACAGGTGGGATTGTCCCAAATTGGTAGCAGAGGCGGAACCGCCACTAGTAGAAATTCGCCGTCAGGAACTCCGTCTCCCCCGATTGGAACAAGCGCGGCTGATGATGGCCTGGACAGGGCCGGGAGTTGAACAGTTGCAAAGTGCTTGCGGCTTGGATTTGCTCTCGGTGTTGCTCGCAGACGGGCGGAGTTCGCGTTTGGTCAGGGAACTGCGGGAAGAATTACAGTTAGTACAGGGGATCGAAAGCTCTTTCTCGCTGCAGCGGGAATCGAGTTTGTTTACTATTAGTGCAGTCTTGGAAGCCGATGATGTCGAACAGGTGGAATCTCGGATTTGCGATCGGCTTTGGGAATTGCAATCTGAGCTGGTTTCGGAAGCAGAACTGATGCGCTGTAAGCGTTTGCTGTGCAATGACTTTGCTTTTTCGATCGAAACGCCGGGACAGCTAGCGGGTCTTTACGGATATTACAGTACGATCGCCACTGCCGAATTAGCGCTCAGCTATCCCACCAGGATTAAAGCATTTAAGCCAGTAGACCTCCAGCGCCTAGCTCAACAATATCTCTCTCCCGGGCGCTATGCGGTAGTGGTACTCAAACCAGTCGGATCGCTTTAAGCGAGTGAATCAGCGGTTGGGGTAAATAAACATTGCACATTCGGGCGCGACTCAAAGCCACCCCACAAGAGTGAGTTTGCAGGGTGCAGCACACCGCACGGGTTGAGTGACGCTTAAATAAATCAAAAAAATATTTTTTCTACCGGATAGATAGTCGGTGTTGGTCGGGAATTTTCGGTGCTTGCGACACACCCGGAGAGGATAGATGTTGTTATATTTAGATGTTGTGTGTATTAGACCTCTCCGCGACTGGCCCGCACCCGGAGCCGATAAATTTTGTTACATTGAGATATCGTGCGTCAAGCTCTACTCGGTCTGACAGCATACAAAATACCAAGGGAAAATATAAAAAAGGCGAGCGAGTATTTATCAGTTACCCATTGCCAATTCCCCATTCCCAATTCCCAATTATCAACTAAATTAATGATGAAAAATGAAGTCCAGCGCACGATTTTAGACAACGGTATCGTTGTCTTAGCAGCAGAAAATCCAGCAGCAGATATTATTGCAGCTAGAATATTCCTGCGCGCCGGTAGCCGCTGCGTACAGCCGGAAAAAGCAGGATTGTGTCACTTGCTGTCGGCGGTAATGACTAAAGGCACCGATCGCCTGTCTTCGCTGGAAATTGCCGAACGTGTAGAATCTGTCGGAGCGAGGTTGAGTACCGACTCGACTACCGATTATTTTTTAGTAAGTTTGAAGACGGTTGCTGCGGATTTTCAGAATATTTTGGAGTTGGCTGCGGAATTGATGCGATCGCCAACTTTCCCGGAAGCTGAAGTCGAACTAGAACGCCGCATTGCCATATCAGCAATTCGATCGCAGCAAGAACAGCCTTTTGCGATCGCCTTTAAGCAATTGCGACACGCGATGTACAAGGAACATCCCTATGCTTTCTCTACCTTGGGCACGGAAGCTACGATGTCAAACCTTACCAGAAACGATCTCGAACAGTTCCACAAAACTTATTTTCGTCCCGACAATGTAGTTATTTCTGTAGCCGGCAGAATATCGACAGAAGATGCGATCGCCCTGATCGATCGCACTTTTAAAGACTGGAAAGCGCCTTTAACGCCCATACCAACTTTAAGCTTCCCCCCCCTGTCACCCTCGCCTCAATCTGTTCTTAAGACCCAAGAAACACAGCAGTCAGTGATTATGCTGGGCTACCTCGCACCCTCTGTGAAAAATCCCGACTACGCAGCGATTAAATTGCTGAATACTTATTTGGGTAACGGTTTGTCGAGCCGGTTGTTTGTAGAATTGCGGGAAAAGCGGGGCTTGGCTTACGATGTTTCCGCCCTTTACGCGACGCGCCTGGACATGGCTCAGTTTGTCGCGTACATGGGTACAGCGCCGGAAAATACGGTAACGGCTTTTGAAGGATTACGTACTGAGGTCGATCGACTCGCCAACATCGAACTCAGCGAGGAAGAATTGCAAGCTTGCAAGAATAAAATGCTCGGTCAATATGCTTTAGGAAAACAAACTAATTCCCAAATTGCTCAAGTTGTCGGCTGGTACGAAATTTTGGGATTGGGAATTAAATTTGACCAGGAATTTCAAGAAAAAATTGCACAAGTGACAAGTTCTGAAGCTCAGGAAGCTGCTAAGAAATACTTCATCGAACCGTATGTTTCTCTGGTGGGCCCGGAAGCAGCGATTACAGAATTGGGTGTCCCGGCTGTTTGTTGAGAAACTTGGGCGATCGAACTTTTCTTTCATTTCGTTCGTTCAACAGCGGCATTAGTTTTAGAGCCATCACTATAGTAGGGCTTGTTGAAAAAGTCTTTTCATTAATGCCTTGATTCAGGAGTCATTCGATTTGAGATTTGAGATTTGAGATTGACCCCACGGATAAATTCGGGGGCTTGAGGATTTGAGATTTTCCATGCTCCCGATTGATTCCACGGATAAATCCGCGGGCTTGTACCACAGGAGAAATTCGCAGGGTCAGGAGTCAGAAGTCAGAATTAGAGGAGGTAAGAATAGTCAGTAATTTTTGAAAGTGATTAACTTTTGATGGTGTAAAAGCTGATTTTTTGAGAGCATCTCATCAGAGTAAAAACACTTCTTTTGACTCCTTCTTTCTTCCTCTTTCCTCCTGTCTCGCAGTCTCGGGCCTTCAATTTCTAGCTGGGCTGCTTTCCGACAGAGATGCTCCCCATTTTTTGCACCTCCTTCACTTGTGTTCCCTCTCCATCCATTGAGTTATCTAGGTTTTTGGTTAAATCAGCAAGCCCTAAGTAGAAAGGCGTAAATATTTGTAGTTGGGATCGGGCAGGACTCAGGAGACAGAATGCAGGAGAGATTCGGGTTTTACCCTCATTTATTTTGATTCATATAGTTATGTTTTTTTCCACCGATTCACTAAGCATAAAATTATTTTTCAAGAAGTATAATGACGATAATTCCAACTATGAACTACCGAAACCACATCACGATCGAAGCAAATAAACGCGGTGGTAAGCCTTGTGTACGCGGCTTGCGAATTACGGTTTATGAAGTGCTTGAGTACCTGGCTTCGGAGATGACGGAAGCAGAAATTCTTGATGATTTTCCCGATCTGAGGCGAGAAGATTTAAAAGCCTGTATTGCTTATGCTGCTGACCGCGAGCGTCGGTTTATGACCGATCCCTTATCTGCATGAAATTACTTTTTGATTAAAATTTTTCGCCCAAGTTGCCGAATCGTTTGAGCGATATTTTCCAAAATCGGCGTGACAATGCACTGGAGTTGGAAGAACGGTTAAATACTGAAATTCATTTTACTCCAATGGGGCAAACCGTTACAGTTATTCGTGCGTGATGAAGTTATAATGAGTCTCTCGATTTTGGCGATCGCCGAGGGTGTGCGATCGGCTCTAATCTCAAATATAATAAAGATAGCTTGTTTCAGTGCGACGGCATAAGTGTTTGAATCGAATCGTGTGGCGAATTCGATCGAGGAAAGGAGATGCCGATGGGGAGTAAGAAGGGGTTGACATACATCATTAAGCCAAGGTGATTTACGTCCGGTAAGCGTGTTGGTATTACTACTTTTAAATTAGGAGATTGTTATGATTGCATCTAGAGAGCAGGAGCGGTACTTTACGCCTGAAGAGTATTTTGCTTGGGAGGAGCAACAATTAGAAAAGCACGAGCTAATCGATGGTCGCGTATATGCGATGAGTGGGGGGACGCAAAATCATAGTGCGATCGCTATCAATTTCTTATTATTGATTAAATCTCACTTGCGAGGAAATCAATGTAGAGTTTTTAATTCGGATTTAAAGGTTAATATCCTCAATACTCGCAACTATACCTATCCCGATCTCAGTGTTACTTGCGATCCGCGAGACAATTCTAGCCCTCAATATATTACCTATCCCTGTTTGATTGTTGAGGTTTTATCGGATAGTACCGAGGCTTACGATCGCGGCAAGAAGTTTGACAAATATCGCCGCAATCCGAATTTAATTGATTATGTGCTGGTGAGTTCTGATGAGATGGCGATCGATATTTATCATAAAAATGATGCGGGGGATTGGTTGATTCTGAGCTATCGAGCGGGGGATCGCGTCGAGCTTCAAAGTATTGGATTGAGTTTGGCGATCGAGCAATTCTATGAAGAAATTGTTTTCGAGCGATCGCCTGATGCGGTTTAGTGATGATAGTCTAGCAATTTTTTAGGTTTGGGTTCCATGATGAAATAGACGGAAAGTGTCCATATATCGACGGAAAATAGGAAAATCACTTGCCAGTTGTCCGTCTATCTGGTAAAATTATGAGGATATATGGAGGAAGTAGGTCTAATTATCTGATGTCTTGATACATTTAGAATAGAGATACCCCACAGGATTTGATATCTTGAACAAGGAGGACTTACAAGCTAAAAAGGAGGACTTACAAGCTAGAGCTGCTGATATTCGGTCGAAATACCTCAAAAGACCGATAGGTACAAGTAATGTTGCTATTGCGGATGTATATCTGTCTAACAATATAGCTTTCTGTGTTGGAGCAACTTCTAAAGGGGGAAGCAAAAGTCCAATTCCTCGACCGCTACCCAAATCTGAAGGAGGGCAGTTTGAACCGTCAGTAGATTCGCGGACTGGTCGCTCTATGGATACAGACGCTGAGTACAAAGTTCTTTCAGCGATTGCAGATAGGCTTGAATTGTCCTACGATCGAGGGGTAAAGGGTAATCTCTATCTCTATAGTGAGTTGCAGCCCTGTGAAAGCTGCAACAATGTCCTGAAACAGTTCAAAGAAAAGTTTCCCAACATAAACATTGATGTTTTTTGGGATTATCCATATCCACGAGAGTCCTAACCAGTTAAATCATGATCTTTCAAGGGAGCGGTTCTATATACAAGCAAGTAACTAGAAATCGGCAGTCTTTACTGTACAATATGCCTACGTCATTGCAGAAGGCTATAGTTTCGGTGTCGCATCATCGTTATGAAGAGCTTTATCAATCAGAGCCAGATGGATCTGTGCTGCTTGAAGATGCTTTAGGCGAGATTTTGGACTCATTTCAAGGTAGTAATCGTCTTCTAAGTCAATTGCGTTATGTTTGGATGGCTTTGACTTTAGCTGTTGTTGTAGAACCTACTGTTAAATACTACCAGCCTGATAGTCCCATACCAGAAGCAGCCATCAAGCGTTTAACACATTGGCTACTTAAGACTCTCACAGAAATTTTTAATCCGAACAGGCAACTTAGCAGTGGTATTCAAAACATAGAGAATGTTATATTAGAAGACTTTAACTCTTTCCTGTCCGCGCAGAATGTATCTAGTTTTCAAGTTCTATCAGAAGCTTTAGATGTCTACAGAAATGCGATTGAAACACTTGAGCCAGATCGTTCTCTGCAAGCTCTGCTGAATATTTTAGATGACTGCTTAGAGGGCTATGCTATTTTCCCAGGCTCTTATGGAAGACGTGAACTCTTCGATTGGTGGTTATTAGATGTTGTCCCATCATGCTGGTACTTACTTCCTCCAGTGTCTGTATACTCACTAAATAATGTGGAGATTGATGACAAGAGTTCTCCTTTAAGCAGATTGGAGGAGACAAGTTCTTTAGTATGGTCTTTAATTGGGGCTGCTATTCAAAAAACGCATCCTACAATTGGTACGTTATTTAACAGCAAGCCCTTTACGTCCTGTGATGAGGAGGAAGTTCAAATTAATAATCAGTTGCTTTTAAGCGAAAATAAAAACATTGATTCTGAGGTTATAAAGTATGAGTAATCAGCAAGATATCATAGCTGAACTTGTTAATAGCTTACGTGACAAAAGCTCTGCAAATGAAGAAGAAAAAAGCTATGGAGAAGAGCATCTTGCTCAGCTTAGGGATGCGTGTGAAAACTTCTTGAAAAAGGAAAGTTTTGAAGTAGGGCAAATTGTAAAGTGGAAGAAAAACTTAAACAATAGAAAGCTCCCACATCAAAATCAGCCAGCTATTGTGGTGAGGTTATTGGAGGAACCCATAGTTAGTAGTGATGACGAATCGGGCAGTCCTTATTTTTTAGAGAAATTAGACATTGTTCTTGGAGTTATGTCCGATCGAGGTACTTTTCTAGTTTTTTACTACGATAGCAGCAGATTTGAGTCTTACTAATCTAATAAGTCATTGGTAATTATGTACAGCCTACAACCCATTAGAAGCCAAGAAGATTACAAAGCATCGCTGAAAGAAATAGAGCATTTGTTTGAAGCTCCTCAAGGAACTCCAGAATTCGATCGATTAGAAATATTAGTCACCTTAGTTGAAGCCTACGAAAACAAACATGAGCCGATCGTGATGCCTGACCCGATCGAAGCAATTCTTTATTATCTAGAAAGTCGAGGTCTAACTCAACAGCATCTAGAAGCCGTAATCGGTAGTCACGATCGAGCGATCGAAATTCTCAATCGTAAAGCTCCACTCACCCTTGAAATAATCCGGCAGTTAAATCAAAAGTTAGGTATTTCAGCACAAGTTCTCATTCAACCTTACGCATTGGCATATTAGCTTGCAACGATTATAATTGGATGAAAGCGCGATCGATAAGACTCACCCCAAAAACACCTATGAAAACCACGATCGAAATCGATAACTCCCTCCTCACTAATGCGCTCCAGGCGACTGGACTCACAGCACAACAAGAAGTTGTCGAACTGGCTCTGAACCTGTTGATCCAAATGAAAAACCAACAGAACCTCCGGGCGCTACGGGGTAAACCCGCCTGGGACGGCGACCTCGATCGCATGAGAACGGATGATGACTCCGATCGAGAACAATTCTTTTTTGAGGTAGCCGGAATCTGGGAAGAAAAAAATATCACCCTAGACGACATTCGCAAAGACGCATGGGGTAAGGATACATTCTATGTAGCTTCACAGAAAAATAGTATTACCGAGTGTTTCTTATGAACTACCGAAACCACATCACGATCGAAGCAAATAAACGCGGTGGTAAGCCTTGTGTACGCGGCTTGCGAATTACGGTTTATGAAGTGCTTGAGTACCTGGCTTCCGAGATGACCGAAGCAGAAATTCTCGACGATTTTCCCGATTTGACACGAGAAGATTTAAAAGCTTGTATAGCTTATGCTGCTGACCGCGAGCGTCGGTTTATGACCGCTACCTTATCCGCATGAAATTACTTTTTGATGAAAACTTGTCGCCCAAGTTGCCGAATCGTTTGAGCGATGTTTTCCCTAATTCGCTTCACGTTAGAGATGTGGGCATGAAAGCAACGATCGACCCAATAGTTTGGGATTATGCAAAAGATAATAATTTGATGATTGTCTCGAAAGACGCGGATATGCACGATCTGAGTTTGGTATTTGGGAATCCACCGAAAGTTATTTGGCTTCGCCTTGGAAACTGTTCGACATTGCAAGTTGAAAATTTGCTGCGTCGGGAGTTCAACGCGATCGAGTTATTTTATGAAGATGAGACTTTATCGCTGCTTGCTTTATCATAATGCGCCGATCGCCGAAAGTGTGCGATCGATTCTAAATGCTCTCTAATCTCAAATATAATAAAAATAGCTTTTTTCTGTGTGATGGCTTAAGTGTTTAAGTTGAATTGTGCGGCGAACTCGATCGAGGAAAAAAGATTCCGATGGGGAGTAAGAAGGGGTTGACATACATCCTTGAGCTGCGGTATTATGCGATTATATTCAGTATTGTACCGCAAGTGCGACATAATTATAAGTTAGACCTCTGTCATCGGGCATAGAAAAGTTGCTTCAAGGTTATCCGTAGGGACTTCAAAATCAGGGAATTGCTTATGGCACTCAACGACTTCAGGGCAGTATTTCTTCCTTACTGTTTAGACAAGCAATCTGACGGACGATACGTAGTGCTTAACAGAGAATACAAGCCGATTGGCTTCAAAACAAGAGAAAATATCAAGTATGAAGACTATCCTATTTGTGTTGAATTGAAAGGTATAGGTTCAGTAACAGCGGCGAAGCTTTCTTTCGAGGGCGATCCAAATACAGATAGAATTTATTTGTACAATGATGGCTGTGTTCCCACACAGAGTGCTGAACATATGAAAAATTATCTTGAAAGTTTAAAAATCTTGGCAAAACTCAAAGTTGAATAATCAAGCAATAATAATAAGCTAGCAACATTGAATTGACCATTGAAGAATTTCTAGAGTCTCGGCGAGGTCTAACAAGCCTGTTCCACCCGACCACCGAAAGGTTATCTGTTAATGTTTAAGTTTAATAGTGGCGGGTGAAGCGGAACGTTATCTCGCAAACGCTGCCTGATTTTGGAGATGATTCGGAAGCTCGATCGATAATTAATAATTCCGCCTAAGATTCTCATTTCCACCCGATGAGTCGGTACAAACCCCGCTTAACAACAATAGAACCTCATTCCAACAACAGTAAAGTAAACTGAGAGCACCCCCCATTCGCCCCAGTTGACCTATGCCACGTTGGTTCAACACCGCAGGCCCTTGCCGCGATGACATTCACTATATGTTGCCGGCAACCCGACGCCTCCCGAATTTAGAGCGACTGATTGCTCAGCAAAGCTATTTTGTCATCCACGCACCCCGACAAGTAGGAAAAACTACCGCCATGCTGGCTTTAGCCAAGCAACTCACTGACAGCGGACAGTACACTGCGATCGTTGTTTCAGTAGAGTTAGGTTCGCCCTTTAATGACAATCCACAACAAGCCCAAGCAGCAATCTTAAGTTCTTGGCGCAGTGAGGCGCGAGTCTATTTGCCACCGGAGCTCCAGCCACCACCAAAACAAGAAATGGAGGTGGGACAAGGAATTGAAGAAACCTTGCGGCAATGGGCACAAACTTCACCTCGCCCTTTAGCAATCTTCATCGATGAAATTGATTCGCTCCAAAATGAAGTATTGCTATCGGTTTTGCGTCAGCTACGCAATGGTTATCCCTCTCGTCCTCGTGCGTTTCCGCAATCGGTGGGCTTAATCGGTTTGCGGGATGTTCGCGATTACAAAGTGGCTGCGGGTGGCAGCGATCGCCTGAATACATCCAGTCCGTTTAATATTAAAGTGCGATCGATTACGCTCAGAAATTTTAATGCCTCAGAAGTCGCAGAACTCTACGGGCAACATACCCAAGATACCGGACAAGTTTTTACACCTGAAGCCGTAGCGTTAGCTTTTGAATTAACACAAGGACAACCTTGGTTACTGAATGCTTTAGCCAAAGAAATCGTCGAAGAATTAGTAACAGATGAATCTATAGAAATTACACCAGAACATATTTTAGAAGCTAAAGAAATTATCATCAAACGGCAAGATACGCATTTAGATAGCTTGGCTGAACGACTCAGAGAAAACCGAGTCAAAGCAATTATCGAGCCGATACTAGCCGGACAAGAATTGCCAGAATCTTCTAATGACGATCGCCAATACCTCGTCGATTTGGGCTTGCTCAAACGCGATCCAGCCGGGGGTTTAGTCATCGCCAATCCGATTTATCGAGAAGTGTTGCCACGAGTTTTGGCGCAAGGCCCGCAAGATAGTTTACCGACGATCAGTCCGAGTTGGTTGAATCCTCGCGGTGAACTGATGACCGAAGCACTCCTGCAAGCGTTTCTCGGCTTTTGGCTGCAACATGGCGAACCCTTACTCAAAAGTGCGTCTTATCCCGAAATTGCGCCGCATTTGGTACTGATGGCGTTTCTACATCGGGTGATTAATGGTGGGGGAACGTTGGAGAGGGAATATGCGATCGGACGAGACAGGATGGATTTATGTTTGCGTTATGGTGAAGTCACATTAGGCATTGAACTGAAAGTTTGGCGGACTCGGAAAGTCGATCCTTTGAGTAAAGGGTTGTCACAGTTGGATGGGTATTTGGCTCGATTGGGACAAGATTCTGGGTGGTTGGTGATATTCGATCGCCGTGAGAATGCACTGGAGTTGGAAGAACGGTTGAAAACTGAAATTCAGGTTAGTCCAATGGGAAGAACGATTACGGTGATTCGTGCGTGAGGAAGTTCTGATGAGTGTTTCGATTTTGGCGATCGCGTAGGATGTGCGATCGACTTATCAAAAAATTGGGTTTACAACCTCGTCATAAGCTTGACGGCTTTCTGCTATAGTATTAGCAGGTTGCTGACCGTGAGAACGTGAGGAAACAGGTTGAACGTCCTACTCCGTGATCTCAAAATCTTTAACCGTCAATGGTAAAAACCAAATCCACACGGTAAGAGCAAATAAAAATCAAATAGCGTGGGACACACGCGAATTTACGCTTGGGGAGTAGTCCGTAAGAGTGCTTGCTGTAAAAGGTGTAGTCGGACTAGACATGAAACTGTAAGACCAAAACTGACATTGTTGGTAGAGGCACGATTCAGCCCAAGAATCCTCGTACCTGATAGTCGAGGAGTGTCAACATTCTTACTTGTGGAGAAATGTATGACCCAGCGACCAATAGTTCTTATAACTGGTGCAAGTCGGACTATTGGCATCGGATCATCAATTGCCAAAGAATTAGCAAAATCAGGCTGGGATGTCGCTCTAACCTATTGGCAGCCATACGATACATCAATGCCTTGGGGCAGCAATCCGAAAGAGGTTCAGTCACTTTGCAACAAACTTGAGCAATTCGGTGTGCGATCGACAGCGATCGAGGTTGATTTATCCTTGACTGATTCTGCTTCGCGCATATTCGATATTGTTGAGCATGACCTGGGAAACGTTACGGTAATGGTTATTGCTCATTGCCATTCAGTTGATAGTGATATTCTATCCACATCAGTTGAGAGCTTTGACTTACACTTTGCGGTCAATGCCCGTGCTACTTGGCTATTGATCAAAGAGTTTGGTGAGAGATTTCGAGGGGAAACTGGATCTGGTCGTATTGTTGCGATCACCAGTGACCATACGGCAGGAAATCTCCCCTATGGTGCCAGCAAGGGTGCTATGGATCGGATTGTACTCGCTTCGGCACAGGAATTTAGGTCGCTGGGAATCACTGCGAACGTGATAAATCCAGGTGCGACTGATACTGGCTGGATGTCCGAAGCACTCAAAACTGATATGCAATCCATCACTCTGTTGGATCGTGTCGGTATGCCACAGGATTGCGCTAATCTAGTCAGATTTCTGTGTTCCAAAGAAGGCGGATGGATCAACAGACAACTGATTTATAGTAATGGTGGTCTTCAGTAACCTTGAGAACATGAGGTTTTTTAGGCTGCTTAAGACAATTCCCCAAGCTAAAATGGGGTCGTTATCTCGCAAACGCTACCTGACTTTGGAGATGATTCGGAAGCTCGATCGAGAATTAAGGATTCCGGCGAAGATTCTCCTTTGGGCCTTATGAGTAGCACAAACCCCCGCTTAACCACAATAGAACGCCATTCCAACAACAGTAAAGTAAACTGATGAGTTCATTTGAACTCGGAACAGTTAAAATAGGCAGTAGGTGGAGTGAGTGACCGAAATGCCAACTACTGCTCAGTTAGAGAGTTTATATCGCGTCACCTATCAGTTGACGTTCATCATGTTGCAACCGATTCATCTGGTTTGTATCGATCGTCGTACTCGAAATGTATACGTTCTAGCTGGATAGGGTGAAGACCTTGAGTTTGAAATAGTACCGAATGGGGAGGTATTCTGATGAGCCAAGTGAATTTTGAGGCTATGAGCGATGCCGAATTGAGACGGTACTTTCTGGAAAATCGCCAAGATCGAGCTGCTTGTCAGGCATATTTAGACAGGTTCAGTCAGCGTCCGAAATCAATCATTGCAAGCCCAAGCGATCCCGATTTTGACGCAAAAATTCAGGCAGCAATTCGGCAGAAATTAGAAACATCGCCTAGTAGCCAGCCAGCTAACAACACAGTGGAACGGACGGAATAGAGTCACCTTGGATTGGAGATGATTCGGAAGCTCGATCGAGAGCTTGACAAATCAGAAAATTGGTAGAATCAATAGATACGCTGCGATCGCACCCATGCAACAAGCTAGTAGATCCAATCTTTTCGCCAAACCTCAAACGAGGAGATTTTCAAATGCCATTGACTGAACTCAAGTCCAAAATACAGGAACTTTCAAAAATTGACAAGCTGCGGTTGATGCAGTTTCTGGCAACAGAACTGGTCAAAGAAGAAGATGCAACAAACTTTTTTGTTGCCGATCGAGAGTATCCGGTCTGGTCGCCTTACAATTGCTCTGAGGCTGCCAATGTTTTAATGAATCTTCTGGCAACAAAACAACAAGAACAGAAGGGACAGGCTTTTTATCAGGAGATTACTGAGAGCTTGTAACTGAGCTAAATTGGTATGAATAACTAAATCAATTCTAAATAATTGGGTAGATAGAAATTGGCTGATGACATCTTAGAGCAGGTACGAGAAGCGGCAAGTAAGCGCTTATTGTTTCTACCTCATACGATCCGGCAAATGTCCCACCCAGATCGAATGATTGCAACTACTGAGGTTGAAGCGGTGGTTAGGACAGGCGAAGCGATCGAAGATTACCCAGAGGATGCAAGGGGGCATAGTTGTCTCATGTTAGGGCTTGGGCGAGATGACCGAGCAATTCATGTGGTGTGTGCCCCGAAAGACGAATATTTAGCTATCATTACGGCATATCTGCCCGATCCCAGCCAATGGACACCGGATTTTAGAGGGAGACTGTAAGAATGGAATGCTTGTGCTGTAGAAATAAAATGCGACGCGGAACCGCCCCATTCACGATCGATCGAAATGGTTATCGTGTGTCATGGGACAACATTCCAGCGTGGGTTTGCAATCAATGTGGCGAGGTTCTATTTGAAGCCCGCGAAGTTGATTTGATCCAGGAAGCCTTAGTCGGTTTAGATCGAGAGACTGCGACGTTAGTTGGTCAGTTATCGTAGTAGCTATATAACAATCGCGCTGCACCGGAACGTTCTAATATGGTCGGTTAGTAGCAAAGGTTATCTACGTCCGGCGATCGCGAACGTTATCTCGCAAACGCTGTCTCACCTTGGAGATGGTTCGGAAGCTCGATCGCGAGTTTGACAAATCAGAAAATTGGTAGAATCAATAGATACGCTGCGATCGCACAAGGTCGGAGAGCGATCGAGTGATTCGGCGATTTTGTGAGGAGTTGGGGATTGAGGTGCTTTTATAAGTTAGGCAATAAAAAATAATTTTTGCTAAATTGTTAACAACACTCAAAAAAAGTGAAAACCATGCTTAACCTCTCCCGTAGCCGCCCCCTGAACCAATTTCAACAGGAAGCTCCTGAGTTGCTTCATCAGTTTGAAACAGATAAAACACCAATCGTAATTACCATTAATGGTAAAGCGGTTGCTGTGCTTCAGGATGCGGAAAGTTATGAAAAACTACTTAATCGGTTAGAACTTCTTGAAACTCTTGCAGGTATTCGTCAAAGCTTAGGGGAATTCGATCGAGGCGAAGGGGTTTCTATTCATCAAGTTTAGGGAATGGGGGAGTATTTTCAAAGATGGAGACTCAACTATACGAGAAATTTATTCAAAAAGTAATTATTTTAGGTAAACAAAAGGAATTTTCATTAACCTCTTCGATCGACAACTATTTAATCATGAATTATCGGCTTAAATTAGAACGAATCGATAAACTAAAAGCTTGGCTAGATGGGTTTAGACCGTTCGATTCCACGCTTGTCGCCGAACTCAAAAAGCTCTATGATGTTCGCTTTACTTATAACTCAAATGCCATTGAGGGTAATACTTTAACCCAAAGTGAAACAGAATTAGTTTTAACGAAGGGGATTACTGTGGGGGGCAAAACCCTTGACGAACATTTAGAAGTTATTGGACATAAGGAGGCGATCGATTATATTGAAAATTTAGCCCAAAAAGATACGGAGATTAATGAATGGGAAATTAAGCAAATTCACAATCTTATTCTCCGCAAAATTAACCCGGAGGAAGCGGGTAGTTATCGCACTCTGGATGTGATGGCGGCAGGAACTAACTATCGTTATCCTCCCCATTATTTACTATCTCAATTAATGGGGGATTTTGCGATCTGGCTCAACTCGGAATCTGCTTTAAGGCTCCATCCAGTTGAATATGTAAGTATCGCTCATTATCGGTTTGTTTCGATTCATCCTTTTCGGGATGGGAATGGTCGCACCGCCAGATTATTAATGAATTTACTCTTAATCCGTGCAGGCTATCCGATTGTGGTGATTGACAACCAAATCCGCAATGATTATATTAATGCTTTAGCCTACGGGCAACAAAACCAAGATGATTTAAGCCAGTTGTTTACATTGATTTTTGATGCTACGATTAGTTCGCTTGTGGAAGTTTTAAGATTATTGGTGACTGCAAGTAGCAGCAGGGGAAAGGGACAGGCTTTTTATCAGGAGATTACTGATTTTCTCGATCGCAGTGGTGGTTTAGGGGATGGGGCATAGGTAATGGG
>NZ_JADEWV010000291.1 GCF_015207455.1 Microcoleus sp. LEGE 07076
TTACCAGGCTCTGCCTGGTAATGCAGATAGGCGAGGCTCTGCCTCCTTCGAGGAAAGCAACTTACAGGAGAGAGGACGGTAGGAGGTGTTTAAGTTATTAAATTTTCGACCCTTAAGAGATATATGGTCAATTAGACATTGAGTCTAGAACCACCATTTTTATGGGGGGAGGGACGAAACCCATTGTTGAGTAAACAACAGTCTCTTGAAACCGCCGAATCATCTAGGGATATGTTATACCAAATCCGGGTTTGGAATCCGATTTATGAAGCACTCGGCGTTGGCAGACTTTGTTTGACTTTTTGGCGGTTTCAACCGCCGAATCATCAAGGAAATATGTTACCCGGATTTGGTATGATAGAGAGGATAATACTGCCAATGCTGAAAGGCGATCGCAAATAACTGTTTAACTTAATCTAGAAAATGCCTAATTTTCGATATTCCTCCCTCATTAATGCCACCGTTGAAACCGTCTGGAACTTTCACGAAAGGCCGGATATTCTGCAAATTTTAAGTGCGCCTTGGCAACCGGTGAAAATCATTCGCCGCGAAGGGGGACTTGATGTGGGTGCGGTATCAGAATTTCGGCTGTTATTGGGGCCGATTCCGGTAAAATGGGTGGCGACTCATACTGAGTGCGAACAATATCGCTTATTTGTTGACGAACAAACTGAGGGGCCGATGGCGCGTTGGACTCACCGACACGAGTTTACCACAGAAAATGGTCACGCTAGATTGACAGATGCGATCGCATTTTCGATTCCGGGCGGCCCGATTGTCGATTTGCTGTTAGGTTGGTGGGTGGAAATGCGGTTAACGGATATGTTTCGCTACCGCCACGAAGTCACAAAAAGAGAGTGCGAGAAAGATGGAAACAACGGCTGAATATTACTGTGCTTTCTGCGGCGAACCGAGTACAACTTTTGTTGATATCAGCGCCGGTATGGAGCAATCTTATATCGAAGATTGTCAAGTTTGCTGTCGCCCCAATGTTCTGTATGTCAGAATAGATGAAGATACTCTCGATATTGAAATAGATACTGACTATCAAGAATAAATGACTATCAAAATGTATGAATTGCATTTGATGCAGACTTGGTAGAATTCATAAATCTTGAAGCGGCTGCTTCTACGAAAGCCTTAAAAATTCCAGAGTTTACCGCACATTTTGGCGACATTTCTGGATGCCACTGAATTGCTATCATCCAAGGGTGATAGCAGTGTTCCATTGCTTCTACCAAAGTGTCAGGCGCATCGGCTACAATTCGCCAATCAGATGTTACCTTCTTCACTGCTTGATGATGCCAGGAAACAACTGTTGTGGAAGTTTTTCCCATGATTTGTGCTAGCCGACTGTTGGGTTCAATTTCAATGGTATGCTCGATCGCACGCGGGGGAATTCCGGTGCCGTGACTAACCTCATCTCCGTAAGCATCCGGTACGTGAATCACCAAACTGCCACCGCTGGCTACATTCAGCAGTTGCATTCCCCGGCAAATCCCCAAAACAGGTATGTCAGCCTTCAAAGCCAGCTTAGCTAAGTTTAATTCAAAATTGTCGCGTTCTGCATTAACCGAGTAAACTGTGCGATCGCACAAACCGCCATAAAGTTCGGGATTGATATCTCCGCCCCCGGAAAAAATCAAACCGTCTACCGCATCCAAAATACTAGCTGCATCTAATTGATTGGGCGGCAACAAAATCGGAATGCCGCCAGCCGCTTGCACTGCATCAATATACGATCCATTTAAACAATATTCCCCTGCTAGGCTGCGGTTGTAAGTTGTGATACCAACGATCGGATGTTTTTTCATTTGCTATAAAATTGGAGATAATTAATTAGATTTATACTCAGATTTGGCACTATTTGTAATCAGTCTTTCACGGGCTAGGAGCAACGGCCCACAATCAAACTTACTTATTGTGCAACAGGCGTTTTTCACGGGCGGGCTAGGAGCAACGGCCCACAATCAAACTTAACTTATTGTGCAACAGGCGTTTTTCACGGGCGGGCTAGGAGCAACGGCCCACAATCAAACTTAACTTATTGTGCAACAGGCATCTTGCCTGTTTCTTGTCTGATTATGATTGATTCCTAGATTAAACTGAGCATTCCTTGGAATGCTGTCTAATTGGTAACAGTTTCAGTATTAGTTTCCGGCAACGACTTGCGCGCGCACAGATAAGCCAATGGCCCGAACAGCGGCACTAATGTTACCGCCCAAAATGCTGTGAGATTTTGCATTCCTCGGCGGGCCATATCGTCGGCTAATAAGGCAGGAAATAGCAGGCAAAGCATACAGAAATCTAAAGTCATTACGTGGATAAAGCGGCTGGTTTGCCACTGTTGAACAAAATCAGACCAATCGCCTTTTGTCAAGCCAAAGGCAACTAACGCAGCAGCGCCTAATGTTAGGAAAATCCCAGTAAAACGGGAATCTAATACTTTTAAAAAGATATTTTTAGTGCCGATAAATTCTGGGTTGGGTTCGCGCAGGGCTAAATAAGGCAGCAAGGCAAATGCGCCGATGCCAAATGATAAGACGGCAAACAACCATGCGGGTATTTTCTGCCCTCTGCCGTCAGCAAATAAGACGCAACTGTAGATGAGCGGCCAGACTCCCATTATGTTGAACAAGGCTACAATTAAAGGGTTGATGCCTGCTATTTTGCCTGTGGCAAGATTTGTAATTAGTGCGATCGTTTCTGGGCTATCCGGTGGTGCGAATACAAAGGCGTAGGTGCTGAATGCAATCCACAGCAGCCAAAATCCAATTTTTCTCAACATAGTTAGTTTTTCTTTCTTTTTTTCTTACTATAGCAAGCTTAAGGGTTTTTGAATAAGACTTTTTTTATTTACCGCAGAGGGCACAGAGGGCGCAGAGAAAGAGAGGAGAATAGCTGAATGTATTGCTATTTGGTATTGCGTGTTTTGGGAAGATTGCTGAATTTTTTCATGAATTGGCGATCGATCCAATCTTTCCAGTACCACAGCAGCGCTGATTCCCACATGAAAGATCCGCGAGAGGCGATCGCCCTTTTATTCCCAGTACCAATTAAGGCTAAATATTTTTCCTGCGGTGCAAACGGTTTCAGCGGTTTTTGTAATAAAAAATGCTGCAAGTTTTCAAACAGCGGTTTGCCCTGACGCACGGCAAACACGCCTGCTTTGGGACGGGGATAATTCACCATCGCGCAGATGTCTCCAGCCCCAAATACGTTGCGGTGAGAGACTGATTGCAGGCAATCGTTGACTTGCATAAAGCCTTTTGAGTCGGTGGCTAAACCCGATTCTTTTATCCAATTGGCTGCAGAGGCTTGTGTCACCCAAAAAATGATCTCGCACTCTACTTTCAAACCAGATTCACAACAGATTTGGGCATTGGGAATTGGGGATTGGGGATTGGAAATTGGGCATTGGGCATCGGGTACGGGTAATTTTTTATTACCTTTTATCTCAATGGTTTCTTGCTTTTTTATGGCACTGACTTTTTCCATTAAATGCAATTGAATGCCGCGACTGATGATAATTTTTTGAAGCCGTCGGCAAACCCGCTGATTGTGTCCAGACATCAATTCAGCCCCACTGTGAAACAGGTGAATTTCCGCTCCTACTTCTATTTCTCTTCTGCCCTCTTCCTTCTTCTTTCTTCCGACTTCCATTTTTCTTCTTTCTTTTTCCTTCGCCAGACGAGATTGCATATTTAATGCTAATTCTACGCCACCGGCACCGCCGCCGACAATGGCAATCCGCAGCGATTTTTGGGGAGGGTTTTGTCTGGCGGAAATTAACTGATTCCAGCTAGCTAAAAACTCCGGTACCGGTTTAGCTGGAATTGCATATTCTGCGGCACCCGGCACAGATAAAGTCGCGGGAGTGCTGCCGATATCAATAGAAAGCAAGTCAAAATTAACCGGAGGGCAAGTTTGACAAATAACTAAATTTTTGCTAAAGTCGATCGCGATCGCCCGATCGACCAATATTTGACACCCGGCAAATTCCGCGAGCGATCGCAAATCGATATGACATTCATCATAATCGTAAAACCCGGCAACGTGCCCCGGCAGCATCCCCGAATAAGGCGCGTACAGGACATCGCTAATCAGAGTCAAACGCACTCCCGGCAGGGGTTTGATGCCGAACATTTTTAATACAATAGCATGACTGTGACCGCCACCAATTAAGACTAAATGTTTCACAAATTAGATATGTTCGATCGAGATTTTACACCACCGATATTGTACAGCACTCGCACTCCGGCAGACTGCACTGTCCGGTGAAGAGGGTTAGCTGCGCGTAATTAATGATGGCCCAGCACTTTGACAAAATACTCTCACTTACCCTCAGCATCGCAATTATATTTGACCGGTACTGCGATCGCCCTTACAGCGCAAATGGCTGTAGACTGTAGAGCGATCTAATTTTATCACCAAATTATGCCGGGGTGTATTTGATAGCTAACTCAGCATTCACAACTATGACATTACGCATGATTCCTCGCAGTTGGCTGCGATCGATTAAAACTCTTTTCCCCCTTCTCTTTGCCCTCTCATTAACTATAGTATTGCTGGGTAATAACTTGATTCCGGCGATCGCCCAACAACCCCGCCAAGAAATTCGCGGAGTTTGGATGACAACAAACGACAAAGACATCCTCAGAGATCGCCGCAAACTAGGAGATGCGATCGCTCAATTAAAGCGGTTAAACTTCAACACAATCTATCCCGTAGTATGGAACTCTGGCTATGCAATGTATCCCAGCCCTGTCGCCCAGCAAAGAGACATTCAACCCTTTGTTTACAGAGGGTTAGACGGACAAGATATGCTCGGAGATTTAATTGCCCAAGCCCACCGCCAAGGCCTGCTAATAATTCCTTGGTTCGAGTTTGGTTTTATGACACCTCCCACCTCAGAATTAGCATTAAACAATCCCGATTGGCTGACACAAAAACAAGACGGCAGCCAAACATCAAACGGCGCAGGCGGCGAAGTAGTTTGGCTCAATCCCTTTCATCCAGAAGTGCAGGAATTCATTAGCGAACTCGTACTAGAAATCACCACAAAATACAACGCCGACGGCATTCAATTTGACGACCACATGAGTTTGCCATCAGAATTTGGATACGATGAATACACAGTTGCTTTGTATACCAAAGAAACCAAAAAAGCACCCCCAAAAGATTTTGAAGATCCAGCATGGGTGAAGTGGCGAGCAAATAAAATCACCGCTTTTATGTCGAAGTTAAATCAAGCAGTAAAAGCAGTAAAACCCAAGGCAATTTTCTCAATTTCTCCCAATTACTACGAATTTGCTTACAAACATCACCTGCAAGATTGGCTGAATTGGGTGCGTTTCGATATTGCCGACGAACTAATCGTGCAAGTTTACCGTCCCAATCTAGAATCATTTGTGGACAAGATTAGCCGTCCAGAAATGCGAGAAGCACAGCAAAAGATTCCCACCGGAGTTGGGATTATGACAGGTTTGAGAAATCGCCCAGTAGCGATCGAGCAAATTCAATCCCAGGTGCGCGCAGTCCAAGAATACGGCTTAGGTGCGGCTTTCTTCTACTACGAAAGTTTGTGGGAAGATGCACCGGAACCAATGGGTGATCGACTTTCTCAATTTAGTGCTTTCTTCCCGTTTTCTGCATTCCGAACTGCGCTACAAATACCCAGACGCGCGGCAACTTTCCCTCCGCCCCCACCACCAAAACCAGACCCGAAAGCTAAGCCAGAGCAACCTCCCAAAAACAGCCCGCCTTCCACC
>NZ_JADEWV010000292.1 GCF_015207455.1 Microcoleus sp. LEGE 07076
ATTGGTTATTGGTTATTGGTTATTGGTTATTGGTTTTTGTTTATTGGTTATTGGTTATTGGTTATTGGTTATTGGTTATTGGTTATTGGTTATTGGTTATTGGTTATTGGTTATTTGCTAGCAATTCCCAATTCCCAATTCCCAATTCCCAATTCCCAATTCCCAATTCCCATAACACCTATTTTATTACTTGACAACCCGCAATCGCACGCTAACCGTTGCAATTCCGCCTTGCCGCATCAACACTGCTGAAATCCAGCGATTTTCTGGCGTAGCGGGAGCTGTACCTACTTTAAAAATCCCTCCTGAATTCAGCAACTCCAGCTCGACTTCTGACGACTTAAAAAATGTTTTTTCGGTAATCGGTTCCTCCACAACAGTTCCTATTAAAATATCATCGCCGATCGGCTCTCGAACAATGACATCAAAATTGTACTCTTCCCCTACCTTCACTTGCTCTGGCAAATTCACTTGAACTGTGGGAGGATTTTTGCCAGAAATAAGCTGGGTTTGTTCTGCTAAAATTTCTTGCTTAACTATTTTTTCACCTTCAAAACGCTGCTGAGAACGGATAGTAGCTTTGAGATTTAAGTCTATCCCATCTTTTTTCTGAGTGCCAGTAATTGTAGTTACAGTTTCAGCGACAATCGCGCTACCTTCGGTTGTCCAAGATTTGAGTTCGGTGCGGTAATTTAAATTGGGATATCGCTCCCAGAGTTGGGTGAGGGCTTTTGCCATGACGCGGCTGTTTAAGCCGTCAGAATGAGTGAAATTCTGGCTGTAAAATGCCATGACTGCTTTGACATTGCGCTGGTTGGCTGCTGCGTCAATTGCTGTTAGCAGTTTGGTGAGTGGGGCGGGCGCATTGGCTGGGGTTTGGACGATCGCCCCTGGAGTCGCCCCTGGAGTCGCCCCGATCGCACCAATAGCTCTGACAGCAGTCGGATGCAGCACGCCAGCACTTACCGCTGTAAAACACCACAATATTTGAGCGATCGACAGCCCGCAGTTACAGCCAAATACGATCGCCCGTTGGCGCAGCCCGCCCCTACGGGGGCTGCGCCAACGAACAGGATCGGCTTTTTCGTCCCGACGGCTGGAAAAATACTGAGATACACTTGGCACTAAATTCAACAAATTACGCATTAGATGATACTTTGGTTATTTATCAGGGGTCGCGGCGCGGGCAATTGTTCGCCTGCAACGAAAAACTGACAACGGATGCAGGGATACGGCAAAATCTAATTTTAGATTGCTGATTGAAAATTGGCTGAAACTGCCGGAACAATAAGCATAATAATCTAAAACCTCCTATCTAAAATCACTTTACCTGTGGAACTTGTAACAGAAACAAATACCTTGACAAAAACCCCCCTGCGGTTGTTGGTTGCAGCTAGTGGCACGGGAGGACATTTATTTCCGGCGATCGCCACCGCTGCCGAATTGCAGGACTGTCAGATCGAATGGCTGGGAGTCCCAGACCGCATGGAAACCCAGTTAGTTTCATCCCTTTACCCCCTCCACACGATCGCCGTCGAAGGCTTCCAGCACCGATTTGGACTCGGTACAGTGCGAATTTTGGGCGGACTGCTCGGCTCGATCCTTCAGGTGCGGAAGTTGCTCCAAGCTGGAAATTTTCAGGGAGTTTTTACCACCGGCGGTTACATCGCAGCACCGGCAATTCTGGCGGCGCGCTCTTTGGGTTTGCCGGTGATTCTCCACGAATCTAATGTTTTTCCCGGAAAAGTGACGCGCTGGTTTAGTCCTTTTTGCAGTGCTGTGGCGATCGGATTTGCAGCAGCAGCCAAGCATTTACCCAGGGCGAAAACCGTGGTTGCGGGTACGCCGGTGCGATCGCAATTCCTCGCGCCGCAACCTCTAAAGTTTCCAATTCCTGACAGCGTACCTGTAATTTTAGTCATGGGCGGTTCTCAAGGTGCTGTCGCCATCAATCAGTTAGTGCGCGAGTGTGCTCCTGCTTGGTTTGATGCCGGTGCTTGGGTAGTTCACCTCACCGGAAATAATGACCCGGATGCTGCAAGTTTAAAACACGAGCAATATTTGTCAATGCCATTTTACGACAATGTGGCGAGTTTGTTGCAGCGAGCAAATTTAGCAATTAGTCGATCGGGTGCCAGCGCCATGACAGAATTAGCTGTTACCGGAGTACCTTCTATTTTAATTCCTTATCCTCACGCCGCAGACGACCACCAAAGATTTAATGCCGAAGTATTTGCCGCATCAGGAGCCGCCGTAGTATTCCGTCAAAGCGAACTCACAGCAGAAGTATTGCAAAGCAAAGTGCTGTATCTATTAAAAGATTCCCAATATTTAGCAAAAATGTCTCAAGCTGCTTCTGAACTAGCCGTGAGAGACAGCGGGGAACGTTTGGCAAATTTAGTCAAGGAACTGGTGGTGCAGTAGGGAGTGTTAAAGTAAATAGGCGATCGAGAATTTGTAACCAGGAGAAAGTCAAATGGCATACAGTGACTTTAATTTAGACAGAGTATTGAAAACCTTTGACTTAGCTTATTCTGAAATAGTCGAAATCTTCACTCCTGCACCAGAGTTAGAATACAGCAGATTGCTGACAGAAACTTTGCAAGAAAATCTGCCTGTAGCTCTCGGTAGCAATACAGAAAAATCGCGTTCTGAACTGATTATCGCACCGATTTTAATGGAAGTGAGAAAACTTTTGCACCATCGCGTGAGCTTATTCTCTGGCATTGACTTTACTGTAGATGCTGAAAGAGGGCTGAATGGAACTTGTGATTTTCTGATAAGTCGATCGCCAGAATTGCTGATTGTAAAAGCCCCAGTCATTGCTCTTGTAGAAGCTAAAAAGGAAAACATTAATTCTGGATTGGGACAGTGCATAGCTGAAATGCTAGCAGCTAAAATCTTCAACGAGCGCGAAGGTAATCAGATTACCACAATTTATGGGGCTGTCACTACAGGAGATAGGTGGAAATTCTTAAAACTGGAAAAAGAAGCGGTTTTTGTTGAGATCGGCGAAACTTTGCTAAGCAATTTGGGTAAAATTTTGGGAATTTTAGCATTTGGAATGGACGATAGTGAAGTGGAAACTTAACATAAAAACGTAAAACCTATTTTAACGAATTCTTTTTAATGAGGATAAAGCGTAAAGTCTCTATCCAGCCAAATAATATAAAGCACAGCCCCATCTCGATAACCAACCATCGGAGCCATCCCGCAAAACCGAAAACCAATAAAATTTACATCATCCTTAAGATGGCTAGGAATAGCCACTATAATGGAACTTTTAACAATCTTCTCATAGCCAGAGCGGTGACGGCCAGAAGCATTAATCTGGCTCCAGGTAAGCTGACTTAGGAATGAAAATTTAATAACTTAAGCGATTGCTCGTTACCAGGCTCTGCCTGGTAATGCAGATAGGCGAGGCTCTGCCTCCTTCGAGGAAAGCAACTTACAGGAGAGAGGACGGTAGGAGGTGTTTAAGTTATTAAATTTTCGACCCTTAACTTGTAGAGAGTAAGCTGTTCTGCATTTAAACTGCACAGTCAAAACTTGATAAAGTTCTTGTGGGGTGTCCCGCCCGCACGAAAAATGAAATTTAGATGTCGAACAGCTTATCTGCAAAAGCTGCCTTTTTATCTTTTGTACACTGAGAAAGAGAGTAATCTTTATTCATGTATCGCAAACAAAATAAAGGCGACTGCTGCTCTGGCGGTAAATCAACAGTTTCCCTAGCTGAAATCTTGGTTCTTTTTTCTTGCCGCTGATTTGCCTTAAACTGCTTCTTCACAATTGAGTTGAGTCTTAAAGTATTCCTGAAGCGATTGACGAGTAATTGTACCGCTATTTTGAGCCGCAAATTTCCAGGGATATTCTTCTTGCGTCATGTTGCGTAACTTCCATGCAGCAAACTGCCCAAACACGGAGTAAACTTCATCTAGCAGGCTCTTAGTTTCTTCCTCATAAATCGAAAAGTCTATATCTTCAGGACATGGAATTGCACCAGCACCATACTTTTTATAGTGACGGTATAAATCAAGAACAACCGGCCCGTGAGTCCATGCTTCTATTGCTTCAGGAAATAGCGGTTCGTCGTACAAAGCTAAATGAAAGCCTTGAGCATAGTAAAGCAATTTCTGAAGTTTGAGATTAGATATCAGATCGCCAGCATCTTCACTTACCTGAGCCAAAAAGTATTTGGCTGCATCATCACAACTCAGCATAACTTACTTGGTAGTCATTAAACGGCTTATTTCCATGATACTAGATGCGATCGGCCTAGGCGACATTCAGCTTCACAAAATCAACCACCGATTCTAACCCTTCCTTTGTCTTTAAATTAGTAAAAACAAAAGGTTTCTCCCCGCGCATTTTTTTAGCATCCCGTTCCATCACCCCCAAATCTGCTCCCACAAAAGGCGCGAGGTCTATCTTATTAATCACTAATAAATCCGATTTAGTAATTCCCGGGCCGCCCTTGCGCGGAATTTTATCGCCCGCAGCCACATCGATTACGTAAATTGTCAAATCCACCAACTCCGGGCTAAAAGTTGCCGCCAAATTGTCGCCGCCGCTTTCGACAAAGACTAAATCTAAATCAGTGAATTTGTGTTCTAACTCTTCTATCGCTACCAAGTTGATCGAAGCATCTTCGCGAATCGCCGTGTGGGGACAGCCGCCAGTCTCTACGCCCAAAATTCGATCGCTCTCCAAAGCTTGACTGCGAACCAAAAACTGGGCATCTTCCTGAGTATAGATATCATTAGTAACAACCGCAATCTGGTATTGCTGCCGCAGCGCCTTGCACAAAGCATCAAGCAAAGCAGTTTTTCCCGAACCAACCGGGCCAGCAATTCCTACACGAAAAGCACTCATAGCGATTTTAGATTTTAGATTTTAGATTTTAGATTTTGAATTTTAGATTTGGGATTTTGGATTTCAAATTGTCTGATTTTTAACTGCGAAACAACCGAGTGTACTGAGTTTCGTGCGCCATGCTAGCCAGTCCCAATCCCCAACTGCAACTAGCAATATCATCATCTTCTAATTGTAAAACTTCTTGCGCCGTACAACTAATTTGAGAGTGCAAATCTAACAGTAACTGTTGACCGGATGTTTGACCTAGAGGAATCAGCTTCACGCCCGCACTCGCCAAATTTGCAGCCCAACTGTACAAATATCCTAACACGGCCGCCTCCTCTTCAATCTGCCAACAGGCCGCAGCAATCCCAAAGCCGATCGCAAAATTGCACGGATTGCCACCAAATTCCACCAAATCTTTTACACTTGTTGTTAACACAGCAGAAACGGGCGATTCCCTGCGGGATAGCTTCGCTTCACGCAAATCCAACAGCAACCTGATCAAAGTCCGTCCCATCTGCCAACTTTGCAAGCGCAACTCTTCCGTTTCCTTAGCAGCAGTCGCCCAAGCATTCCAGTAACTCAAAGCCGTCAAATCCCCAATTTGAGCCGCCCTCAAAGCCCGTATCGCCACAGCAGCTTCTACTCGCACCGCCCCGAATTGCAGCGAATTTTCCAACCAATTCCTCAAACTACTCTCGCTGTCGATCGCACCGGTTTCTACCAGACTTTCAATTCCCTCAGAATAACTATAAGCTCCCACAGGCGCAAAAGCTAGCTGCAACAAACATAAAAGTTGATTGTTCACTGTTGTTATTTGTTATTTGTTATTTGTTATTTGTTATTTGTTATTTGTTGTTTGTTATTTGTTACTTGTTGTTTGTTATTTGTTATTTGTTATTTGTTATTTGT
>NZ_JADEWV010000293.1 GCF_015207455.1 Microcoleus sp. LEGE 07076
CCGTACTTGCTCGAACAAATTCGCATTTTAGACCCAAAAATCATTTTATTAACCGGTGCAACAGCCCTGAAAGGTTTGCTAAGCGACAAGCGGCCAATTAGTAAAATCCGAGGTCAATGGATTGAATGGGAAGGACGGCTATGTATGCCAATTTTTCACCCCTCGTACTTGCTGCGAAACCCCTCCCGCGAACCGGAGACTCCGAAATGGTTTATGTGGCAAGATATGCAGGCTATTAAGGCTAAATTGGATGAATTAAAATAGCAATTGTAATGAATTTTTGTTTGGGCTTTGTCTGGGCGGGTTTCACCAACAATCTCTGATATTTACCCACAATCTCATAAACCCGCCCCCTTTGCATGACAATCGCGCAACCACAAACGAATAGCCTCAGCAATTGCGTTTTTCTCGCTATCTTGACCTAACAACAGGCTAACATCCGCCGCCGTACCAAACCGAGAAACAATTTTTACTAATTCCCAACCCTTCGGGGTTTTAGCTAAAAACAGCCAGTGATATTGCTGAATTTCGACTCGCTTTCCCCCCAGATACTGCGTTTCTAAAGTAGTAATAAAAGCTTGATTGGTATTTTCAGGAAGCGCATCTTCAAAATTTAAAGGTAGCGGTTGAAACTCCGGGCGACCTGCTACAATTATTTGACGGGACAAGTAACCGGACGGTGTGTTTTTGTTAGGAGAAAAGTGCGATCGTACAATTACACGGTTAGCATAACTCGGCAAATCTTGCAACAGGCGATCGACTAAAGCTTCTAAATCTGCCGGACAGGGCGATCGCCCTAACAAACCATTCCCCCTTGCACTTATACTCTTAGCATAATTTGTCGCAACATTAACCGCCAAACTCGGACTTGCAACCGCAGATGTTAGCAGATAAACACAGATCAATGCTGATGGGATTTGATCTGCGATCATCTGTGTTTATCCAATCTCTTCACAAATGCGCGCAAAAGCCGCCGCCGGATCGTCGGAAGCAGTAATTGGCCGCCCAATCACCAGATAATCCGCACCAGCTTTCAAAGCCGCTTTTGGAGTCATCGATCGCCTTTGATCGCCCCCATCGGCCCATTTCGGACGCACACCGGGACAAACTAACAGAAAATCATCCCCGCAACTCATTCTTAACTGTTCGACTTCTTGCGGAGAACAAACAGCACCGGCTAAACCTGTTTCCTTAGCTAACAATGCCATGTGCAAAGCATATTCTGGCAATTCCAAAGGTATTTTTAAGTCAAAAGCCAACTGTCGCGAATTCAAACTCGTCAACAGTGTAATTGCAATCAATTTAGGAATCCGTTTATCGACTGCGGCCGCCCCTTCTACTAAAGCTGACTGTGCCGCTTTCAAAGCATCCTTACCGCAAGTAGAATGAATTGTCAATAAATCCACATTGTACTTAGCAGCAGCCCGACAAGCACCAGCTACAGTATTGGGGATGTCGTGAAACTTCAAATCGAGAAAAATCCGTTTTTCCCGCTGTTTTAAAATTGACAAAATCCCCGGCCCGGAACTCACAAACAGTTCCAAACCCACTTTCCAGAAAGATACATCAGGGAGTTTGTCAATCAGGGCGATCGCACTTTCTAAACTCGAAACATCCAAAGCTACAATAATTCGATTATCAGCGTTCATAGCGCGTTCATCTTCAGTATTCATCTGCGGTTAAACAAGAAATTCAAGACACCAATCGCACAAATTTATTCTTCCCAACTTGCAAAACCTTACCGGATAATTCAGCAGGTGATTCAAAGGTAAGGTTAACATCAGAAACCTTGTCGCCCTCCAACTTTACTCCACCGCCCTGCATCAACTTCCGCGCCTCACCGCTGCTCTTGCAAAGCCCGCTAGCACTCAGGATATAAAACAACTTAGCTGGAAACTGCACGCTTGCCAAAGAGAACTCCGCTACAGCACCAGCTTGTCCAGTATCGCCTTCGCTCAGAGTAATTGCATCTTGTTGGGCGCGATCGCCCGCTTCCTTCCCCCGATACTGACTCACAACATTCACAGCCAAAAGTTTCTGTTTTTCGCGCGGATTTTCTGGCAATTCATTAAGTGGCAAATCTGTCAATAGCTCAAAATACTGGGCGATCGAACTATCGGCAATTTTCTCCAACTTAGAATACATCGTCAGCGGGTCTTCAGACAAACCAACATAATTATGCAACGACTTCGACATCTTCTGCACCCCGTCAGTCCCCAGCAAAATCGGCATCAGCAAACCAAACTGCGGTTTCATCCCAAAATGCCGCTGCAAATCTCTACCCACGGCAATATTAAACTTTTGGTCAGTTCCCCCTAACTCCACATCCGCTTCCAAAGCGACTGAATCGTAACCTTGCATCAGCGGGTACAGAAACTCGTGCAGGTAAATCGCATTTTCCTGCTGCATCCTGTTATCAAATCCCTCTTTAGCGAGCATCTGCTGCACCGTCATCGTGCCTAGCAGTTCCAAAATCTTCGCCAAGTCCAATTTGGACAACCACTCGGAGTTATAGCGAATTTCCAAGCGTCCGGGCGTGTCAAAATCGAGAATCGGACGCACTTGGTGCAAGTAAGTCTTGGCATTTTCCGCCACTTGTTCCTCTGTCAACTGCGATCGAACTTGAGATTTCCCTGTCGGATCGCCAATTCTTGCGGTAAAATCTCCGATCAGCAGTACCGCTGTGTGACCGGCATCCTGAAAAGCTCGCAGCTTGCGGACGCAAATGCTGTGTCCCAGGTGAATGTCACTCCCTGTCGGGTCAATTCCCAGTTTGACTCGCAACGGTCGATCGACTTTTGCCAGCAATTCGGCTAAATTTTCGTTAGGGTTGGTAGAATCAGGTCGATCGGGAAAAATCTCGCTGACGCCGCGGTAAAGCGCTGAAAGGTTAGGAGTTATCATAGGGGAGCGATCGGAAACCATAATATTTTGCGGGTCTTAGCCGAATCAGTTAAACTCACTGATTCACACATACAAACACACTTATCAAGCTACCATAATCCCAAAGCGACCCTGCTTTTATTGGCTGACCCCGCCCAAAAACACCTACCGTGTCCCCGACAACAGTCGCGGCGAACCCCAAATTTTAGACTCAAGTTCAAACTCCCAAATTCATCAGCAAGTAAATCTAAAATCTAAAATCTAAAATCGACTGACAGCCTCCAGAGTTCGCATCTAAAATTAAAAGTCTTAAGCCCCAAATTGAGTGAGGAAGTGAAATCCACGTGTCAACCAACGCAGTTCGCAAACATACGGAAAACTCAGCCCCTGTATTCGAGTTTGTTCAGTCAGTCAGTAAAGTGACCGCCGGAACCATACTCAGCATCACAATGCTTGCCAGTTCCGTTGTGGCTGGCGGACTGGTTGGCTTAGCGATCAGTTTCCGCAATTTGCCAGATGTTCGGATCTTGCAAACCTACTCTCCTACAGAAACTACCCACATTTATGACATCAGCGGCAAGCCCTTAGCTAGCATCCACGACGAAGCCAACCGAGATGTCGTACCCCTCAACCAAATCTCCCCGAACCTGAAACGGGCCGTTCTGGCGATCGAAGATAGCAATTTCTTCACCCACAAAGGCATCAACCCCGGCGGGATAGCCAGAGCCCTGAAAGCCAACCTAGAGAAAGGTAGAACCGTTGAAGGCGGCTCGACTATGACTATGCAGCTAGTCAAGAACCTGTTTCTCTCACCCCAGTCAAAATTTAGTCGCAAAGTAGCTGAAGCGGTAATGTCTATCCGCTTGGAGCAAATTCTCAACAAAGACCAAATTCTGCAACTATACCTGAATCAAATCTACTTAGGTCACAACTTGTACGGCGTAGAGACAGCCTCTCGAAGCTATTTCAACAAGTCAGCAAATAATTTGACTCTTTCAGAAGCAGCGATGCTGGCCGGCTTAATTTCTGCTCCGGAAGAATACAGTCCTTTCATCAATTACAAGTTGGCAAAAGAGCGGCAGGAAATCGTTTTAAACCGGATGAAAGAACTCAAATGGATTACTTCGGCCCAAGCAGATACCGCCCGCACCCAAAAAATTAGGCTCGGCAAAATTACCTCTTTTGGCGGCTCTCAAGTTCCTTACGTCACGCAAGCCGTAGTCCAGGAACTGACCAGGCGTTTCGGGCGAGATGCCGTCGTCAAGGGAGGAATGCGCGTTCAAACCACGATCGACCTCAAAATGCAGCGCATAGCCGAAGAAACCGTCAAAGCGTGGCACGATCGACTTTATTACCAAGGACTTTTTTATGATCGCGAGCAAGGTCAAATTGCCCTAGCCGCCGTCGATCCCCGCACCCACTTCGTCAAAGCAATGGTTGGCGGCGTCGATTACGAAAAGAGTCAGTTCAACCGAGCCATTCAAGCACGCCGCCAGCCCGGATCTTCTTTTAAGCCTTTCATCTACTACGCTGCCTTTGCGAGCGGCAAATACACCCCCGATTCAATTGTCTACGACTCCCCTGTCGGCTACCGCGACGGCGACGGCTACTACTACCCTCAAAACTACGGCGGCGGCTTCTCCGGGGCCGTCAGCATCCGCAGAGCCTTGGAAGTATCGCTCAACATTCCCGCCGTCAAGCTCGGCCAAGAAGTCGGATTGAACAAAGTGATTGAGATTTGCCGCACCCTCGGCATCAGAAGTCCGATGGAACCCGTGATTTCTTTGCCACTAGGTGCCGTTGACTTAACTCCTTTAGAAATGGCCGGAGCTTTTGCTACCTTCGCCAATAACGGCTGGCATTCTGACACCACATTTATCGTGCAAGTAACCGACAGCAGCGGCAACGTCTTGCTCGACAATACACCCAAACCAAAACCAGTTCTCAACGCCTGGGCCGCAGCATCAGTCAACAGCGCCCTCCAAGGAGTAATTAACAGCGGAACGGCAAGGGCGGCCCAACTCGGGCGGCCTGCTGCAGGGAAAACTGGTACAACTTCCTCAGAACGCGATATCTGGTTTGTGGGTTACGTCCCTCAGTTGTCCGTTGCTGTCTGGATGGGTAACGACAATTACACGCCCATGAGCTACGGTGCTACTGGCGGTGGGATTGTTGCCCCTGTTTGGCGCGATTTTATGAGCCAAGCTTTGCAAGGCGTACCCGCAGAAAATTTCAAACCTGCTTCAGCTTTTGAGCGGCCTTAACTATTAGTTGGCAGTTGACAGGAAAGCAGTTGACAGGAAAGCAGTTGGCAGTTGAACATGAGTCAAAAACTAGGTCTATAAGCATTCTTCCTTCTTCCTTCTTCCTATGATTGTTTTTCCAGCTCAGATTTCATCCGCTCCAGCGTAGAGTTCATTTGCTCAAACATCTGCTGGGGCGTAATCCCAAATTGATTGAGCTGTGTTTTTAACTGCTCTACAGTCATCTGAGCCATGAAATCCTCAGACAGCTCGAAGCGCTTCATAAAAATCCGGTAGCGCTCCATCATTGATTCCATCTGAGCGATGAACATTTTCTTGCCTTCGCGATCGAATTTGCCGTAATTGCCACCTAGTTTGATGAGAGATTGATAATCTTCAAACAACAGCTTGGCTTCTTGCTGAACAATTTCTGAATCAAAAAATCCCATAGCTTTCCTAATTTTTTATATTGAACTAATTTTCATCTAAGCGGGAAGTCTCGCTGCTTATTACATTATTTTATCAGTTGCAGGAGGAAGTCTCTACCCTTGAAGACGTAAGAATTAGTAGCAATTTCCGTACAGCAGACGGGGGAGAGTGGGAGAGTGGG
>NZ_JADEWV010000294.1 GCF_015207455.1 Microcoleus sp. LEGE 07076
TTCGAGGCCTTTAGAATTGCCAATTTCGCGATCGCCAGATCCATCCGTCAACGCGCCACCCATGACAGTGAGAAAACCCCCGCAGAAATCCACGCCCCCAAATGGCGGCCGTTTCAGCTAGCATTCCTGCTGATGAACTTAACTGGAATTGCCGATCCAGAAATGGGCGATCGGGACATCGTAGATTTGCTATTTTTTCCCACCGGTGGCGGCAAAACCGAAGCATATTTAGGATTAGCCGCATTTACTTTAGTTCTGCGACGGTTACGAAATCCAGGGCTTAGCGGGGCCGGGGTTAGTGTCTTAATGCGCTACACTTTACGACTGTTAACCTTAGACCAACTGAGTCGCGCCGCCACTCTGATCTGCGCTTTAGAGTTAGAACGGCAAAACGATGTTCAAAAACTCGGCACTTGGCCTTTTGAAATCGGGTTGTGGGTCGGACAAGCAGCCACGCCCAACCGCATGGGACGCAAAGGGGACAACAACCCAGAAAGTGCCCGTACCCGCACCATTGCCTATCAAAACGACGATCGTAATAAACCCTCACCCATTCCCTTAGAAAACTGCCCTTGGTGCGGTGAAAAATTCACCCGCAACTCCTTTACCTTATTCCCCAATGCAGACAATCCCACGGATTTAAGAATTCTCTGCACCAACCGTAAACGCCTTGCCAATGGCCAACCGCAATGTACTTTTAAAGCAAATAATCCCTTGCCCATTGTTGCGGTTGATGACCCCATCTATCGCCGTGTCCCCTGCTTTATCATCGCCACAGTTGATAAATTTGCCAACCTGCCTTGGGTCGGAGAAACTGGGGCGTTATTCGGAAAAGTCGATCGCTATGATGACAAGGGATTTTACGGCCCGGCTGCGATCGGCATCGGTCGGACACTAGAAAAACCTCTCCTACCACCCGATTTAATTATACAAGATGAATTGCACCTAATTTCCGGGCCGTTAGGCACGATGGTCGGACTTTATGAAACGGCTATTGACGCCTTATCAGCTATTGACAAAAATGGCAAAAAAATCTATCCTAAAATAGTTGCTTCAACTGCAACCGTGCGGCGAGCAACAAAACAAATTCGCGCCTTATTTGGTCGCACCGAAGTCGATGTTTTTCCGCCTCCTGGCCCAGACCGCCGCGATTCATTCTTCGCCAAAACTGTCCCCGCCACGGAACAAAACCCCCGCACTTATATCGGTATTGCCGCTCAAGGTCGCAGCTTAAAAGTCATATTGCTGCGGACTTATTTAGCTGTATTAGGGGCGGCTCAAAAACATTGGGATGCCAACGGCGGCGCGAGAAATAAAAATAATCCGGCTGACTCTTACATGACCTTATTGGGTTATTTTAACTCCCTGCGAGAACTGGGGGGAAGTCGGCGCATTGTTGAAGATGAAGTCAAATCTAGATTGTTAGGATATAGCCAGAGAAAACGGGAAAATGAGCAGTCAGGATGTTTTGCTAACCGCCGAATTAACGATGAACCTCTAGAATTAACTTCTCGCGTTAGCACTAGCGAAGTTTCGGAAGCAAAGCGCTGTTTAGCCTTAGCTTTTTCAGAGGCACACCGGGTGGACGCTGCACTAGCAACTAATATGATTTCTGTGGGTTTAGATATCACTCGTCTCGGATTAATGGTCGTATTAGGACAGCCAAAAACAGCCGCCGAGTACATTCAAGCAACCTCGCGGGTAGGGCGAGACGAACAGCGACCGGGATTAGTGGTAACATTATTAAATGTACACAGACCGCGCGATCGCTCTCACTACGAACGTTTCGGCGCGTGGCACAACACTTTTTACCGGGCCGTCGAAGCAACCAGCGTCACGCCTTTTTCTCCCCGTGCCATTGACCGGGGGATTGCGGCTATTACCGTGGCTTTAGCGCGTCTAGGTAATCCAGAAATGACCGCACCTTTAAATGCAATTAAAATTACAGAACAGCGCTCAAACTTAGATTTTGTTGCTGATATCATTGCCCAGCGTTCTGAAATCCACGACCAAGACCGAGACGCTGAAGAAACCGAAGAATTGCGTCTGAAACTAAAAGATCGAGTCAAAGATTTGCTGGACACTTGGCAATATATAGCTTCGGAAAAAGGCAGTTTGCAATATCAGCAAGAAGTGGGAGTTGCACCGCCTTTATTATTTGATCCCCTTGACCCAGACTTGCAGAGGCAACCGCAACCCGCTAAAAAATTTAAAGCACAGCGTAGTTTGAGAGATGTGGAACCCGTTGTCAATTTGTGGGTGAAAACTCCAGATGGGTTCGAGATTGATGAGGAGGATTAATTCGCCCACGTCGCGTCAGATTGAGCATCAAGATTAACTCGCTTAGGGTGCATCAGAAAAAAAGATTATTTAATTGCGAGCAAATTTATCTCTGACGCAGCCTACAAATAAACTCAGTAGGGTGCATCAGAAAAAAAGATTATTTGCCGAGCGGAAGATTTCTCCCTGACGCACCCTACTAAGTAACTAATTGCGAACAAATTTCCGGCTGACATACCCTACCAACTACAAACTAACTAACTAAAATCAATATGAAAATCCCATCAGGACAAATTCGCCAAAGTGAAATTTTAACCACCTTCGGGCCGGGGGCAATGGTCGATTTGCCCAACTATTCGATTATTATCGGCGGGTTGAACCACTGGCGGGGCGATAAATCGCGCATCCACGAAGAGCGCCTGGAAGAGCGAGTTGCCGAAATTCTCGGTCTGGCCCGCGTTGCCCTGTACGCTCCCCCTGTAGATGAACAAGACCCCAGTGCCCCTCGCACAGGCATCACCGCCTTCACATTTCCCACTTGGTTTGTAGCGCAAGAGGATAGCACTTGGAAAGCTCCCAACGGCAAAGAATACCGCACCAGACCTTTAATTCGTTGGGGGAGTTTAGTTAAGGGAAAATATCTGAATGCTGAGAGGAAGAAAAGGCCTGTTGTTCCGGTGCGCTTCGTGCAAGCTTGCGCCAACGGACATATCAGCGATATCAATTGGTATGCTTTCGCCCACAATAATTTGGACGCTCCATGCCGAGGACAATTGTGGCTTGATGAAAGCGGTTCTGGCAATGATTTCGCTGAAATCTTCGTTCGCTGCGAAGCTTGCAAAGCCCGTCGCCCTCTTTCTGATGCCACTGTCCCGTATTCTAAAGTGCTCGGCAGGTGCTTGGGAGAGCGCCCTTGGCTCGGCCCGGTTGCAAAAGAACCTTGCCTTTCTAGAGAGGGCGATCGCCCGTTGTATAATCGACTGTTAGTGCGATCGGCGAGTAATGCTTATTTTGCCCAAGTCCTTAGCGTGATTTCTCTGCCGGACTCCGACACCAAACTCAGGGAAGCCGTCAACCAAGTTTACGAAGATTTTTTACAATATGCTGAAGACTTAAATGATATCAGAAAAGAGCGAAAAAAACAAAAAGTTTTTAATGCTTTAGAAGGGTTAAGCGACGAGACTGTCTGGGCAGAAATACAGCGGAGAAAGGCAGGATATTCTAATACAAGAAAGAGTATTAAGCAAGTAGAGATTGAAACTTTACTTGCTAGTCCTGATGAAGTTGAGGAAGATGTGTCCGAAGGAGATTTTTATGCCCGCGCTCGCAAGTTAGAGGGGTTAAATCCTCTCGCAACAGCTCGCATTGAACGCATTATTCTAGTGCATCGGCTCCGAGAAGTCGTGGCGCAAGTTGGATTTACTCGTTTTGAAGCAGCTATGCCGGACATTGAGGGTGAATTAGATATTAACGTGCGACGGGCAGCTCTTGACATCGATCCGACGTGGGTACCGGCGATTGAAAATAGGGGTGAAGGAGTATTTATCGCCTTTAAAAAACAGGCAATTGACCAATGGCTGAAGCAAAAAGCTGTTCGAGAAAGAGGGGAAGAGTTGCATAGGGGCTTCCAGAAATGGTGTAACACTAGAGGGATTCCGCAGGACAAAGCCAAGTTTCCGGGGTTGCCTTACATTATGTTGCACTCCCTCTCTCACTTATTAATTACTGCTGTTTCTCTGGAATGTGGCTATGGGGCTAGTGCCATCCGGGAACGCATTTATGCTGGGGATTCAGGCTACGGTATTTTGCTCTATACCGGCACCTCTGGTAATGATGGAACTTTGGGGGGACTGGTGCAAATTGGCAAGCGCATTGAATTACTGTTAATCAGCGCATTGGAGTTAGGAAGGCTTTGCTCTAACGACCCTGTGTGTGCTCAACACGGGCCGGAAAATGATGCCGAAGACCGTTTCTTACATGGGGCTGCTTGTCATGGATGTTTGCTGATTGCTGAGACTTCTTGCGAACGGCGCAACGATTTTCTCGATCGGGCTTTAGTCGTAAACACAGTTAGTGGTAACAGTGCTGCTTTTTTCCCCGATGAATTGTGATCTTTAAGGAAGACAGGCAACGGAAATTTCCCCCGTGGGGAATTCCGTTTAATATTACCGGAGTTTATAGATATTCCGAAACCGACAGCATTCAGCATCAAACAGCAACTTAACCGTTCCTTGATTAAGTCACTGCCTTCGAGTGTGAATAAGCTTTTCCACGGCTCTTCTTGTCTCATAATATGAGCGGCAAAAATCAGGTGTAACTTGGCAGCGGTCAGCCCAAACTTGTCAATAATTTGCATGGCCTCGTCTAAGGGCAGCAGCGTGATGTCGCCGGGGTTGGCGATGTAGTGCTCGATGATGTTGTTGGGGTTGCCCTTGGCTCGGTGTTGGAAGTAGCCGACACCTGAAGGGTATTCTTGCCACAAGTCTGTTCTTAGTTGTGCGTGGAGGCTAGATACCATAGGAGGGGGCGTCGCAACAGGGGCGATCGGTCTATTATGATACAGACGAGGTTCTGTAATGGGTTTGTCTGGGGTATCTCTAACTTTAGCCAGATTTTCTGAGCTGGTGCTATCAATCATAGTTTAGTCAATGGAAGATAGGGCATAGCGATTTCGATCGCACGATTAATCCTAATCCTGAAGGGAAAAATGAAGAATCGCAATATTAATCTCAAAGACTCGCGCGAGCCGCACGATAACCGCTTGTCATTTGTGACAAGTTAAGAAAAGTGCAAATTGTCAAGGGGTATAAAAAAGAAAGGTAAAATAGAATGAAACCTTTGTCAGGCAAGCATTTGAGCCATAATTGAACCAGTTATGACTAGCAAAAAACGCATCAACCGAGATCATGCAAAGAAAAAAAATCGTCCCCAAGTAGAAAATGAAGCGATCGCGAATTACCTGGAAGATTTATTAATTCCAGCAATGGCTGCCCAAAAAAGTTTTTATCGCCAACTAAATTTAAGAGATAGGATTCTGACACTACCATTAATGATGGCAGCAATATTAAGTCTCTTATGGCGAGACGTAGCAGGAGTAACAGAATTAACTAGATTATTAAATAGATCAGGATTTTTATGGTGTGAGCCGTCTGAAATTAGTCAACAAGCATTATCGCAAAGATTTTTAACTTTCCCATCAATTTTATTTGAAAAAGGATTTAAAGAATTACTGCCTCATTTTCGTCAAAAATGGTTAACAAGAAAATCAAGACCACTACCAGATAGCGTACAATTTGCATTAAAAAACTTTGAAAATATCTGGATAGCTGACGGGTCAACATTAGAAGCATTATTTAAGAAGCTACAAAGTTTATCAGATGTGCCAATTGGTCAATTAGCCGGAAAAATGGGAGTAATCATAAACTTAGTAACTCATCTTC
>NZ_JADEWV010000031.1 GCF_015207455.1 Microcoleus sp. LEGE 07076
CTTCTAGGATTGCTTTGAGTTTTTTCACGCTCAATCGCTGTGCGGGGAAGTAATGAATGTCTCCAGCGATGAAACCGAGGTGGGGAAAAGTTGGGTCAACAATTCGCTCGCCGAGTTCAATCCAGCTATACTCGATGGGTTTGTAGGGTGCTCCCGGTCGAGCTAAAAAGCCTTGGACGTAGATTGCGCCCTCGGTGGCTAATGCTGCTTTACAGGCGTTGTCAAAGCAATTTTTAGAGTTGCTTTTGATGCGAGTGGCGATTTCAATAGAAAGTGTCTCATCTAACAGTTCGCTCATAATCTCTTCTAGTTTTGCGTGCGACTAGATTGTAGCAAATCCGAGCTAAGCTAATCAGCATTTAAATTGCATCTAAAATAATTAGACTCTAGTGGGGTGGGCTTTGAGCATCACCCCAAATATGCAATTTAAATGCAGTACAGCTTATCTCCGAACACAAATAATGCAGGTAAGTGCGATCGTCCGTCAAATTCCGGTCTCCTGGAGGTATAATTTGGCAAAGCAGAGGTGATAGGGAGTTTGTCGATCGGGCGTTGGTGCGGCCCTAGGGGCGATCGAACTTTTGTGGAATATTGTAAGTAAATCACAAATTCGCGATCGAGTTTTAGCAATGCGTCGAGTTTTCCAGCATTACCAACAGGATTTAGGTTATATCATCATCTGTGCCAAAAAACAATCTTCAGGGAGTCAAAATTTATGACTACTACTCTTTTACCGCTGTAATCTTCAGCAATCCAACTCCGAGACACAATTGAATATCCCGCCGCCGGAGTGTCGAGCCAAGTTTTAATCAAAGACAAGAATTGTCAGTACAATTTACTTTGTCTGGCCGCTGTTTCAGAAATTTCTGAACACAATTCGGCACGGAATGCCACAGTTAATGTAATCGAAGGAAAGGGAATTTTAACTTTGAAAGGTAAGGATATTGTCTTGGAACCGGGGTGTTTGTTTTCATGCCAGCCCGCACTCTCCACGCCTTGAAAGCTGAGGTAAATTTGGCATTTATCTTGACATTTTCGGAGCCTCATTAATGCTTTAAATCAAGCTAAAGTTCGTAGTGAGGACTTCAGTCCTCGATCTGAGGTTCGTAGTGAGGACTTCAGTCCTCTCCATACGGTTTGTAGTTAATCAGGACTAAAGTCCTTACTACAAACCGTTAATCTATTTCTTCTCCCGAGGCGATGTCCTCCAATTTTTGCCAATCCAACACCGCAATTTTACCGCCTCGACTGTAGGATACAACCGACTTGAGTTTTTTAAACAACCGCACGCATTCTTCATAAGTGATGCCAATACTGCGAGCAATTTGATAGTAGGGCAAACGTTTTTCTAAAAATACACTATTCTCGGTAATTTTTGTATTTTGCTCGATCGCAAAGTAATGAATAAATCTGGCCAGCCGCACGATCGCCCTTTCCGACACCAAACCGTGCACTGTCTCGTGCAATTGCTGCAACCGCTGGTTGAAAACCGCCAATATTCGTAAAGCAATCTCAGGATTTTCTCGAATTGCTGCTAGCAAAAAATCCCGTTCTGTGGTAAGAACTTGCACCTCAGTTTCTGCCGTCACCGTTGCCGGGGCCATTCCGTTACCCACCAAACCGGGTGCGGCAAACATATCTCCCGGAAACAAAGTGCGGAGAATTGTTTCTTTGCCCGCCGCCCCGATTTTTGTCACCTGCAGCGAACCGATCGAAAGAGTGTATAATTTTTCGGGGATGCGATCGCCCTCATACATCACAACTTCTCCCTGTCGGTAAGTCCGAACTGCTGTGTGTTCTTGCAATCGTTCCAATTCAGTTCGGTTTAAGCTGGCAAATATCCCTATTTCGGCTAGTTGCTCGACAGTTGCTTTCATAGATTTAACTCTACCCGATCCGAGTCCATTGAGAGTATAGTAACGGTGAATTCAGAATATATCGAGAACAGCAGAGCCATCTACGAAAATGCAGAACCAGAATATCGGCGCTATTATTTTGATGAGATAGCTGGCGGATTTGTGCTAATTCACCAACAACACAATCTTAATAATTCGGAAATCTTTCTGGCTGAAGTTTTGGCTAAAATAGGGAAGAGAGTTAGAATGTTGAGCGAGGAAGCAGCAGAGGGTGTCAGAACGCCAGATGCTGAGATTGACGGTGAGATTTGCGAATTTAAGGAGTTGACAAAATCTACTAAAAACATCAGATATCGACTTCAAGAAGGTATCAGTAGGGCAAAAAATCAAGGTGCAACAGCCGTTATTATTCACATCAACCGAGAAACCTACGAGTTTTGGAAGATAAATGACGGCATCAGAAAAGCTTTTTATTGGGACGAAAGACAACTGATTCAGACTATTATATTAGTATTCAATAGCGAAGAAGTTCAAGAAATTACTAGGGAGGAATGGGAAAATGGAAGACGTTTTTAATGAATTTGAAGAAGTTATACAAACAGGCATAAAAAATAATATCTCGCGAGATGCTAAATTAATTACAATTGGGCAAATTATTTATGCAGTTACGCGCGATGAGCTGACAAATGAAGAAGGTTGGAAGCTTGAAGAGATGATGGGCGGCAGAACACAGTGGGAAGAGGCCCTTGAGTACAGCATTTTTGGCTATCCAGTAGATACAGCAACTCCACCTTTAGACAAACCTCTGGTGATTGCCGGCAAAACTTTTCATTCTCGGTTGATGACGGGGACGGGAAAATATCGCAGCATTGCAGAAATGCAGCAAAGCGTCAACGCTAGCAGGTGCGAAATTGTGACTGTAGCTGTGCGGCGAGTGCAGACAAATGCTCCCGGTCATGAAGGATTGGCGGAGGCTCTGGATTGGACTAAAATTTGGATGCTGCCCAATACTGCTGGCTGTCAAACTGCCGATGAGGCGATTAGAGTGGCTCGTTTGGGCCGGGAAATGGCGAAACTTTTAGGGCAAGAAGACAATAATTTTGTCAAACTAGAAGTGATTCCCGATGCTAAATATTTGCTGCCCGATCCGATCGGCACTTTGGAAGCTGCAGAAAAATTAGTCAAAGAAGGTTTTGCCGTTTTACCTTACATCAATGCCGATCCCCTGCTGGCAAAACGCCTAGAAGAAGTGGGTTGTGCGACTGTCATGCCTTTAGGTTCGCCCATCGGTTCCGGGCAAGGGATCAACAATGCCGCCAACATTCAAATAATTATTGATACGGTAAAAGTTCCTGTGGTAGTGGATGCCGGGATCGGCACCCCCAGCGAGGCCGCGCTAGCAATGGAAATGGGAGCAGATGCCCTGTTGATTAATTCGGCAATCGCCAATGCCAAAAATTCCCCAGCAATGGCAAAAGCAATGGGAATGGCGGCAGAAGCAGGGCGTTTGGCGTACTTAGCGGGAAGAATGCCGGTCAAAGATTACGCGATCGCCTCTTCTCCCCAAACAGGTACTGTCACCTCAAAATAAATTCCCGAACTTAAGGGCTGCACTTTGATAGCATTTTTTTGGTAAAGTGGTGGCAATCAAAAATATAGAGGATTGGTGACGATGCCTTATACTACCGAAGAAGACGGACGCTTGAACAACTTTGCCAAAGAGCCGAAAATGTACGGCGCCGAACCTCCCAACCAGAACCAGCAGCGGAACTATATCATCCTGGGTATTGCAGCAGTTCTGTTAATAGTCGGTTTGGTTTATGTGGCTGCTTCGGTGTGAACTAAGTAAGTCGGCGTGAATATTTATCGTTGCGATCGGCTTCAGGCACTCGGCACTCGGCAGTTGCGCTTGATAGAAAGCGCGCGATCGACATTTCATTACACAGTGCTGTTTATTTGCGCCTTTCTACTTGCAGCACATTAACTGTTAAGCAGTACGATGCTGGCTTCCCCATTCAACGGCAACCGCCAAGGGCAGCATTAGACTTGCCTCCATAGTGTTTTGGTCTTGCATTGCCTCCAATGGCTGACTAAGCAACGAGACGCAACCCCCTGGCTTTAGACATGGGGAGAAGTCGGCAGCGGTTTCAACCGCCTTCAATATTTGTTGGTATAATTCCAGCAGCAAGTAAGAATAACCATCTGCGTGTTGAAACAACCTAGTGCGGTGCAATCCCGGCGTAAGGACATATCCGACTTGATTCGGAATAATGAAATTTCTGAAGAATCCTCGTACCCGATCGGGCGACGAGTGTCAAGCCCACCACCCGATCGAGCGGAGGAGGGGTTTTTAACGATTTCCCCCCTTTTCCTTCTCCTCTAAAAATCCCTCAATTGAGCAGTTGTCACGGCAACTTCCTTAATCACCGAACCGCGGCGCACCTTCAGCTTCAGAACTTGACCGATTTCGCTGTTTTCCACAAAATTTTGCAATTGTTCCGCCTCAGTCACTTTCTCGCCGTCAATTTGAACTATGACATCCCCCTGGCGAATCCCGGCTTTTTCGGCCGGCGTATTTTGCACCACTCGCATCACTAACACCCCTTTAACTTCCGGCACAATCAAAGCAGCATTGGGGTCAGAATTATTCTCTCGGGCGATTTCAGGAGTCAATGCAATCATTTGAATCCCCAAAAACGGATGGCTGACTTGTTCTCCCTTGACTAACTGCGCGTAGATGGCCTTGGCTTTGTCGATCGGAATTGCAAAGCCAATACCCATCGCATCGGCTCGAATCGCAGTGTTAATCCCAATCACTTCTCCTCTGCTGTTTAACAGCGGGCCCCCGGAATTGCCGGGATTGATGGCGGCGTCGGTTTGAATGAAATCGAGCCGCTTGTCGGGAATGCCGACGGCTGCACTGGAGCGTTTGATGGTGCTGATAATGCCCAAGGTGACAGTGTTGTCAAATCCGAGGGGGTTCCCCACAGCGATCGCCCAATCTCCTACTTTCACCGCATCGGAATCTCCCAGGGTTGCGGCAGGCAAGTTGGCTTGCTTGGTATCAATTTTGACAACAGCCAAATCTGTTACTTCGTCAGTACCTTGGACTTCTCCTGGAAATGTCCGCCCGTCGTTTAAGGTGACAGTCACTCGATCGGCTTTGTCAACTACGTGAGCGTTGGTTAAAACAATCCCGCTTTTGTCAATGATGAAGCCGGAACCTTGACCGCGCAACCGTTCTTGTCTGGGGGTCACGCTCCGCATATCTTCTCCCAAAAATCTGCGGAAGAATGGGTCTTCCATTAACGGGTCGATGTTGCGGTTGACTGTGCGTTCGGTATCAATACGAACAACTGCCGGCCCGACTCGATCGACTGCCGCCGTCACAAAACTGCCAGTATCCGCCGGCAGTTCCGGACTCCGCAGCGCTAACAGTTGCGGATTCCCGGCGGTGGCTGGGAAGCTCTGGGATTGTACTTTCTGCACGGCTGTTTCGGGCTGTTTCCCAGAGTTGGGCGGATTTTTGCCCTCAGTTGCCAAAACGGGTGCAGCATCGATCGAGAGAGCACTCAGGGCGATCGTCATTCCTAAAATTAGGGCGAACCAACGAGCACCGGTGCCGGGTGCGGGGCGAAAAAACTTAAATAGTCGCATAGCGTCAATCTTTGTTAGTCTGGGTTAGTCTGGTAAAGGTGTGCGATCGTCCGGGCTCAATAATCTGCCACTATGAAGATCCTAAATATATTTAGACAATTAGAATAGATGAGTCAGCAGCCCGGACAAATTCAACATATTTTCAATTTTAACTGGAAAAATTTCCCTAGTAAGGTCAGTTTCACAAAACAATGCGACAGTAGGCCCGCGACCCCAATTCCTAGGGAATCAATACATTCCCCATCTAAAATCTCAAATGGTATAACCCCAATGATTCTATCTGATACTTCTACTGACAAATCCTTGCCCTCAAATCCCCACCACCATCACGACAATGAATCAGCCCACCCTCACCATCACGATGAAGAATCGATGCGACGGCTGGTAAATCGCTTGTCTCGGATTGAAGGACACGTCCGCGGCATTAAAACAATGGTGCAAGAAAACCGTCCCTGTCCCGAAGTTCTCGTACAAGTTGCTGCGGTTCGAGGAGCCCTCGATCGCGTAGCGAGAATCATCCTTGACGAACATTTAACAGAGTGCATTGCTAGAGCGGCGAAACAAGGCAACATCGATACAGAAATAGAAGAGTTGAAAGCGGCTTTGGATCGGTTTTTGCCTTAATCGCTGCTGATTTTTACATTATAACAAAACCTGCAAGTCAGACAAAACTTGCAAGTTATAAGTTATGGCGCATTTTTTAAGCATCTTTCTTTAAAAAACGGGGAAAAAGCGTTAAATCTTCTCCCCCTCGCTCGATCGACACCACGCATAATTTATACCAATTCTCCTGCCTTCATGTAACAGTAACAGCAGGCTGTGTCGCCGGCAGAAAATCCCTCACTCAATAAAAATCGACCACCTATGGCACTGTCTAGACTTTTGTCAGCTTGGCTTTTAGCTGATATCTGACTGTTGCGTAAACAGCTTTATAGGAAGCCTCAATACTGTATTCCTGCTGCAACCACTCTTGAATTTCTCCGTAGCTTTTAAAGCCTTTCTGCGGGTCGCTGAGGCGCATTGCCAAACTAGCGCGGGCTAGAGGAGGAATCGCAGGCTTGCGCCCGCCGCTGTGCTTTGTTTCCAGGAGTCCTTCAATTCCTTCAGATCGGTACTTTCTCAGCCACCGCTGCACTGTAATTCGGTTTACCCCGATCGTCATTGCCAATTCTTTAACCGTCTTAACGTGACAAGTCTTGAACAAGTAAAGTGCTTGAATTTTTTGAAAGCCGCTTGCAGTTTTTTGTTCGTTTAACAAGCTTTTCAGTTCTTCAATTGTCTCCGTGATGCTAATTTTACATACTCCAGCCATACCAATTACCTCACGATTTGCGTTCTACAATAGCTTTGTTTGAAAAGGGAGCAAAATCTGCCCCATCCTAAACGCTCGCCTTTTGTTTGCTAAAAAAGCAATACACTAGCGAGCTCAATTAAACTTTTTCAGTCCAGGACTTACTTAAACGAGCGCAAGCCGTTTCTTTGTTTAGCCTGGAGCAATGACTGCTACCAAGTTTTTTCTGGTAAAAAACCTGATTTGTTTGTCACTTTTGTATTCGATCGCACAAGCCTCATGGTGAACTGATATCAGTTCACCGTTCGACTGCTACATTGGGTGCAATAGTTGACTTTTAAGGAATACCATTGATTCTCTTTTTACTAAACACATATCATGGTTTTCCTGGTGCTTGTTGGTAACTTTTGTGCAGGTATTGGCAACTTTTAATCATTAGCCTCTAGTAAACAGGCTTGGTCTGCACGCCAGCGATCGAAATTTTACACATACATTTCCCTGTACCCAGAAGTGCTTTTCTGGCTGTCGCTGTGCGATAAATCCTGGGACATTAGGACTTTCATCAGCCTGAATAGGTCGCGTCAAGTGACGCTGCAACCGACTTTCCTGCCCCGAGCAGGTCTCTGTAAAACTACTCGAACGATCATTCGTTTTTTGAGTAAAACACGCAGGCGGTGGAATTGTCAATTTCCCTCAGTACAGTACCACTATCTGCTATTTTTTTGGATCTGTCGTGATCGAAACAGTTGTTTATGTGTGATCATACTAACATTAATTGGCGATCTTTATCACACCGCTACTCCCTCAACTCAGAAACATACAAAAAGTTATGGCTTCGATCGCACTTTCGAGCTAAAATCTATTGATTTAGTTGCCAAGTGCGATCGACCTGGTTGTGAAAAATTTTTAATTGTTATTTTAATTCACAGCAAAATATCGTATAGTTTCGTCCTTCACCCTCGCCAAACCATCTAATTTATTCTCAAACCTTGCAGGTTGAGGGAACTCTCAGGCTGGGTGTGAATGTGTCAGCGTCTAAAATCTCAAATGGCAGAACATCCGGTGCAACCAGCAAGCGGACAGTATTCTGCATTTAAAAGGTGTAGAGAAGCCACAATGAACGTTGACGAACTGCTCAAGCTATACGCAATAGGAGAAAGAAACTTTAGCGGGGTCTACCTGCACCAAGTCTACCTCTACGAAGCAGAATTGATTGGAGCTTCTCTGTATGAAGCTGACTTGATTGGAGCCAATCTCAGCAAAGCCAAACTCAGCAGAGTCAACTTTGGCAAAGCCAATTTGTCCAAAATCGATTTGAGCAGAGCCGACTTAGGAGGAGCGGACTTGACAGAAGCACTTTTAGCTGAAGCTAACCTGTATCGAGCTGAGTTGATGGGAGCCAACCTCAGCAAAGCAGACTTGAGCGGAGCTTCCCTGGTCCAAGCAACTTTAATTGGAGCCAATATATCTCGGGCAATACTGTGCCGCGCAGACTTGCACGGAGTAAATCTTTACGGAGTAAACTTACGCAGGGCAGTTCTCACAGAATCCGATTTAATTGGCGCAAACCTGAGCAAAGTAGACCTCAGCGGAGCCGACTTAATGGGAGCGAGCCTAATTAGGGCGGATTTGACTGAAGCGATTTTAAGTGCGTCAGACTTAAGCGGGGCCAACCTGCTGGGAGCAAACCTGACAAAAGTCAACCTGAGCGGAGTATATCTTAAGGGTACGACGATGCCCGACGGCACGATCCACGACTAACTTATTTGTTAAATCTTATGCTTGCCGAGAACTGTGGCTAAAGGGTAATGAGGTTTTCATTACCCTAATGTATGGGAAGCAAAATCTTTTTAAGGTGCTTGTGGCGCACAAAACTCCTACATCCGGCAAGTCAAAAGATTTGTTGGGTGAACTTGTGTTATGGTGATTTTCAATTGCTTCGAGAAAAGCTATTTTAGATTTAATATTTGGGATTTTGGACGGTTAAAATGAAACTTAGAATCCTCGCTGCTTTAACGCTGCTGAGCGCCATCGCCCCGATCGCTCCTGCACCCGCCGAAAACATCCAACACACCCAACAATTGCTAGCCACCCGAGAGTGCCCCAACTGCGACCTCAGCAGTGCAGGTCTGGTTTTAGCAAACTTAACAGGAGCAAATCTTAAAGGTGCTGACTTGAGATTGGCGAACCTCAGCCGAGCCAACCTCACCGGAGCGGATCTCAGCGGAGCCAACCTCACCGGCACCAGTTTGTTTGGTGTCAACCTGACGGGGGCCAACCTCAGCGGAGCCAACCTCAGCGGTGCTGACTTGAGAAGCGCCTATCTCAGCAATGCAAATTTAACCGACACTAATTTAACTAACGCCCAACTGCTGGGAGTTAGGGGAATGCCAACTAATATCGGCACCGCTGAAGATTTCTACCGGTTGGGAGTCCAGGAAGCTCAAGCGGGAAACTACAGAAACGCGATCGATTATTACAATCAAGCCCTGAATTTGAAATCCGATGTAGCCGCCATTTATTTTGCGCGCAGTATGTCTCGGGCTGACTTGGGAGACTTCGGCGGCGCAAGTCAAGACGCGGCCAGAGCAAACCAACTCTTTGCAGCTCAAGGAAATCCCCAAGGTCAGGAGTTGTCGAAGCAGTTAGCCAAAGCAATTGTGGCCCGCCAAAAGCCAACGGAGCCGCGCACTGGGGGCGGCGACTTTATGAGTCTTCTAGGATCGATCGGTTCGGTTCTGGTGAAGATACTCTTGCCTTGAGGACTTGTCAACGGCCTGCTCCAACGACTTATGTTGCGCCAACCCAAGCGATGCAGAGCGTTTCATACACCCATCTGGCTTTATCAAACCCCTAAAGTATCTAAGGCAGATATATAGCCTTTGTCAGAAAGATGAGGTACTCTCGTGGGCATCGGGCATCGGGCATCGGGCATCGGGCATCGGGCATACCTCACCTTTTTGAGAACCGCTATACTTAGCCTAGTCTGGATATATCTGTCTAGGCTAGTTTCACTATTGATAGTAATAATGGTTAGTAGTATGAATAGATTTGAAAATATATCAGTAAGGGGTTTTCGACGTCTTCAAAATATTGAGCTTGACATGAGAAATCTCATCGTCATGATTGGTGCAAACGGAGCAGGAAAAACTTTTTTTAGATGTTCTTTCAATACTAGCCGCTTCAGCAAGTGGAAATTTACAGAATTTATTGCAACTTAAAGGCGGCTTGAATGAAATTTTGACAAGAAGTAAAGTACAAGAACTTGAAATTGAAATTTCAATGGAAGTGCCAAAGGAACAACCTTTGAAGTACAGCTTAACATTGTCACCCAAAGGTTTATCTTATGAAGTTAGAGACGAATCTTTAACACAGCAGAGAAATCCCCACAGAGCTGAACCATTCAAGTATATTGAATCAGAAGGTTTTGATATTAAATATTCTCAAGAAGAAAGCAGTGGATTTGTGAGACCGACTTGGGAGCACAATCCTCTTGAAACATCGCTTTCTCAAGTTCCTAAAATGTATCGCGAACCAGAGAACCTGAGAAAGAGCCTTGCTTCTTGCACATATTATGGAGCACTCGATGTTTCAGAGAAAAGTCCAATCCGTTTACCTCAAGCAATGCGCCCTGCAAAGTTGCCTGGGGCCAGCGGTGAAAACCTGGTTTCCTGTCTTTATGACCTTCGGGAAACCGATCCAGACCGTTTTGAAATGGTTGAAAATATCATTTCTGCTGCGTTTCCTGATTTCGAGCGATTAAACTTCCCTCCGGTTGCCGCAGGAACTATGTCTATGACTTGGAAAGATCGAAATTTTTCTCAGCCTTTCTATATTCATGAGTTATCAGAGGGAACGCTGCGTTTCCTTTGGTTGGTTGCGCTCCTGCAAAGTCAAACTTTAACAACTATTACGTTGCTAGATGAACCAGAAGTGAGCCTGCACCCGGAGCTTTTAAGACACTTGGTTTATCTAATGAGAGAAGCTTCAAAACACACTCAACTGATAGTTGCAACACATTCAGATAGACTGTATCAGATTTCTTAAGCCAGATGAGGTTTTGGTGTGTGAGCTAGAAGAAGGTGAGGCAAAAATGAGGTGGGCTGACACTCTTAACCTGGATAAATGGTTAGAAGATTACAGTCTTGACCAGCTTTGGGCAATGAATGTAATGGGTGGCCGTCCATGAAAATTGCTATTTTGGTTGAAGGAGCTACTGAAATGGCATTTAGAAAAAAGCTTCGTGAGTTTCTGCAAAGTCGTTTAGAGCAAAAAATGCCAAGACTCGACTTTAAACCACAACATGGTGGAATTCCCAAGGAAGCGGAACTCAAGCTTATTGTTGAAAATCTCCTCGATAATGATGGCTATGATGCTGTAATTGCACTTACAGACGTTTATACGGGAAAGCAGGACTTTAAAGATGCGAATGATGCTAAAGATAAAATGAGGAGATGGGTAGATAAAAACCCAAAATTTTATCCTCACACAGCATTACATGATTTTGAAGCATGGCTTCTTCCCTACTGGACAACTATCCAGAAGCTGGCGAAACACAACCGTTCTGCTCCTAGCGGTTTACCTGAAACTGTGAATCACCAAAACGCACCTTCCGATCGGATTAAGGAGATTTTTAGCTCGGGACAATGTAGAAGAGACTATAACAAAGTGATTGATGGAGTGGCTATTTTGAAAGACAACGATCTGATGATTGCGATTCAAGCTTGTCCAGAGCTAAAAGCTTTTGTGAATCGAATTATCTCTCTCTGCGATGAAGATAAAATAATTTATTGATGTCCGATGTTAGAGCGCCGATTTCTTAAAGAAGTCGGGGCTCTGGGTGTTCAGGCTTTTAAGTTGTTGTAGTTAATTCATGGGAATCTCGATCCAGAATTCTGTACCGCGACCCGGTAGAGAAACACACTTGAGTATCCCTTGGTGTTTTTCAACTACAATTTGATAACTGATAGACAGTCCTAACCCTGTCCCCCGACCGACGGGTTTTGTAGTAAAAAACGGATTAAATATGTGAGAAATTAACTCTTTGGGGATGCCGTGACCGTTGTCGGCAATGCAAATTCCTACTGTTTTTTCATCGATTAATTCGGTGCGGATCCGAATGCAAGGGGATGGAAAATCAGGAATCAAAGACTCGGTGCTGCGATTTATCTTTACGGGTTCGATCGCCTGTTCTTGGGAGCTTAAATATGTCGCCGCTGCTCTTGCATCGAGTCCGGGAATATTGATGATTTGGTCTTTTTGTCCCATTTCTAGAGCGTCAATGGCATTGCCGATCAGATTCATAAATACCTGATTTAGGGAGCTGGCATAGCATTCTACTAAGGGCAAGTTGCCGTATTCTTTGATGATTTTTACGGTTTCGCGATCGGGCTGGGCTTTGATCCGGTGCTGCAAAATCAACAGGGTACTTTCGATGCCTTCGTGAAGATCGACAGGTTTCTTTTGAGTTTGATCCAGCCGGGAAAAATTTCGCAAAGATACCACTAACTGGCGGATTCGCTCAACTCCGACTTTCATCGAGCCCAAAATTTTGGGCAAATCTGCGGCTAGAAATTCAACGTCGATGGCTTCGGAACACTCGCTAATTTCTGGGTTGGGATTGGGGTAGTTCTGGCGGTAGAGTTCCACCAAGCAGAGCAAATCTTTGCTGTATTCGCTGGCGTGGGAAAGATTGCCGTAGATAAAGTTAACTGGGTTGTTGATTTCGTGGGCGACTCCGGCCACGAGTTGTCCGAGACTGGACATTTTTTCGGTTTGAATCAGTTGGGCTTGGGTATTACTGAGTTCTGTGAGGGTTTTGGCTAGCTGTTCGGCTTTTGCTCGATCGGCAGTTGCTGCATTGAGACTTTCTTGATAAAGTTCTGCTTGGTGAATGGCGATCGCAGCTTGAGAGGCCAAATGTTGCAGCAACTCTTGTTCTGCTGTTTGCCAAACCCTCGGCCCGGAACACTCGTGGGCAATCAGCAACCCCCACAATTGGGCATTTTTGCCGATCATCGGCACAATTAAACAGCCCCTCACCTGCAATTTTTCCAAAAATTCGCGGTGAGGGGGCGTTAAATCATCAGTATCAATATCATTAATTGCTCGCACCCGTCCAGTTCGGTAAAAGCAGTCTGAGCCTTCGGGGAAGAAATCTTGTGGAGATTTGAGACCTAAAATTGACTCCCACTCGCCGCGAACAGCTTCGACAACTACCTCGCCTTGTTTGGCTGCGGCAAATTGATAGATTACCGTGCGATCGGTATCGAGCAAAACTCTCACTTCTCGCACAATAGTTTGCAATATGGTTTTTAAATCTAAGGTGCTGCGAATTTGGTCTCTAACTCTGTTCAACACTTCAACAAAGTCCAAAGATTTTTGCAATTCGGCGGTGCGTTGTTGAACTTGGCGCTCCAGGTTGGCATTCAGGGCTTGCACTTGTTTATAAAGAAGGTACTGCCCGATGGCGGCACAAAATTGGCGGACGATCGCTAAAGCTTGCTCTATCTCCTCGGAATTCCACTCCGGCGACTGACCTTTTTTGATTTCTCGCCACACTTCAAAGGATTGTCTGGGAAGGGTTTGTGCGGCGCTGCTGTCAAAGCGCCCCGCCCACATTTTTTCGGTATCAATTTCATTGCGAAAAATGGTCAAACAGCCGACTACTTGTTGTTGGTAGTGGAGGGGAATTACTAGCAAACCCCGAATTTTAGTTGATTGGAAAGCTGGAAATAAAACTCTAAGTTGAGGTACTTTGTATAAGTCGGTAATTATCCAAGCTGGCAATTGAGAATTAGTAAAACTTGGCAAGTTGGAAAGTTTTTCGGTGTTTTGGAATCCGGCGCTCAGCCATTGCTGCCAAAGCGGATGAGCTTCTAGTTCCCTGGGTGTTTCCCAGTTGATGAGTGCGGGTTGCTCGCCTGTTTTGAACAGTTCAGAAGATGCTCGATCGCTCTTGGGAACCGATAACTTTTCACCGTTTTTTATATTCCGAGGATTGAGATAAAGCCTGCCACCGCTGCCGCCCAAGGCGGTAACGGTGGCTTCTAAAGCCTGTTGCAGTTGAATGTTGGAGTGACCGTACAACAAGGCTGCAATGTGGCTCACAGTGGCTTCGCGGGCTGCTTGAGAGCGGGTTTGATGCAGCAGGATCGAGTGGCCGATGGCATTTGACAATTGATCTGCTACGAGCTGAACTACGTCTAAATCTGTTGGTGAAATATTGCGGGGGATGGAGTGGTGAGCCACTAACAGTCCCCACAGTTCGATATGAGTTTGACGATCGTTTCCAGGCTCGTATCTAGTCACGCAGGCGGGGGCCTGGCAGATTTCTGTTTTGCTGTTTGGGCACACGCTTCTACGGTGCAAAATCGGCACGGCTAAGGAAGATTGCACTCCCATGCCCATCAGGTAAGCTGTGTGGCAAGGATCGAGCGATCGGTAGTGCATTTCTTCATTTACTAAGGGTTGACCGGTATCGGCCGCATCGAGGGGACTCAGGAGGATCGTCCCGGAGTTAACATCTACGATCGTCCGCTGGCGCTTGCTGACATACATCTCCCGGGCGGTGGGGGGAATGTCGTCTGCTGGAAAGTGTAGGCCTTTCAATGAAGCGAGACGGTTGTTATTAATTGATTCGGCAACAACTTCTCCACTGCCGTCGGCACTAAATCTATAAATCATGATGCGGTCTGTTTTCAAAAAAGACCGCACTTCTGCTACCGTAGTTGTTAAAATATCTTCTAATTCTAGAGATTGGCGGATGCGTTCTGTTATCCGCCGCACCAAAATTTCTCTGTCTAGTTTATGATTTAATTCTTGTGTATTTTCTGTGACTTGCATAAATCTCCTGTCGTCATACAATTAGGGTAAAAATAAGAAGTTTTGATCTGCTGCCGGAGCGATCGAACACGCACTGCACCTGCCTGAGTTTTTGACTTAACCGAACTCTACAATCAATCTGTGGCGCGCCACTTAGAGACGGCGCTGGGGCGCTGGGGAAGGAAAATGTGCGATCGCGCGCGCAGATTTAGTTTTTGCCTTCAACAAACAGAGCGGCTTAATCTAATGATAATTATTATTATAATATTCTCAGAAATTTCTAGCAATCTTCAAATCTCATTCTTATAATTATTGATGCTTAAACTAACTTGACATTTGTTTGTATAACTTCATATAATCAAAAAAAATAAATTTGAGCTTCTATCAGCCCGCCCGACGCTGACAAATTTCGCTGCGGACACTCATCAAAATTTTACCCAAGTGATTTTGGCCGGTGCCGTCGCAGCCTCCGCCCCAGTAGTAATCCGTTGGCGAATCCTCTACGATCACTCGATCCCCTGTGCCGACGAGAATAGCTTGAATGTCTGGATGAGTGAGAAACTTAGTTAAAATTGCTTCGCGCATAATCGGAACTTTCACGGCTTCCCAATCGTCGCGCACGCGGTGGTTGGGATCGCGACCTAATTTGGCTGCTTCTTGAGGAGTTGGTACACCTCGAATCGCCGCCACTAATCTTCTATCGGCGCTACCGACAAATTTTTGGGCTTGATAGTAATGTTCTACAGTCAACCAATTTTGACCGCACAGGAAAATGTCGTGCGGTGAAAAATTGGAAAAGCAGCCGTAAGGCTTCTCTACTTTATAAAAATAAATTATCATAATTATTTGAGATTTTAGATCAATTCCGGTTGCACCGTCAGGTGACTGTTGACTGTTGACTCGATTTTATGGTTCCGATGCAACCGTCCACGATTTTATAGGAAAAGGAAGATGGAAGAAGTTGACTGTTGACTGTTGACTGTTGAGTGTTGATTACCTGAAATAAAAAAGGCTCGATCTGTGGGAATGCAAGTGGCGACCGTCAGAGAACTTGCATTCCTCACGATCGAACCAATCTTAATGATGGTCATCCGAACGCATACGATCTAAGCGGCTGCGGATTTAAATTGCATATTCAGGGCGGGCTTTGAACCGCACCCCATTCGTGATTCGATCGCTTTTTAACACACAATTTAAATGCTCAAAAGCTGAAGAGGGCGGCTGAAACCAGGTTTGCACAAACTTGCGTCCGCAGAGGCGGTGTAAAGAAAACAACGTAATTTAAACCGCGCCTTCTTCAAACCCGCTATCGTGGGTTTTTGTTTGTATAGAAGCGGTTTCAACCGCCCAGTTTTGTTGTTCTAAAATTGGTGCAACTTCCCTATGCTGTTCGGCATTTAAAAGAGGATAGTAAGGTGCAAAGCGTACATAAAAATTTCGCAAATCTAGCAAGTGTTCGCTTCTGACGCACCCTACCTCAGTCGTTATTGGTTTAAATGCGTAATAGCTTAGCCCAATTTTCCATTTGCTAAACTGTCGTGATATCTTTCTCTTTCGCTGCTAGAACTTCTTCTATTTTGGCGACATACTTGTCAGTCAGCTTTTGAATTTTATCTTGCAAGTCTCGCGATTCATCTTTAGAGATATCGCTGCTTTTTTCCTGTTTGCGAATCGAGTCAACGGCATCGCGGCGGATATTGCGAATTGCAACTTTACCTTCTTCGGCAAACTTCGAGGCCATTTTGACAAATTCTTGGCGTCTCTCGCTAGTCAGGGGCGGAATGTTCAAGCGAATAACTGAACCGTCGTTGTTGGGTACGAGTCCTACATCTGAGAGGGAAATTGCTTTTTCGATCGAGGTCAGCGCTGTGCGATCGAACGGTTGAATGTTGATGGTAGTCGCATCAGGCGTGCCGATGTTGGCAAGGGATTTGATGGGAGTTGGAGCTCCGTAGTAATCTACCATGACTCGATCGAGGAGAGAGGCATTTGCCCGTCCCGTCCTGATCGTATTAAAAGACCGTTGAGTAGCCTCAACTGCCTTTTGCATATGATCTTCTGCTTCAGCTAACTTCACAAACTCCTCCTACAATAGTTCCAATAGATTCTCCCATTACAGCTCGATAAATGTTGCCCGATACCGAGAGGTCAAATACCATAATAGGAATATTATTTTCTTTGCACAGGGCGATCGCGGTACTGTCCATCACCCGCAAGTCTTGGTTCAAGACGTGGGCGTAGGTGAGGGTTTTATACCTGCGCGCGTTGGGGTTGATATGGGGGTCGGAATCGTAGACCCCATCCACCTTAGTAGCTTTAAAAATCACCTCTGCATCGATTTCAGCCGCCCGCAATGCGGCGGTAGTGTCAGTAGTAAAAAAAGGATTGCCAGAACCGGCACCAAAAATCACTACCCGTTTTTTTTCGAGGTGGCGAATTGCCCGCCGCCGGATGTAGGGTTCAGCTACTTCTTGCATGGCGATCGCCGATTGCACCCTCGTTGGCACTCCTGCTTGTTCCAGGGCATCCTGCAAAGTGATAGCATTCATCACCGTAGCGATCATGCCCACATAATCAGCCGTTGCCCGATCCATCCCTGCCGAAGCAGCTTTCACGCCGCGAAAAATGTTGCCGCCGCCGACAACTATCGCAATTTGAATGCCTTCGGAAACTACTTTTGCCACTTCCTGGGCGATCGACCCAACCACTACCGGATCGATACCGTAGCCCAAGCTGCCCATCAGCGCTTCACCGCTGAGTTTCAGCAAAACCCGCTGATAAACCATCCCCATGCCGCCACTATTTTTGCTTTTTGTCTCCACCATAAGATAGCAGCCAGGGTGCATTTTGAACATCAATTGTCTGGAACAGACTTTTGGGCTGGTTCCAGAATACCTTGCTGGGAAAGGATAAAAACCCGGTTTTTCGGCAAAATCTTCGTTTTGAGCAATCAAAGAAAGTTCAGGAACAAACCGGGTTTTTTGCAGGCACCGGGCGCGAGAAATGCCGACGCAATTTAATCTTTGGGGACGAAATTAAGAGCAGCGGAATTCATGCAGTAACGCTGACCGGTGGGTTTGGGCCCGTCGTTAAATACGTGACCGAGATGAGCGTCGCAGACAGCGCACAGTACCTCAGTGCGGCGCATGAACAAGCTGTTGTCCGACTCATTCTTGACATTTTCTTCGTTAATAGGAGCGTAGAAACTCGGCCAACCAGTACCAGAATCGTATTTTGTTTCAGATTTAAATAGCTCCGTGCCACAGCAAATGCACTTATAAGTTCCCGGTTTTTTGTTGTCGTGATACTCGCCACTAAAAGCTCTTTCTGTTCCCTTTTTTCGGGTGACTTTGAACTGTTCTGGTGTGAGTTGCTGCTGCCATTCGGCATCTGTTTTTTGCACTTTGTCTGTCATAATTTAATGTTGTTCACTGTTGACTGTTAACTGTTAGCTGTTGACTCATGCCTCCATTAATATTAACCTAATTGGCTCCAAATGAACATACCAGGGAAAAGGATTGTCCTTAATTGCCCGCCACTTTTCCTTGAAAACTTCAGCTTGCAAGTGATAATCTGGCGAATCATTGGGAGGCGAGTGCAATTTGAGATATAATGTGACTCGGTGCGGAGTTTCTACAGTTGAGGCGATCCAACAAGCAAAAGTATTTTCGCGATCGCACCGGCTAACAAAACTGATTTGATGAGCTCGAATTCCGACAGAAACTAAAGATTTGGGAATTGGTTCGACTACAGTCAGATCGCAGCCCCAGCCGATCGCCTCGACGACAGTTTCAGCAACCGGTTTAGCAGCAGAGAAGTTCTTGCAGCCCGTTAACTGGGCGACGGTGAAGTTGCACGGGCGATCGAAAATATGCTCCTTGGTATCAAAGGCGATCGGTATTCCCTCAGCCAACACCAACAGATTTTTGCACACCCGATAAACTTCCTCTAAATTGTGGCTGACAAACAAAGTAATTCCCCCATAATTAGCCAGAGTCTGCATTAACTCGCGTTCCAGTTGACTCCGCAAGTGAGTGTCCAAAGCAGAAAACGGCTCATCTAACAGCAGCAATTCGGGAGCAGGGGCGATCGCCCTTGCCAAAGCCACCCGCTGCTGCTGACCTCCCGAAAGTTCGTGCGGGTAGCGGTTTTCTAGTCCCAACATTTGCACCGAAACTAGCTGTTCTTTGACTCGAAGTTTTTGTTCGCTTTTAGATAAATTATGCAAGCCAAAAGCAATATTTTCAGCCACAGTCAGGTGAGGAAACAAAGCATAGTTTTGAAACAAAAAACCAATGTGGCGGTCTTTAGAAGGGATATTAATACCCTCTGCCGAGTCAAATAAAACCTTACCGTTCACTGCTATTTTACCGCTGCCGGGAGTTTCCAAACCGGCGATACAGCGCAGAGTCATGCTCTTGCCAGAACCCGACGCACCCAGAATTCCCAGCACTTCTTGACCGATATCGAAGCCGACATCCAAGGCAAAGCCAGAAAGAGGTTTAAAGATATTTAAAACAAGTCCGATTTCTGATGTTTTATTGTAGTAACTTTTTCCAGAAAAACGCCAAGATTTGGAAATATTAGATTGCCCTTGATATGCCAATCCTAAATTAGTTGTGGGATGGGCATCTTGCCCGTCTCGATTAGAACGATGCACCAAATTTTGGGCTGATTTAGGATTCCGAGAGTTGGGAGTTGGCTGGGGCGAAATTCTTTGTAAATCAGTCCAAAAATTAACAGCAGTTAGCACGCTAATAGAAATACTCAGAATAATCAAAACCCAAATAGCAGCTTGCCTCATATCCCCAGCTTCCACAGCAAAATAAATTGCCATCGGGATAGTTTGAGTTTGTCCGGGAATATTCCCAGCTAACATCAAAGTCGCGCCGAATTCACCCAAAGCGCGGGTAAATGCCAGAATAGTGCCTGCTAAAATTCCCGGCCATGCTAGCGGAAACACAATCCGCCAAAAGACAGTTTGTTCCGAAGCGCCCAAAGTGCGGGCTGCGTTGAGCAAATTGACATCAATTTGTTCAAAAGCTGCCAAAGCAGTTTTGTACATCAGCGGAAATGATACGACTGTGGCTGTAAGGACGGCAGCTTGCCAAGTAAAAATTATAGTTAAGTCAAATTTTAGCAGCAATTGACCGATCGCCCCATTTCTCCCAAACAGCAGCAGCAGCAAAAATCCCACAACTGTCGGCGGCAAAACCAAGGGAGATATGAAAATGGCCTCAATCAAGGCTTTACCTCGGATGCGAGTAGAAAGCATCCACCGGGCGGCGGATATTCCCAGGAAAAAGGTGATAAATGTCGCAATAGCGGAGGATTTTAGAGATATCCATAATGGAGATAAGTCAAATTCCATATTTTGGATTAACTATGGGTAGTTTTAAATAATTTGTGAATTAGATTTTTTTTTAACGAACCGCGAAGACGCTTTAGGCTTTCGCCGCGCGTCAGCGCTAGGACACGAAGGAAGAGAAGAAAGAAAAGAAAAATTTCTGAATATCTACAATTTTTACGACTAATTAACGAACTATGCCAAATCCGTATTTCATAAATACTATTTTAGCGCGATCGCCCGCCAAAAACTGCACAAAGGCTTTGGCGGCAGCGGGATTGCGGCTGTTTTTGATAATTGCTAGGGGATAAACAATGGGTGAGTGCAAGTTTTCTGCCGCTGTTAGTCGCACTGTTACTTTGTCCGATGCTTTGGCATCTGTAGTGTAAACTATACCAGCATCAACGTTACCAGTTTCGACAAATGTCAGCACTTGGCGGACATTATTTCCCAACACTAATTTTGGCTGGAGTTGCGGCCACAACCCAAGTTTAGTTAGCATTTCTTGAGCGTATTTTCCCGCCGGAACACTTTTTGGTTCGCCGATCGCAATTTTCTGAATTTTGGCATCTGTTAACTGTTTAAAATTTGTCAAGACTGCGCCACTTTTAGGACTAATCAAAACCAGGCGATTTGTCAGCAAATTGTGGCGAGTCTGGTTAACAAGCAGATTAGCTTGCTGCAAAGCATCCATTTGTTTAGTGGCGGCGCTGAAAAATACATCTACGGGAGCTCCTTGCTGAATTTGTCGCTCTAGAGCACCGGAAGCACCGAAATTATAAATAATAGTAGTATTGGGATTGCTGCCTTCATAAACAGTCTTGATTTCTGTTAAGGCGGGCGAGAGACTGATGGCGGCGGATACGGTTAAAGACGTGCGCTGCTGCGCTGTAGCTGGGGAAAAACTCTGAAATAAGTTCCACAAATTAATCAGCAGTACCAGCGTCGCGACGGCTACTAGAATCAAGTTGAGAATGCGTTTTCTTTCCATAGGGCTATGTTCTAATTTTGCACAGGGCGATCGAGACTTGGGTATCGCAAAGCAGAGGAGTAAGTTGAGCAATTAATTTGTGTCAACTGAAGACTGAAACCCTTTGTCTCTTTTATTTGTATCGAAGTCTCGATCGCCCTAGCCGCCCTTAATAAGGGGGGTTTTGAATTCTCCGGTTCCCCCTTATTAAGGGCGGCTATGGAGTCTTTTCCAACTCTTCCGCAGGTTTGGTTAAGCATAGCGCACCCTCGGTTTCGCTCCGCCAAACAAATATAATAAAAATGTTGGGTTTAGTTCTTCAACCCAACATACAATTTAAGCCAATTCTAGGTTTGAAAACACGCCCTAGGGGAGAGCGAGATTATTTGTTGGAGATGACTACTAACTACTAACTAATGACTACTGACTACTGACTAATGACTACAATCGCCACTTGACAGAACAACCGATCGCCTCTGTAATGGAAGGCTCTACCGGTTCGTCTTTGAGCAATTGGTCGATCGCACTTTGCAAATAAGAAACCTGCACTGCTGCTGCATCGTCAGCATTGTCGTCAATTAAACCTCTATAGCGCAATCTGCCATCTTTGTCTAACAAAAAAACCTCCGGCGTTTTAGAAGCCCCAAAACTTTGGGCCACATCTTGAGCAACATCTCGGATGTACGGGAAGTTGAGTTGATTGTCTGCCGCAAAAATTTTCATTTTTTCAAAACTGTCGTCTGGATGCTGGTTGCAATCATTAGCATTAATCCCGATTAACGTAACAGCTCTATCGTCAAAATCTGCTTGCAGTTTTTTCAGTCGATCGAGATACAAATGTACGTAAGGGCAATGATTGCACATAAATACTACCCCAATCGCCCGAAATTTTTCTAAATAGCGAGCTAAATGGTGAACTTCTTGGTCAACTCCCGGCAGTTCAAAATCGGGAGCGTAGCCGTTAATTGGAGTACCGGTTGTTTCGATTATTGAACTCATGTTTTCAGGTGGTTAAGGGCAGTATTTGCGAGGGTGAAATATCGAAGACGAGAGCGCCAATAAAATGAGAGCATCTTATTTTTGCTTTTTGAGTTTTGTCTTCACACAGAAAAGCTTTCATCAAGCGAACGGAGACGACCGCACTAAAAAATGCTAGACTACAAAAATGAGATGAACCCTATAAAATTGGCGGTTTTTTTCTTGACTTTAATTCTAGCCTTGGCAAAAGCTTATTTAGACTCGTAATTCGCGATTTATTCCTCGTCTTGCTTTAGCCAACCTCGACTCACAGCTTGATATCCAATAAGCTTGTATGTTAATTTAGCGGCGGTAAATTCTGAGACGACAGAATCTACAACAGGTGCTAATTCCATAATGTCACACCCGATTACTTCGCAGGACTCGAAGACGCGCCGCAAAAATCCGGTGAGCGAATACCAATTTAACCCGCCCGGTTCCGGTGTGCCAACCCCTGGAATTAAAGTCGGATCGATGCCGTCTAAGTCGATCGTCAAAAATACTCGCTTAGTTGTTATGCTAGCAATTGCGCGATCGGCCCAATCCGGTTGAGTAGCAATTTCCCGAGCTCTAATCACATTTAGCTGTTTTGCTTTAATCAAATCTGCTTCCTCCTTGCAGATAGCGCGAATCCCGATTTGCAGTGTCGGCAAGCCCATATCAACAATACGCCGCATCACGCAGGCGTGGTTGTGGATCGAGCCTTCGTATTCGTGCCGCAAGTCGCCGTGGGCATCGATTTGCACGACTGTGAAGGGTTCATCGGGGTATCCTTGGCGGTAGCCTTCGACAATCCCGGCGGTGATGCTGTGTTCGCCTCCGAGAGAGATGACAAATTTCTGTTGGGCAATTAGCTGCTGTACGGTTTCTTGTGTGACTTGCAGCATTTCTGAGGAGGAAACCCGTTGGCTGTTGCGGGTGTCGGCGATCGGCAACGCGGTATATATGCCGACATCGTAGCAAACTTCCGAATCTAGTTCTTCGTCGTAGCACTCCAGTTGATGAGAAGCTTCTAGAAGCTTGGCTGGCCCGTTTTCGCATCCCCGCCGATAGGTGGTGGTGGCTTCGTAGGGAATTGGTAAAATAACTACTTTGGCTGTTTGGTAGTCGGGTACAATTTCGGAACCGAGAAACGGTACGACAGAAGTTGAGATGATTGTTGGCATAGGGAATTTTCAATAAGGCAAAAAATGCAGCATCTTTAATGGTGGCATAATATCGGCTCTAACTGCAAAGGAAGAAGGAAGAGGATTTAACCGCAGAGGGCGCAGAGGGCGCAGAGGGAGGAGGGAAGGAAGGTTTGCGACTTATGTCCTAGTGTTCGCCTCGAATTGCGATACGGTTTGTAGTAAGGACTTTAGTCCTTCCAACTCTTAAATTTTCACTTTTTTACCTATATGACTTCTTCTACCTTAACTGCTCTTGCGCCTCAAACCTGGATGTGGAAAGGTTTTCCGATTTGTTACCAGGCTGCGGGTTCCCAGGGTCGGGCTGTGGTGTTTGTCCACGGTTTCGGAGCGTCTTCGGGCCACTGGCGCCAGAATTTACCGGTGTTGGCTGCTGATTGTCGTTGTTTTGCGATCGATCTTATCGGTTTTGGTGCTTCTGCTAAGCCTGCGCCGAAGCTTGAGATTGATTATACTTTTGAGACTTGGGGACAGTTGATTGCTGATTTTTGTCGGGAAGTTGCGGGCGGGCCGGCTTTTTTGGTGGGAAATTCGATCGGCTGCGTAGCAATTATGCAAGCCGCTGTTGATTTTCCCGATATTGCTTCTGGTGTAATTTTACTCAATTGTTCCCTGCGTTTGCTGCACGATCGCAAACGCGCCGAAATGCCTTGGTATCGCAGTTTTGGAGCGCCAATCGCACAAAAGATTTTAAATGTCAAGTGGATAAGTCAATTATTTTTCAAACAATTAGCAACGCCAAAAACAGTCAAAAAAGTGCTTTTGCAAGCCTATCACCGTCCCGAAGCTGTCACCGATGAACTTGTAGAAATCTTGTTAAAACCAGCGCGAGATAGTGGCGCAGTCGATGTATTTGTAGCTTTTATCAGCTATTCTCAAGGGCCTCTACCGGAGGATTTGTTGCCTCGTTTGAGCTGTCCGGCTTTGATTGTTTGGGGCGCAAATGACCCTTGGGAGCCGATCGCCCTCGGGCGAGAATTGGCAAAGTTTCCGGCTGTTGAAAAGTTTATTCCTTTGGAGGGAGTAGGCCATTGTCCGCAGGATGAAGCGCCGGAATTGGTCAATCCTATTTTACTCGATTGGATTAAAGGGCGATCGGCATTTGCAGAAAATTAGTGCATTTTATTTGTAAAAAAATAGAAGACCCCGATACCCGACTTTATGAATAAGTCGGGACTTAAACAAAAAATCAGTGCTAAGCATGATACAATCCATTAAAGCCAGTTTTGGCTTGGTTTGGGCTTAAAATTTGTTTAAGTCCCGTTAAGAAATTACAGGCTAGTGGAATTGAGGAATCATCAAGGTTACACATATTAGGAGAAGCAGCAAGTAATGACGGATAGTGAACTCCAAGATGATGTCATCAAAACAGATAAGGATACTGCTGAAGAGGATAGTGGTGATAGTGGTGGATTGTATCCTTACGATCCAACTGAAGCAGATATTGATATTAGAGAAGATCCTCAAACTGTTTTTGAGTTATTGAGGAAATATGACAATGGCAGGCTGATTATCGATCCAGATTTTCAACGCAATGTAGTTTGGGAATTAGACAAAAAAAGTAAATTTATTGAATCTGTTATCCTAAATTTCCCCCTTCCTCCCTGGTATTTAAATCAAACAAAAGAGGGAAAACTAATTATTGTAGACGGTCTACAGCGGACTACAGCTTTACATGAATTTGTTAAGAATGAATTTAAATTAAGTGGTTTAGAAGCATTAACTAGGTTGAATGGCTACACCTTTTCAGAACTTAAAGAACTACCAGGTGACTATGAAACAAGGATTGAAGATAAAAAACTTTACATATATCTTATTAAGCCCTCTGTTCCCGTTAAAGTTGTCTATGATATTTTCAATAGAGTTAACACAGGAGGAACTAAACTTGAACGTCAAGAAGTTAGAAACTGTATTTTTTCAGGAAAGTCAACCAAGCTGCTAAAACAGTTATCAGAAAAAGAATATTTTATAAAGGCTATAGACGACGGTGTTTCACCCAAAAGAATGAAGGATAGAGAAGTTATTTTGCGTTACTTGGCTTTTAAACTCTTTGATTATGAAAACGATTATCAAGGTGATATGAGTGATTTTGTAGAAAGAGCTATGAAAAAAATTAATTTAATGGATGATCGAGACATAGATATATTAAAAAATGATTTTGAGCGAGTAATGAATTTAACTTTTGATTTTTTTGGTACTAAAAATTTTCGTTTGCCCTCTGGTCAAAATAGGGGAAGAATAAATATCGCAATTTTTGAATCTGTGTGTTATTTTTTCTCCGCAAGGAGTGATGAGTTTTTACAATCTCACAAGAAGTCTATTCAAGATAACTTTATTAAATTGCTTGAAAATCCAGCATACTTTGACGCTATAAAGTATTCCACGAGTAGCAAATCTAAAGTTATTACCCGCTTTAAACTAGCACAATATATTTTAGGAGACGTATAAAATGCTAACTAAAATAGAGTTAAAAAACTTTAAGTGTTTTAAAGATGAAATACAGTTTCCTTTAACACAGATCAACCTGTTAACAGGCATAAATGGGCGTGGTAAGTCTACTCTTTTACAAGCTTTGCTTTTAATGCGACAATCTATTGAGCATAGTGAAGTGACAACCCAAATTCTGTTGAATGGAAGTTGTGTAAGACTGGGTAATTTTGTTGATGTTAGGAATAGTAGTATCTCAAGAGATGAACCCATTGTACTTAAATATTATTTCCATGAAATTGTTCATCCCAATAAAGTTATTCATAAATGTATGGAATATTTATTAATGGAAAATTTACATGATGATATGGTGGCAGAAATCAGAGAGATCAACTTGTGTAATAAATTTAATTTAGACAATTCTGTTACTACGGTACAGAGAAAGTATTTAAAAAAAGACAATACTAATGAATACTCAACTACTGAGAATGAATCAAAAATATTGGGCGACTGTTCATTAAATAATTTAATACCTAATGATTCTATTTTAATAGAAGATGAGGAATTTCATTTTAATTTCTTAGCTGATTTTTTTAATTTTAGTCATATGCACTACATTTCAGCGGATCGCATTGGTCCACAAGAATTTTATTTCAAGTCCACTTTGAAAAAGTTTCCTAATGTAGGTACAAAAGGCGAATTTACCGTAAATTTGCTTTATAGAAAAGGAAATGATTTAGTTGATGATATGTTGTGCAGAGGAGAAAATGCAAAGACATTATCTAATCAAACAGAAGAATGGCTAAGTTATGTTTTTGAGGGAGCTAAAGTAGAAATATCACAATCAATAAGTAACATTTTAGAACCTTTATTTAATACTAACGCTTCAAAAGATCGTTATAAACCAGCTAATGTTGGCTTTGGATACCATTGCATTTTGCCAATTATTGTTTCAGGATTAATTGCTAGAAAAGGTGAAATATTAATTGTAGAAAACCCAGAAGCGCATTTACACCCAAAAGCGCAATCGCGACTAACTCACTTTCTAGCTAAGGTTAGCAGTTGTGGCGTACAAGTTTTTATTGAATCACATAGCGATCATATTTTAAATGCCTTGCGAATAGCTGTGCTTGATAAAATTATTGACCATGAAAATTTAAATATATTATACTTACAGCTAAATTCAGAGCAACCAGTTGTACAAATTCCTGTTCAACCTAATGGAGGAATTGAAGAATGGCCTAAAGGATTTTTTGACCAAATGGATAAAGATTTTGAACGTCTTTTTGGAATCTAACATGGAAATTTTTATTAATGAAGTATCCCTTGAGGGACAGTATCTTAATGATGTCGAATTCAAACAAGCAGTAATAGCTTTTAAAGCTATTTTTGATTTTATTAATGAAAAAATTAAAGATAAACAGATATATGAGGATAATAAATTATTTGTCAACTATGAAGCGGTAAAAGGCTCTGATTTTAATCAAAGCTTAAATCAAATTAAAGATCAATCACTTAAACTAGCCTTCAAGAATGTTTTATTTAATAAATTAAATCCTAAAGAATGGCGTAAAGAACAAGTACATTCTTCAACAGAGTCGTTTGATTGTTTGATGATTAATGGACAGTACAATGTTGTAAATGATACCTCATTAGCAGAAATAGCTGAGAGAAAATTACAAAACAGTAGTTCAACCTATTTATTAATTAATTTTATCAATTCCAGTTTTAACCTTGTTCATCCACATATTACTAATTGTTGCTTAATTACTATCGTTAAAAATAATGATGAAGTAAATTGTATAGAATTAGATGGTCTTGATAATAAATCTGCGCTTGAAGATTGGCTAGAACATACATTTAATTTAAGCTGTTCAGTATATGATGAACTCTCTAATGACCCTCCCAGAGATGAGCAAACTATACTAAGAGATAAACAAAGATTTGAAAAAACTTCATCCAGGTATGATGGCAGAGCTATCTACCGCGAAGTAGCTACAGACCGATATTGGTATGTAGATAATTTACATTTCGGGAAATCCGCTCACTTAGAAGTGTTTAATAAAGATAAATCTCATGTTGGAGAAGCTGATATAAAAGGCAAGATTGATGAGTGTAAACAAGATAAAAAAAAACTATTAGACATTGCTAGTCGCAGAAAGAAAAAAGAAGAAGAGACCTTAATTGACCTTGACGACTAAGTTTGAGCCTATTTTCAAGATAACTTTTGTCTAAGTCCCGCTATGGCATTTTCCTTCTTCCTTGTGCTAGTAGAATCCCTACTACAGCCAAAGCGTTAAAGTGAACAAAAAAACCAGTCTCAAATTTAATGACTTCCCCAATTTCTCCCGATCGCCGTTTTTTAAAATATCGAATTGCCCTGCTCATCAGTATAATCGTGATTATCCCTTTAGGTTACGCAGTGAGATTTTCTCGCGGCCCTGCACCGGAATGGTTCAACGACTTTTTTGGAAGCATAGCCTATGAGGTATTTTGGATTTTGCTGGTAGTTCTGATCTTGCCGCGATTTTCGCAAATTAGGGCGGCTGTAGCTGTGTGTCTAGCTACCTGCGGAGTAGAGTTTCTCCAACTGTGGACACCTCCGTTTTTACAAGCAATGCGAGCTACTTTACCCGGAAGGCTAATTTTGGGAAATCACTTTACTTGGTCAGATTTTATCTCTTATTTTGTGGGGAGTTTTTTAGGTTGGTTGTGGGTGCGATGGCTTCATTCTACTTGCTTCCGCTTGTAAGTTGTACTGCATTTAAATTGTATATTTCCATGACCACAGCGAAAGTCAAATGCTCTCCCCATCAGCTCCTCTAACACCACAGACAATCTAGATGCACAAAAGCTTAATGATATGGTTGCGGTTGTTTTGACTTTAACTCAGCGATCGGGTTAACTTAGAATTGAGAGTTTTTAGGAGTTGAAGTGGGAGCTATATTTCCGCGATCTCGCCACAGCAACAACGGAATGCTTAACGTTCCTAAAATCATCACAACTCCTGTCAGAATCCAAACAAGTACAGGATTTGGGCGATAATCACCTCGCTCGATTTGCCAGAAAACTCGATTGTAACGCCATGCTGCTAAGGCTATGACCCCAATTCCAAAAACAACCAAACTCAGTCCTAAATTTTCGGAGTTGAAGAAGGGAGGGGAGGAAACTTCTTGCTTAGTCACTGTAGCTTGAAATTGACTCAGAAATAAACTGAACCGAGCGATTGCAAACCCAAAACCAATTAAAGCGAGTGAAGTTCGCAACCATGCAAGAAATGTGCGTTCATTTGCCTGATGTTCCCGCTGTCGGTCTATTTTAGCACCCTTGTTCATCCACCCTACCTTTATAAAATATCTTAAAGTTTCCCTCGTTGATTATTGTGTCAGTTCTGGTTGCGGAGGGAAGTATCGGTATTGCGATCGCGATTCGTCGTCACCAAGAGATATAGTATCAGTAAATCGACAAAAAAGCGATCGGAGCCATCTCTATAAACAAAAAAAACAGGACACAGCACTGCTGTGTCCTACAAATACTGAATTTGAAACCCTGTTTAAACTCACATCTTGCACCATTCGTGTGGAATCTCTTAAAAACCGGGTTTCTGAACGAGAGATATAGGTTGTGATGCGGTTTTTGCGGTCAGAAACCCGGTTTTTGCCACAGGTTAAACATTTCAGTTTAAAAAGACTTAAACCCGCGGTCATACTGAGTTTTTTTGTCCAACCAATCCTTACCCAATCTGATTGTCACATCCGACTGTAAAGAACCCGTACTCTCAACCAGCACATCTCCAAAACCCAAAGACTGGCGAATTGCTTGGGCACCTTTAATATCGCCGTCTTGAGCGACAATCGTGGTCTCTTCGAGCGGTTCTGGCCAATCTTTATAAACCTGGACATTCCGATAGCCGGCGCGAGTTAGAGTATTGACAAAATCTTCAACAGCCGATCGATCGCCCGTACTGTCTTGAACCGCTACCTTCAGAAAAGTCGCATCAGCATTCTCGATGGTCCAAGTATTTTGGCCGAAGTCAAAATGCTCTGCCACCAGAGTTTCGATGCCATTTTGGTCTGGCAACCAAAAACTGGCTTTATAGTCCTTTGGATCGCTGAATTTGCCCGGAACCATCAACATTTGGACGCTAGCGCGATCGGTTTTAGTAGCAAAACCAGCCAAAGCCACCAATTCCTCAATACTCAAATTTGTATCGAGGTGAGACTGAATCACCGACAAAACCTTCGGCAGTCGAGACAGCAAACCTACATTTACTTTCTGTTCCACAAAAGCCCGCATCAACAATTGTTGCCGCTGCACCCGCCCGATATCGCCCAAATCGTCGTGCCTGTAAAGCAAATATTGTACGATTTGTTCGCCGTTGAGAGTCTGCGTGCCAGCCTTTAAATCTATATATAAATGCTGGCTTTCATCGGTATATTTCATGTCTTTAGGCACATTAATAGTAATGCCACCCAGTGCATCTACCAAGCTTTTGATGCCTTGAATATTGACCGTGACATAGCGGTCAATTCCCACGCCTCCCAGGAGTCCGCTGACTGACTTAGCTGACGAAGCCGGACCGCCGTAATAATTAGCTTCATTGATTTTTACGGTACCCCTACCTTCAACATAGGTGCGGGTGTCTCGCGGAATGGAAAGTACGCTTAACTTTTTATTTTGAGGGTCGAACCTAACCAACAGCATGGTATCGGTTAACCCCTTGAAAGAGTTTTGCCAGACATCGTATCCCTGTTCCTTGTCGGGACTGCCGTCGAGGTCTGAACTCAGAACCTTAAGTCCTAAAACTAAAATATTAACTGGGCGAGTCAACTCCGGCATCTTCATGTTGAGTTTTGCCATGTCGCCTTGAGAAAACACCGCCGCTTCTTCGGCCGTCAATTTTTGTTGCTGAAGCGGCGTTGTGGAAAGGGAGACGGCTAGCAGCGCTCCGGCTGTGGCTGAGAGCATGGCTACTCCTGCCAAACCAAAACCAAAACCCAGCCAGCGGCCTCGATGCGGCTGGTGCGATTTTTTGGTTGAAGGTTGAGCGGTTAATTCTTCGATAGGGTCTTGATTAGGAGTTTTTTGAGCTGGCACTGGCTTCCTCACACACAACAAAAATAAAAAAGATCGCGACAATATGTAGTATCAACCTGAAGACCGAATCAATCAATACGGTAAGGGTTCAAAAGCACTCTAAATTACGATAAATGTTTGCCTAGCACTTGCTCGGCTACACGGCTAATTCCGGGCAACCATAGCGGTTGACGTTTCCAGAGACGAACCATCAGTCCCAGACAAACTATAAAATAACTGGTTGTCAGCAGGCTACTCATTAATAACATGGTAAGTGCCGGAGTTTCCGCAGAAATCGCGCCGGCTTCTAAAAGAATATGTCCTAAAAGCCAACTAATAGCAAGGGCAATTGCCAAGCGGCTGACGGCTTTGTGTTCGGGGCTGCCCTGACGGCGGTAAAGAGTCCACAGCGCGGGGAAAAAGCCGATGACTGGGATAGTTAATATAAACAGACTTGCACGATCGAGTTCAGGATTGTCTGAGGGATGTGTATTTTTCATAATTGGCCGTCAAAATTTGTAGCAGCAGGTGTAGTTTTACACAAAAGTTATTGGTTAGGCACAAAATTTAGATCGCAGACCAAAATTCGCAGCAGGGCAGGTTTTGCACAAAACTTGTGTGTCAGAGGCAAAATTTTTCGCGGAGGACGATCGCCCGCGAGCAACTTTTCGACCTGGAGAGCCGTAGTTTGATAAACTGGATACAGCACCGCAGACAGGAGACACAGACTTAGCCATGACCAAATCTCAAAAACCGATCGTTATTTCTCCATCAATATTATCAGCCGATTTTAGCCGTCTCGGAGAAGAGATTCAAGCTGTCGATCGAGCCGGGGCTGACTGGATTCACGTAGATGTGATGGACGGTCGCTTTGTTCCTAATATTACTATCGGGCCGATGATTGTCGAAGCAATTCGTCCGGTTACTACCAAGATAATCGATGTCCACCTGATGATTGTGGAGCCGGAGAAGTACGTTGAAGACTTTGCTAAGGCCGGTGCTGACATTATTTCGGTTCACGCCGAGCACAATGCTTCGCCTCACTTGCACCGCACTCTCGGTCAAATTCGGGAATTGGGCAAGCAGGCTGGTGTGGTGCTGAATCCTTCGACACCCCTAGAGTTGATCGAACACGTGCTGGACCTTTGCGATTTGGTGCTGATTATGAGCGTCAACCCGGGCTTTGGCGGTCAAAGTTTTATCCCGACTATGTTGCCAAAAATTCGCCAGTTGCGCCAAATGTGCGATGAGAGAGGCCTCGATCCTTGGATTGAGGTGGATGGCGGTTTGAAGACGAACAATACTTGGCAGGTTCTGGAAGCGGGCGCAAATGCGATCGTCGCCGGTTCTGCTGTATTTAAGGCGAAGGATTACGCAGGCGCGATCGAAGGTATCCGCCACAGCAAGCGCCCGACTCCAGAGTTGGCTGCTGTTTAGTTGAAAATGCGATCGCGTCCGTCAAGTTACCAATAGACTTCTCCTCTCAAAGCGGATTTTGAACGAGCAGGATGCCTGTTTCACGATAATTATGGGAGATGTCTAACAAAAAAAGTGGTTTGCAGTCAGGACGAACAGTCACTATTAAAAAATGGAAGAGCAAATTCTTCCATTTTTTTGTGGGCGATCGAGATCGTATCCTGTCGGCTCGAACGATCGCAATCAGATGAATTTGTAGTGAGGAATGCAAGTCCTTATAATCCAAGGACTTGCATTCCGATGCTGCGAACCTTTTTTATGATGGTAATCGATCAAACTTGATATCAGGCTGTTTTACGATCGCACCCGCAACGTCAGGCGCACTGTATCCCCAATAAAGTGAGGAATGCGCCAGCTAAACAGCCATTTTTTAATTGTTTTGAGCAACTCCACATCTGCCACAGTCGAAGCATCAGCATCCACGACTATTCGGCTGGCGCGCACCTTATCGAAAACAATTTCTAACACCAATTCGCCGTTGATACCGGGCGGGACAGTCAGAGTTTCCAAGTGTTCGTTTAAACTGTCGATCGCCTCTTCATCCAACCCCGTAACGCTAACAACTTCTACGGGTGATGTGCTGCGCGGGCGCGCCGACGGTGCGATCTGGGCGCTGGGGGCGCTGGCTCGTGCGGGCAATGGATACATCTGCTGAGGTGGGCGACTAAATGAGATGCCGCGTTCTTGTTTTTGTTCCATCCAGTCTGTGTGGCCACCAAATACACCCTGATATTCCACAGCTTCCGGCATTTCTACTGGCACATTCATCGCGATCGATTCCGCACCCGGTTCGACGCGCACCTCATCGCTGACAGCCACAAAAGCCGTGTACTGCGACAGAAGCTGATAGGTTAGCGCCGTTTCTGTCACTGTTTCCACCCCCACCTTGGTTTCGTACTGCAGCATTTGATTCATCAAATCTTTGATGCGGTGCCGCCCCCAAAGCTGGGCAACTGCCGGATTTCCAGCAGTTTCGGTAAAGTTCATTTCGTAGGTTTGGATGTACTGGTGTCCGCCTGCACTAACCCCTTTTATCTGAAGTTTTCCAGCTTGGCGATCGCCCTTTTTTCCAAATAAAACCAGCGGTTGTTCGGCAAACAAATCCGGCGCTACTGAGGGATAAATTACCGGACTTTCGCCCTCTCCCTGCCAAGTAATTTCTAGATTTATTAACACCGGATTGTTGATTTGCCGGAAGAACTTTTCCACAAATTTATTAACTGGTTCGTCGTGGGTGACAATCCGGGAAAACCCCCGTCCAATTTCGGCAATGCGATCGAGCAAAAAACGATTGACGGAACTCCCCGCACCAAAACTGTACAGGCGATTCCCCGGTTTGAGATGCTGCTGTACTTCGGCGAAAATCTCGTTTTCGTTGCCGATGTAACCGTCGCTAAGCAATACCACAGTCCGCAAGCGCCCGGATGGTGCGGGAAAATCGATCGCAGCCCGAATGCCGCCCAACATTTCCGTACCACCGTTAGCGTGGAGTTTGTTAATATATGCGATCGCCTGTTGCCGATTCTCCGCTGTATTTGGCAGGGGTTGTTGCGATAGTTGCCGCACGGCGTTGGAAAAATCCAAAATCGAGAAAGTATCCGGCGGATTCAGCCCGTCAATAAATTGCCGCAACAATGCCTGACATTGCTGCAAAGGCGCACCGGATTGCGAACCAGAAGTATCGACTAAAAAAACGACATCTTTCGGAACAATTTCATCGGTTTTATACTCGATCGCCGGAATTAAATAAACTGCAAAATGTCCGCCGCGATCGTCCGATTCAGTTAATACCGTCGATTGGGTTTCTTGACCAGAAATTTGATAGCGAACAATCAAATCTTTGTTGGGAATTGTATCTGTATTTCCCAACTGAACGCGCACCTTCAGCCCATTCTTTTGCTCGCTGTTTGGGGAAGTTTGGGGAGAGTCGAAATATTCAATTTGCAGTTGGTGGGATGGAGAATTGACATTGCGAATCGGTACGCCCGCCTCAATTTCCAGCGTCACGCCGATATCCTGTCCCGATCGCCTTCCCGGCGGCAAAATCGGGGCATTCAGCCGCGACGCATCGGGAACAATATCCGTAGACGAATTAACTGTCATTGGGGCTGGGGCACTACCGCCGGCTGCCGTTTCATCCAGCGGCGTACCGGGAATATATCGCGGCCCGACAACCATCGGAAACACAAATTCGTAATCGCCAGCTAGAAATTTCAAGCTGTCTGTATAGCGAATCACAACCTCGATTTCTTCTCCCGGTTTGATGTTGGCGAGGGATTGGGTGAAAATATTATCTCGCTCTTGTTCCAACAAACCCGCTGTCCGCCCTTCTTGTTTGGCTTGTTGGTAAATTCGTTGGGCTTCTTCGCGTTTTTTGATGCTGCCTTTAATAGTGTTACTGCCGATTTTAATTTCCATCTCATCAACCGCTGCTTCGGCCGGTAGCGGAAAAATATAGACGGCTTCCAGCGGCTTGGTGAAAGGATTTTCAAATTTTTGCGAGACTTCAACTCGCGATAGATTTCCGGCTATTTTGGCTCTGACTTCTGTATGTTTCAGGGGAAAAACGAGTTGTTTTCCTTCGGGGGAACGCACGTACAATCCACTGGTGCGATCGGTGGTTGGAGATGTCAAGGTAGTCATGAGGTTGTTCCTGCATCACTGATATATAGCGGTTATCAAAAAAGTGAGGTGTGTCCTATGCCCTATGCCCGATCCCGGATAGTACCTCATCTTTCCGAGAAAGGCTATATTATAACATCATACAAAAAGTAATGCTCAGTTGCGATCGACTTAAACTGCCAGTCATTCGATTTTAGATTTTAGATTTTAGATTACTCGTTACCAGGCTCTGCCTGGTAACGCAGATAGGCGAGGCTCTGCCTCAATTTTCGCGAGGCTCTTCAAGAGTGACATCGATTCCTAGGCTCTTAGCCTCTTAACCAGTTATTGAAAATGATTTAGGATTGCTATAATTCCCATTTGCCAAATTCAATCGCAGCGTTTCTGCAAACTCCGGTTGCACTTTTTTGCGATGTAGAGGAGACGGCAATGCCCTGTCCCTACTGAGATTAATTGTAGGGACACCGCAGGTGCAGTGTCCTGATTTCGGGTAATATTAATTCCGATGCAACCGGAAATGAGATCGATTATTTCGAGACATTCGCGAGAATGCTTTCCATCTCAGAAAGCTCGACAGCCCCGGAGAAAGTTTGGCCGTTCATGATAAAGAACGGAGTGCCTTCAATGCCAAGTTGTTTAGCCAGTTGCACGTCTTTGGCAATAGCCGTTTCAGCGGCGGGGCTGTTGCGATCGGTGTTGAACTTATCTAATTTTAGATTGAGCTTTTGGGCGATCGATCCGTAAAATTCTTCCCCTAAGTCTTTCTGCCCTTCAAACAAAGCGCTATAATATTCCCAGAATTTGCCCTGCTGCCCGGCCGCCCAAGCTGCTTTAGCCGCTGGCAGCGCTTGAGGGTGAATTGAAGTCAAAGGAAAATGTTTGTAGGCTAAAGTAACTTTGTCCTGGTGTTTTGCCATAAACTGCTTGACTGTATCGTGAGCCTTCGCGCAAAACGGACATTGAAAGTCAGAGAATTCTAGAAGTACAATCTGCTGCGAAGCTGCACCCGTGGTGGGAGAATCCCCGATCGAAGATTTGGGATTAGTTTTCATAGCCTGCAAAAAAGAGTCCTGCGCTGCTTTGAGGGACTGCTGCTGCTGTTGCTGGTACGCTTGTACCGAATCTACAATTGCTTGGGGGTTTTCGCGGATCACCTGCAAGACTTGCTCTTTAAACTTGGGATCTACTGAATTGTCAGCCGCTGACTGGGCGGGGGAACAACCGATAAATACCAGGCAACCTGCCAGCAGTGCAGCGAAGCAGAAGGCTCGCTGGCTGCGGACTTTTCGCCAAATAGTGGATAAGTTCATCTTTTTTTTTCTAATTCAAGGCAACACTTAATCCTACATTCAATTTTGCGGAGTGTCAGGTGTACCGCCGTTGATGCCTGTGCAGCTATTTTTAAATTTGAGCAATAATTTAGTAATTGGCGATCGGTAATTCGCCCTGCGGTAATTGCCAATAGTTTTTACTTACCCGGACAGCTCAGCTCCCAATAATTAAGACTTAAATCGTCGTCGGGATTTAGTATAATATTATCTGCCGTCAAACAACGGCAATCAAAAAGGTTTGTAGTTAGGACTTCAGTCCTCATAAAACTTTCAGGACTTCAGTCCTCATAAAACTTTGAGGACTTCAGTCCTCACGATCAAACCCAATTACCCAAAAAGGTTTGATCGTGAGGACTGAAGTCCTTTGTCTACTATTTGCGACTGTTGAGCCATTTAGCAGCAACTATTCCCAAAATACCAGCAACCACTGGATTGCCCAAAAACTTCATCAAACTAGGCTGTTCTGCTAACACTTCTCGGAAAATATCCGGGTGATTGTGATAGGTAAACGAGGCCAGTTTGGTAACATCGTCAGCATTCATGCGACTGGCGTGGTGGGTAGAAAGTCCTAGTTGCTTTTCCAACTGGCGATCTTTCAATCCTCTCTTGTCCAACTGCTTCAAGAACTCCCGTGCCACGTCGTCCCGTTCGTTTGGCTTGATTTGGGCGATCGCCTTTTGCAATTCCGGTTCCAACTGCGCCGGCGGCAGGGAGTCGTGATTCAGAGAATGACCAAATAATTTTTTGCGCTGATCCGGAGAAGTTCTCTGAGCAAAATCGTCAAAATTTTCGTACTCTTCACCGGTTGTCTCCGGCATCATTTCTTTATCGCCCTTTGCCAAATCGCTCATGATTTGACTTTTGTAATTATCGCTGATACTCATGGTAATTCTTTTCCAATCTACACAACATTTCCGTCTCAAATTTAAATTCTTTGACCTGCCAAAAACTGCGGTATCTTAAACCGCTGCGCGGCTCTGACTTAAGCTTTCTAACCAGGTCAAGACTTGTATTCAATTTGATTTGATTGCTGGTCGTACTTAGCGGTCAAAATCAGTTTTTTGTCAGGAGCGTAAACCAAAACACTTACATCCTGGTTTGGAAAATTGCGGTGAAAACCTTGGGCTAAAGATTTCGCCAAATCTTTAACTTCTTTAGGGTTCACTTGCGGGGTAATTACAACTCCCAGTTTGTTATTGTCGCGCACGTAAGCATCCTGAACCAGACCCTTAGCCGTCTTTGTAACCCATTGACCAAAATCTTGACCTGCGGCGGTATTGCCCCGTTCTAGTTGCGCGTAATAACCCTGACTGCCGCCAATTGCTACAGGTACATTAGTAGGTTGTTGGGCGGAAACGCTGGGGGCGCAGGCAGTAGTAATCGCCAGCATAAAAACCAATAGTATGCCGGCAATTATTTTTCGACTCTGGTGTAATAAACTCACTTTTTTTCCTCCGTTCTCAATACATTTTGAATATTTGAGAGGGTCAGGTTTCTAGACCCTCTCAATTGGTATTAGGCTCAGTCTAATTTCTTTTTGATCTCATCTTTGACATCTTCGACCGCGTGGCCTGCTTGAGCTTGTGCCTGCTTGGCTTTGCCTTCAGCTTTATCCTTCGGGTCGCCAGTAACATTGCCTAGGGCTTCTTGGGCAGCACCTTCGATGTTTTTGCCAGTTGCCTTTGCTCTATCTTCAATGCTCATTGGTTTCTCCTTATTTGTATCGAGTTTTACATTCTCGACTTAAACTAATCATAGGGAACCAGCAACCCGGTTGCACTCTACCTGTAGGAATAAAGTCTGGCGTACTCGCAGTGTACGAAATGTAACGGATTTAAGGTAGAGCGGGAATAGGGAATAGGGAATAGGGAATAGGGAATAGGGAATAAGGAATAGTTATTTTTGAGTCTAGAATAAACTGCGAATTTCAGGGGAACCGTTTTTTTACCTAAATTGCTAGCTGCAACAAATGAAGTGTTTCGCTGACCAAAAATCGGTGTACGACCACTCGTGCAGGACTGTATTTTTTAAATCAAAATAAATTTAACTCGATAAGTTTATCTTGACTTTTGACTTTTTATTTTCATCCGTTACCTCGCGGACATTCCTGGTGGCAGAATTTGCTGATTTTTTCAAAAAGCGGGTGCGGGTAAGACCGTATCTTACTCGCACCCTCAAAAAAATGGTATTAGTTTTAATCTGGTTGATCGTGACATTCTACATCTATTTTGTGCTGAAGTTCTTCTTTTAACTGTTCGACAGCGCGCATAGTTTCAGCCTTTTCTTGTTTCTGCTGACCGAGAGCTTTTTCTGTTTCCTCGCCGAGCAGTTTTTCTCTTGATTTCGGTAGCGTGACTTGAGTGTCGCTGACTGTGTTCGTGGCGTTTGGCTGAGTATTCATTGTTTTCACCCAATTATTTGCAAATTTTATTTTTAACAAGGGTACTTAAGACTTAACCTTAGATAGATCGTAAGAGCAATCACGGAGACGTGAATCTGCCTGAAGGGAGATTAGGGTTGGGAATAGCTTTTAGTTTTTATTTATGAGTTCGATCGCCAGTGAAATTGCGGAGAATTGAATCTGCTGGAAGGGAGATTGGGGTTGGGGAATAGCGAGTGGGTGAAATTGCTGATCGATTGGCACGCAGGGAGGTATTGAGCTTATCCTCACGGATAAATCGGGGGGATTTTGCTGGGGGGAAGTGGAGCTATTGTTCAGTTGTTAGTTGTTAAAGCTCGCTCCTGCTGACGGTTAAAATCAACAGGGTGCTGTAATTCCGAAGTTTTGTGGCGATCGCGCCAAGTAATCTGCTAAACCAGAGTTAGCCTTGAGGCTAACTTCGCGCAGCAGCGAACAAAAATTTCTGTTGTTAGTAAAAAGTGTCTAAAACCCTATGGGAGCAAGCAGCATTAACCCTCAGCAAGCAGCCCGCCCGATTCGAGCGCCGATCGAAATCGGCATCTTGCATTCGTTGACAGGTACGATGTCGATCAGCGAAATTTCTGTCAAAGACGCGACGCTGTTGGCTGTTGAGGAAATTAACGAGGCCGGAGGAGTGCTCGGACGCCCCTTGGAAGTGGTTATAGAAGATGGAGCCAGCGATTTGCAGACTTTTGCTCAAAAAGCTAAGCAGTTGCTCCAAGAAGCGCAGGTGGCTGTGGTATTTGGCTGTTGGACTTCGGCGAGCCGGAAAGCTGTACTACCGGCTTTTGAGCAATATGGCGGGTTGCTGTTTTATCCGGTGCAGTATGAAGGGCTAGAACAGAGTCCGAATATTTTTTATACTGGTGCTGCGCCGAACCAACAGATGGTGCCTGGGGTGAATTACTTGCTGGCTCAGGGGAAGCGGAAAATTTTTCTGTTGGGTTCGGATTATATTTTTCCCAGAACGGCAAATAGGATTGTGAAAGCTCAACTGGCGGCACTCGGGGGAGAGTTGGCGGGGGAAGTGTATCTGCCGCTGGGTTCGATGGAAGTGGATGAGGCGATCGCCGATATTTTAGCAGTGAAACCGGATGCGATTCTCAATACTCTCAACGGCGATAGCAATGTGGCTTTTTTTCAAAAGCTGAGGGAAAGTGGCTTGAACCCAGAGGATTTGCCGGTGATGTCGGCGAGCATAGCAGAAGAGGAAGTGCGGGCGATCGGGCCGTCCAATATTGCCGGACATTTGGTGGTTTGGAACTATTTTCAAACGGTGGATACACCGGAAAATCGGAAATTTGTTAAGGCTTATAAAGCTAGATACGGGGAAAACCGAGTCACGGACGATCCGATCGAAGCGGCTTATTTTGGCGTTTATCTGTGGAAGCAAGCAGTAGAAAAAGCTGGTTCGACAGATGCGGTGAAAGTCAGGGCGGCTGCTAAAAATATGGAGTTGGCTGCGCCTTCGGGCAAGGTAAAAATAGATGCCGAAACGCAGCATACCTGGAAAACTGTTCGGATTGGTAAGGTAAGGTCGGACGGTCAAATTGAGGAGATTTGGAATTCGGGTGCACCGGTGCGGCCAGATCCTTTTCTTAAAAGCTATCCTTGGGCGGCGGCACTTGCTCCGAGGCGGATTTCTGTGGGAACTCGAGCTTCTTTGATCGGGCTGTTTGTGATCTTGGTACTGATAACTTGGATGGCGGCGGGTGTCGGGTGGATTGGGACTGCGGAGATGAAGAACTATTTGCTGGCAATCGAGGCTGCTTCGGCTCCGGCGGCGGGGGTTTCTGAGGCGGCAATGGCGGTGCTGGTGGAGCAAACTCTGTTTGTGGCGAGCCGCACTCAGCACTGGCTGCTGGGGGCTTTGGTTTTGAGTTCGATCGCGGGGATAGTGGCTTGTGTGTCGGTGTCGGCGATTATTCGGAATCTGGGCTTGCTCCGGGAAACTGCCCAACTGATGGCGAGCGGTGATTTGACGGCTCGATCGCCTGTGCTGTCTAATGATGCGATCGGGGTGCTCTCTTCTACTCTCAATACAATGGCTCAGCAAATTAGCAGTTTGCTCAAAGGTTTGGAGGTGCGGCAGAGGCAGCTAGAGGAACGATCGCGCGAATTGGAAGTTGCTAAGAACGCTGCGGAAGCTGCCAACCGGGCCAAAAGCACATTTTTGGCAAATATGACTCACGAGTTGCGGACTCCCCTGAATGCGATTATCGGCTACAGCGAGCTGCTGCAAGAAGAAGCTGAGGAACTGGGCGAAGCAGATTTTGTGATGGATTTGGCAAGCATTAATATCGCCGGCAAGCAGTTGCTCAGTATTATTAGCGACATCCTGGATATTTCTAAAATTGAAGCCGGAAAGATGACTCTTTTCCTGGAGACTTTCGATGTGTCGAATTTGCTCGAGCAGGTGGTGACTACAGTTCAACCACTGGTGGGGAAAAATGGCAATACTTTGAGGGTGAATTGCGATCGCCATATTGGCACGATTTACTCTGATTCCTCGAAGCTGCGGCAAGCGCTGTTGAATTTGGCGAGCAATGCTGCTAAGTTTACCGATCGAGGGAAAATTATGATTAATGTTTGGAAGGAAGAAGGGGAAGTTTTGCCGGATGACAATTCCGAGGGACTCTCGAAGGCGAACTCTGGGTGTCCAAATCCTGCGATCGTGTTTCAAGTCACCGATACTGGCATCGGGATGACTGAGGAGCAGTTGTCGAGGCTGTTCGGGGCTTTTTCTCAAGCGGATGATTCTACTACCCGCAGGTACGGCGGTACCGGTTTGGGGCTGACAATTAGCCGGAAGTTTTGCCAGATGATGGGCGGGGACATTACGGTGGAGAGCAAATTTGAATGCGGCTCTACTTTTACGATCCGGTTGCCGGTGGCGGTTAAAAGCCAGAAAGAAGCTGAGGGCGATGGCGATTTGTCGGAAACGGCGAAGCAATTGCCGCAACCGCAACCGCTGCAACTGCCCTATGCTGCTACTGTGCTGGTGATTGACGACGATCCGGACTCGCGGGATTTAATCACTCGTTGCTTGTCGAAACAGGGATTTCAGGTGCGCTCGTCGGCTAGCGGTGAAGCGGGGCTTCAGTTGGCTAAGGATTTGCTACCGGATGCGATTACTCTGGACGTGATGATGCCGAGTATGGACGGCTGGGCGGTGCTTTCTGCCTTGAAAGCCGATCGGGATTTGGCCGATATTCCAGTAATTATGTTGACTTTTTTGGACGACAAAACTCAGGGTTTGGAATTGGGAGCGGCGGAGTATTTAAGGAAGCCTTTGGATTACAAGCACTTTGCTGCTTTGTTGAGTAAATATCAGCGTTCCGAGAAGTTAGTTGACTGTTGACGGTTAACTGTTAACTGTTAACTGTTGACTGTTGTTATTTCTTATTTGTTACCTGCTACTAATAAGCAATAACCATAGCACTTCTTGGTTTAATGAGGTACGTGTGGTAATTAATAATTGATAGTGGCGTACTTCACTTACTTTAGAACCGCTAAGCTGTTGCGGCATTTAAATTGCATATCAAAAAAAATTAGACAATGAGTGGGTTGTCCCGCCCGCCCTGAATATACAATTTAATTGTGCGACAGCTTATTACAACTAATAACTACTGCTAACAGTCAACTGACAACAGTCAACAGTCAACAGTCAACTGACTAATTAATCTAAGAAACCCATTAAGGTCGAGCTATCGTCAATTTCATTTGAAGCAATGGGGCGGTTTCCTCCCATTGTGGAGTAAACTTCGTCAATGTGCAGAGTCCCTACTCCAATTGGGCGCGCACCGGACATACTGAACATTTCGCTGACTTGCATGGCGCTGGAGCCGATCGGGCGTCTCCCAATTGTAGCAACTACTTCCAAGTCGCTGGATTCCACCGGGCGATTGCCTACAATGCCGTAGGTTTCGCTGACGTGCAGGCTACTCGTGCCGATCGGGCGGTTCCCCGAAATCGAGACTGTATCGCTGATCGTAAAATCGTCTGGGCCGACGGGGCGGTTGTCATGCATGAGTTGCGGTCGATACAGTTGGATGCCGGCAGATTTGGCTTCATCGGCTTTTTTGTCTTGAAGGCTCAACGACATTAGTTGAGATGCCTTGGGATTCTGATTTGCGGCGCCTTGGCCTTTGGAACTGGCTTTGCCGCGACGCCCGCTAGCTTTGGCCGTATCTTTTGGGGTGAGACTCATAATTTTTTCCTCGCTAATTTTTGAACTTTTGATTGCTGGATTCGGAAAACTGCTTTTCGGGGCTTTCTACTTTACTCTTTCGGCCGATTATTAAAATAATATTATAAATTATAACTATTTTCTTAACGAAATTGGATCGTGTCTGCATTTTTGTTAAGATTTATAGGTAATAGCTACATTTTCCTATGGTAACTGCGGCATCATCTTTTCAATTGCAAGCGCCATTCAAGCCCACAGGCGACCAACCGCTAGCGATCGAGCAACTCGTCAAAGGCATCCAAGCGGGCGATCGATTTCAAACCTTACTCGGCGCGACAGGTACGGGCAAAACCTTCTCCATTGCCTCGGTTATTGAAAAAATCGGCAGACCCACCTTAGTTTTAGCACACAACAAAACCCTGGCGGCTCAACTGTGCAACGAACTACGAAATTTTTTCCCGAACAATGCAGTCGAATACTTTGTCAGTTATTACGACTACTACCAACCTGAAGCCTACATCGCCGTTAGCGATACTTTTATTGAAAAAACCGCAGCAATTAACGATGAGATAGATATGCTGCGACACTCGGCGACGCGATCGCTCTTTGAACGCCGCGACGTAATTGTAGTAGCTTCCATTAGCTGCATCTACGGTTTGGGAATGCCCGCCGAATACCTAAAAGCTGCTATCCCTTTGCAAGTAGGAATGGAAGTCAACCAGCGGCAAGTTTTGCGAGATTTAGTCAACGTCCAATACAGCCGCAACGACATCGATTTAGGCAGAGGCAAATTTCGAGTCAAAGGCGATGTTGTAGAAATCGGCCCGGCCTACGAAGATAGAATAATTCGCGTCGAATTCTTCGGCGACCAAATCGATGCCATTCGCTACGTTGACCCCGTAACTGGTAAAATTATGGCCAGTACCACCGCTTTAAATATTTATCCAGCCCGCCACTTTGTGACGGCAGATGATAAATTAGAAGCTGCTTGTCAAGGAATAGAACTAGAATTAGAAGACCGATTAATAGAATTTGAAAAAGAGGGAAAACTCTTAGAAGCTCAGCGGATAGAACAGCGCACCCGCTACGATTTGGAAATGCTGCGCGAGGTAGGTTACTGCAACGGAGTTGAGAATTATTCGCGGCATTTAGCAGGTAGAAATGCCGGGGAACCCCCAGAATGTTTGATTGATTATTTCCCGAAAGATTGGATGTTGGTAATAGATGAATCCCATGTTACTGTCCCGCAAATTCGGGGGATGTACAACGGCGATCAAGCGCGGAAAAAAGTGTTGATAGAACACGGTTTTAGGTTGCCCAGTGCTGCCGATAACCGCCCTTTGAAAGCTGAGGAATTCTGGGCAAAAGAGAACCAGTGCATTTTTGTTTCTGCTACGCCTGGGGATTGGGAAATGGAACTATCGGAAGGCAGAGTTGCGGAGCAAGTAATTCGCCCTACGGGAGTAATCGATCCGACTATTTTTGTGCGCCCGACGGAAGGACAAATTGATGATTTGTTGGGGGAAATTAAGGAGAGAGTCAGTCGGGACGAGCGAGTTTTGGTGACGACTTTGACAAAGCGGATGGCGGAAGATTTAACCGAATATTTGCAGGAAAGGGGAATTAGAGTGCGGTATTTGCACTCGGAAATTCAGTCAATTCAACGCATCGAAATTATCCAAGATTTGCAGGATGGTAAGTTTGATGTGTTGATTGGTGTTAACTTGCTGCGGGAAGGTTTGGATTTGCCGGAAGTGTCGCTGGTGGTGATTTTGGATGCGGATAAGGAGGGGTTTTTGCGATCGGGACGTTCGTTGATTCAAACGATTGGAAGGGCGGCGCGCCACGTGCAGGGACAGGCTATTTTGTATGCGGATAATTTGACTGATAGTATGGTTAAGGCGATCGACGAAACGGATCGCCGCCGGGGAATTCAGCTAGCGTACAATAAGATGCACGGGATTACGCCACAGCCGATCGCGAAAAAGCGATCTGCTAACGCGATTTTGGCATTTTTGGACGTGTCGCGCAAGCTGAATTCTCAGCAGTTAGAGGAGGTTTACGAACAGGTTGATGAGTTATCTTTGGATGAGATTCCTGGGTTGATTAAGCGCTTGGAAGCGCAGATGAAGGAGGCGGCGAAGAAGTTGGAGTTTGAGGAGGCGGGTAAATTGCGCGATCGGATTAAGCATTTGCGGGATAAGCTATTGGGACATTAAACCCGGCGGTTGAAAGAGACTGTTGGCGAATGTCTGAGGGGTTTTACCCCTCAGACATCGCCACGCTAAATAGGCAGAATGATTGTGTAATCACGCACCATATTAAATAATTTATTATGACTCTTCACCC
>NZ_JADEWV010000295.1 GCF_015207455.1 Microcoleus sp. LEGE 07076
AAGCAATGCCCCGCACCCCCGCAAAAGCCCCCGCCATCCGCCACATAGTCAGCATTCGATCGACCCTGTAAGGAGCCTCGGAAACATCCTCAAATGCGAGAATAACCCCAGTCAAATCCGGTTGATACGGGGTTCCGAGCAAATGAGAAGCCACCGTCAGATTCGCCGGAAACAGCCGCCCCGCAGCCTTGCCGTTGCCCCATCCTTTACCTTGCAAAGATAGTAACGGACGGCCTTCTACACAGTCAAAAAGACGATCGGCAGACCAATCCGGTTCCAGGGGCAAAGTCGTCAGTAGTGGCCCGTGAACGCCCCAAATCCGCAGTTGATCGTGATTCCACAGCAAAGCCGTAATGTCAGAAAAGCCAATCAACCATTTTGGCGAATGGGAATCTGGAGTTGGAAACTGAGAATTAGCCCAATCTCCCACCTTGGCTTTTTCCAAAAGTCGAGTGCTGCCGAAACCGCCTCGAACACAGAGAATACCGCGACAATCCGGGTCACTGAGGGCATCTGCCAACTGTCGGACGCGGTTTTCGTCCGAACCGGCCAAATAGCCAGTGCGATCGTCAAAACCGGGTGTTAGTTCCACTCGATAGCCACGAGATTTCCAAATTTCTACACCTTTTTCAAAGTTAGTTAATTCTCGCAAAGCGCCGCTAGGGGCAATTACTTTGAGCAAATCTCCTGGTTGCAGAAATTTTATGTCAGTCATTTGTTATTTGTCAGTTGTCCTTAGTTCTTAGTTCTTAGTTCTTAGGAATTTGGAATTGGGCATAGTTTCTTCCTTCTTCCTTCTTCCTGACTAATGACTCAATGAAATCTGTTAGCATCGGAATTATTGATATATTTCTTCTTTGCATCTGCGCGAATCAGCGTCAATCAATTGTAATCTGCGGTTAAAATTCTCTTTTTTTCACCGCAGATAGAGGCAGACAAACACAGATTAACGCAGATGAATTGTTATGAGCGAGTTTTGCGGATTTTTTGTTTGAGGATTGCTAAGGTAAAGTTAGAATTTCTACCCCAGAATCAGTTACAGCCAGAGTGTGTTCGAATTGAGCTGAAAGCTTGCCATCCTGCGTGATAGCAGTCCAACCGTCGCCCAAAATTTCTACTTCCCAAGTCCCTTCGTTAATCATCGGCTCGATCGTAAAAACCATGCCTTTTCTGAGCTTTTTTCCCGTGCCCCGCTTGCCGTAATGCAAAATTTCCGGTTCGGTGTGAAAAACGCGGTGCACGCCATGTCCGGCAAAATTTCGCACTACCGAAAAACCCTGTGTTTCAGCATATTCCTGAATCGCTGCACCGATGTCGCCGGTACGAGCACCGGGTTTGACTTCGGCAATTCCTCTTCTCAAACATTCCTCGGTTACTTCAACTAACTTTTTGGCTACTGGTGAAGGTTTTCCCACAAAAAAAGTTTTAGAAGTATCGCCGTGATAGCCATCAACTAAAGGTGTTACATCTATGTTTACAATATCGCCTTCTCTAAGAATTTGTTTGGCATTGGGGATGCCGTGACAGACTACTTCATTGACGCTTGCACAAAGAGATTTGGGAAATCCTTTGTAACCTAGGGGAGCACTTTTTGCTCCGTGTGCCAAAGTCCAGCGTTCGGCTTCGTCGTTAATTTGGAGAGTGCTGACACCGGGTTTAATCATTGGTTCAAGATGCAACAAAAGCTGAGCTGCTAAGCGGCCTGCTTGACGCATTTTTTCAATTTCTCTACTGGATAAAAGCACTAAATGTTCGGTTGCCATAGTTTTTTATGTTTGGTCTTTGTGTGGTAGATTAAGAGTTTATACCAATTTTTTATGAAGCTGCATAGAATCAGATCCCCCCAGCCCCCTTCCCAAGGGGGAGTAAGAATTCAAAGTCCCCCTTTTTAAGGGGGATGCGAGGGGGATCGGGATATATGCAACTTCATATTAAATTGGTATTATTTAACTCAATTTTAGAATAGATTTGAACCAGTATTCAAATCGATCGCCCAAAGCACCCAAAGAGTATTCTCCTTCTGCTTGTCGCCGGCAAGCGCTGCGGTCAATTTGGTCGATTCGGGCGATCGCACCTACCAAGCCATTTACGCTGTCAGGTTCCACTAAAAAGCCCGTCTGTCCGTCTCGAACAATTTCGGCGGGTCCCCCGCGCTCGTAAGCAATCACGGGCACACCGCACGCTAAAGCCTCGATCGCCACATTTCCAAAAGCTTCCACCCAGCGCGGTGTCATCAACAAGGCTCGGCACTGGCGGACTTGCTCTTGCATTTGGGTTGTTGTCAGAAACCCTAAATATTCTACCGGAGCATCGGCGCAATCTGCACAAATTTTTTGCCAATAATCCTCATCCTGCATTTTGCCCATAATTTTCAGCGGAATGCCTGTAATTTTTGCTGCCGCCACTGCATCTTCTAAGCCTTTTTCCGGGGCGATGCGACCCAGCCAAGCTAATTTTGGTTCCGGTTGGCTGCAAAATTCGTACAGCGATAAATCGATGCCGCTTCCCAACAACTGACACTCAGCGGCAAAGGCAAAGGTTTCGGCTTGGGAAACGGTGTAAACTCCGATCGTACCAGGAAATTGGGCGGCGGTTTGTTCGGCGATGCGATCGATCGATCGCGACATGGAACCCAAACTGATAAAATGTGCGATCGGAGCCCTAAAAAATGGCGTCAAATAAAACGGCAACCAATCGTAGGCAAAGTTAACAATCACATCCCATTCATCCTGAACTTGGCGAGCATAAGCCCACATATTCGCCAGCACAGCATCCGCAGGCATCACAATCGGATCGTGGTAATCTTGTGTTTGGGCAGTTACTTGCAAATCCCCCGTGATTTCGATTACTGAAATTGATTCTAAAACTGAACCGACGGGTGCTACAACTGCTATTTTATGACCTCGGCGGTGCAATTCTTTCGCAATATTGAGAACTGTAAGTTCGACTCCCCCGCCCAACCCAGAACCGAGTTGACCTACAGATGTTGATAGTAACAATAATTTTAAACAGTTATTAGTCATTAGTTATTAGTTATTGGTTATTAGTTATTAGTTATTGGTTATTAGTTATTAGTTATTGGTTATTAGTTATTAGTTATTGGTTATTAGTCATTTATTTTAGCATAGGATCTATCATCGTAACGTTTCGGTTTGCATCGTAATAATCTTTTTTCGATTGTCGTGCTGTCGCGAGTTCGCGATAGCACTGCATTCAAATCTCGTCTGTTCGATTGACCGGAATAAAATTCGTTCGTAGTGCGGACTTTAGTCCGCAATTTGGAGCGGACTAAAGTCCACACTACGAACCAACCGTTTTTGTTATTAATAATCGACCGCACATGATATGACCAATGACTAATGACTGTTAGTTGTTAGTTGTTACTTGTTAGTTGTTCGTTGTTATTGGGAATTGAGAATTGGAAATTGGGGATTCGTAGCAAGTAACCAATAACCAATAACCAATAACCAATAACCAACAACTAATGACTAATGACTAATGACCAATTTTTAATCATCCCTCCCAGAACGAGGATGGATGCGATTCAACTGATTAATTGCCCAGCGAGCAGTCTCCTGAACTTCTGCATCTGGATCGTCAGTCGCGCGGTGCAACAAATAACTGATTTGATTCACCAATTCGTAAATCCGCGTCAAGTCGCGAATCGCATTTTTCCGCACTTCTGGATTTTCATTTTGCAGCGAAATTGACCAGGCATTATTCATGGGTTTGAGGGTGCGAATGCCAATTTCCGAGACACTTGCCAAAATTAAACTGTACTGCTTTGAGTCGGAATTTGCTAGCAAATCCAGCAACGGCTCAACTGCTCTGGAATCTCCCTGCTGGCCGAGTTCCCAAATTGCTTTGCGCCGGAGAGCCGGATTTAGATGTTGCAAATCATCAATCAGTTCTTCAATAAGATCAACTTTAGCTCGATCGCCCGTTTCTGGAAAAGAACTATTTTTGTTCTGACTCGCTAGCGAATTGGCTCGATTATTTGTTTCGGGAATGTTGAAACCTATGTCGCTGTAGCCGTTGCTGTTAGTTTCCAAGGACCCGCTGCCGCCATTAATTCGATCGCCCTCTACCCCTGCACCCTCGGATTCTGATGCGCCAGATTTCCGGCTAAACGGTAAAGGTCGATCGCTGTTGCTGTTGTTGTCAAAATTGTAGCCTGTTGAAAAATCCAAAGAATCGGGCAATGCTGGTGGCAGTTTTGGTTCTTCAGAAAAAACATCTTGGTGTCCAATTGGGCGCAAGTTGGTCTGAGGATTGGGATTAGTCGATCCAGAGTTTGTTGGGTTGTGGGGAGCGCCTCTTCCCCGTCTTCGCCTAGAATTATTTGACTCGTCGTTGCTAACTAATTTCAGCATGATAAATACTGCTGCTGCCGTGATGACAACTGCTGCTAAACCCAATATTAAAAATCCCCGCTGCCGAGACAAAATGACGATTAGATTGGAGATCGATTTGGGGATTTTGGAATTGGATTTTGGCCGCTTGGACGGCTTAGATTTGTTTTTATCGGCCTCTGGAGAGGGTTTTGGAGAACTGGAGTCCGGGCGATCGTCCGCCTGAGCAATTTCTTGGGAAACAGCCCGGTAGGAGGCATTGAGAGTCTGTTGCCTTCCGTCCGCAGGTGGACTCAAGGCAGGGCCGAGACAGGCAATACAGGTCAATAAACATAGAGTGGAGCGGTAGTGCGCCATAAGACTCAATCGAGGTTTTGAGAGGCAACGCCACGAGACGAGCTTTAGTTTAACCGTAACCTTGAGTTAGCTCGATCCTAGCTGCTATGCGCCCAACTAACTCACAAATAGCACGCCTTCTGACAAAAAATCCTCGGTGGAGACAGCAGCAATCAAAATCTCGATCGTACAATTGCCTCAATAACGGCTGCTGCAGGCAAAGCGACGACATCCACAAAGTCGATTGCTGCACGTAGCTGAGGCGATTGTTGCTTGCCGTCGATTTCTGACAGATAACGTCCCGCGAACCAGAGTTTAACTGTTTCACCACAGCAGTCGCGATCGCTTTTGTCTTCGTCAGGGCAGGCATTTGGACGAGGACGATTTGCAGCGACAACCAGAAACCGGGTTTTTGATTGTATTTCTGGCAGCTTTACCGCATATTTTCACTATGTTTATTTGTACTCGCTTACCTAAGTTAGATCGATCGGTATTTAATCCAGTTTCACCAAATCTGATATAAGATGGAGCTAAATTTTTCGTGTGAGAGTAGAGGCATTTGTGAGCCAACAAGATATCTTAAATTTAGCAAAAGAAGGCGACCCCAGGGCGATCGCATTTCTGCTCGGCCAAGCACTCCAAAGCTTCGGCGTCACAGCTAAAGCCAGCCTGGAAAATGACACCCTGCACCTGCTGCTAGAAGCAGAAAAATTGCCCGCAGAACAAGCCTGTCTGCGAGTCGCAGTCAAAGGATTGCAGCGACTGCAACCAAATAACATTTACTCCCTCACAGTATACGGGCTGCAGAACAGTCAACAAATGCCCGCTTGGACTCAGACAGTAGAATTAAAAAAACCCTTGACTTTCGCACCCGTTAGTGTAGCCACACCCGTTAGCGTACCCGCTGCCCCAATTCCTGCCGCCGCAGCCACTGTACACACTGCCCCAATTCCTGTGACTTTGCCACAGATAGAAAAAACTCAAAATGTCACAACATCCCCCACTCCTGTCTCTTATACA
>NZ_JADEWV010000296.1 GCF_015207455.1 Microcoleus sp. LEGE 07076
GCTTTTGGGTGTGAAACGCGCAGTCGAACGTCGGTGGGGGGGTAGGCACGGGGGCACTACCCCTACAAAATCGCGGTTTTTCCGAGAATAAAACAGCCCTGGTTAAATACTGTAGTTTGACAAGAAACAACGAGAGAATTAGGCTCATTTTTTTTCATGAGTTTGCCTGATTTTAGATAGTATTAATTTTATCCCAAACTACTTGTAGGTGTACAAGGTCTACTTTAACTACTAAAATTAAAGGATAATTTGCCCATGACTCATTCTGTTTCAGTCCCCGCCCAGCCTCTAATTGTAGGAGTTACTGGTGCATCGGGACTGATTTATGCGGTGCGAACCCTAAAATATCTCTTGGAAGCCGATCGCCCCGTGGAACTGGTAGCATCAAAATCTACCTACATGGTTTGGCAAAGCGAACAGAACATCCGAATGCCTTCAGAACCGATGCTTCAAGAAGAGTTCTGGCGGGAAAAAGCAGGAGTCCCCACAATGGGCAAACTTCGGTGTCATCCGTGGCAAGATGTTGGTGCTAATATTGCTAGCGGCTCTTTTCGCACCCAAGGGATGATAATTATTCCCTGTAGCATGAGTACGCTAGGGAAGTTGGCGGCTGGATTGAGCTCGGATTTGCTCGAAAGAGCGGCCGACGTTCAGCTAAAGGAAGGGCGAAAATTGGTACTTGTACCTAGAGAAACGCCTTTTAGCTTGATTCACCTGCGGAATTTGACTGCGTTGGCGGAAGTTGGAGCTAGAATAGTGCCAGCGATTCCTGCTTGGTATCATAATCCGCAAACTATTGAAGATTTGGTAGACTTTGTGGTTGCTCGCGCTTTAGATCAGTTGGGGATTGATTGCGTTCCTCTCAAACGCTGGAAGGAAGAAGAAGGGAGTCATTAGTCAGTAGTCAGTAGTCAGTAGTCAGTAGTCATTAGTCAGTAGTCAGTAGTCATTAGTCATTAGTCATTAGTCAATAACCAATAACCAATAACCAATAACCAATCACCAATAACCAATCACCAATAACCAATAACCAATAACCAATAACCAATCACCAATAACCAATAACCAACAACCAATAACTGACAACAAACAAATTACCAATATTATTGATATGCGCGCTATATTTTTGCTAGTAATTGTCGTAGGGCTAACTATTTTTGCCCTGCAAAATGTGGAGCCGGTATTGTCGCTGGTATTTCTGGGAATTCGATCGCCCGCACTGCCATTATCTATCTGGATTTTGGTCGGTCTGGCGACGGGCGCTGTCGCGTCTTTATTGATTTCTGGTATGCTGGCTTTTTCAAATTACTTATCTCAAACAGGAAACCCCACCGGCCGCGACAGTCGCAACCGTGATGCTGTCTCACCAGACAGGAGAACGGCTTACGCGCCTCCTCCCCCTCCTAGAAAACAGGAACTTGACCCGGATTTCGATCGGGAAAATAGCCAAACTTCCTACCAAACTGAATACGGGACACCGGCGGGTTACAGTGCCCGGACTTTCCAGCAAGAAACTCCGAACCCGGTTGGGCCGGAGGATTACGCTCAACCGCAGACCGCTCCGGCGACAGATGATGAGGATGATTGGGTTTCTGATGGCTCAAAATCAGGCTCTGGCGGTAGCGATGATGATTGGGGGGACGATCGGGAAAATCGCGATCGACCGCAGTTAAATGACGTTGCAGGGGCAAATCCGAAGGATTACGACACTAAACAGGAACCGAAAAGCAAGTCTTGGGCTGGCTCGGTGTACTCTTACGGCTATCGAGATCCGAATCTGTCGGGGGTGGGACAAACTGAGTCTGTCTACGATGCAGAGTATCGGATGATAGTTCCCGCGCCTGGGACGATAGCTCAACCAGTTGACTCGGAAGCACCAAAAAATCTTGGTCCAGAAGCTGAGGATGATTGGGGATTGGATGAGGATGATGTATTTGAGGATGACGCTCGCCCCGGCGGGCCGATCGACTTGAAAAAATAACAAAATATCGGAGGATTTGGCGGTGGATTTGTTGAGGGGAGTTAATATCTATCTCGTCGGAATGATGGGTGCGGGAAAAACTACGGTGGGGCGGATTTTGGCAAGGGAATTAAAATACCGTTTTTTTGATACTGATGAATTAATTGTTCGTGTTGCTAATCAGTCAATTGCTGAGATTTTCGATCGCGAAGGGGAAGAGGCTTTTCGGGAACTAGAAACTAAGGTACTCAACGAATTGTGTGCTTATCAAAATTCGGTGGTTGCTACGGGCGGCGGTATTGTGGCCCGATCGACAAATTGGGGTTATTTACATTACGGTATCGTGGTTTGGTTGGATGTGCCTGTAGACGAATTGTGCGATCGACTGCGATCGGACAGCACTAGACCCCTACTGCGGGAGGGCGATATCAACTCTAAGCTGCAAAGCCTTTTCAACGAACGAAAGCGTTTCTACAATCAAGCAGATGTCCGAGTTTGCATCAGCGGAGGCGAAAGGCCTCAAGAAGTGGCGCGTCGGGCGATCGAAGAAATCAAAAAAGTTATCAAATCCGAAACCAGCCCCGAGCTCAATTGATACGCTCAGAAACCCGGTTTCTGGGAAAATAACAGGTTTCTGAGGACTTTTGAATTGCGTAAAAATACTGATTTGTGTTTGATTGTGTCTGTTTAACGCCAGAATGTTGGGGAATCAACCGGGTTTTAGCGGATGTGGTGCGTAAGTTCGATCGGGTGCGAGGATGTGGCGATGGGAAGAATTTGTGCAAAAACTCGTGACAGACTCATCTGATTGGTTAAAGTCGGCTATTTAATACCAAGTTCCTAAAACAATGCAACTCTACGCAAGCTCCAAAGTCTTATATCATCACTCATTCTCAATCAAAAATCTTTAATACCGCAATTTTGAATGCGAAAATGGTGTGAGTTGTGCCAATAAATAAAATGGCCCCACCGCTGAAGGGCTGTAGGGCGCAAGGACAGTTAAACGCTAACCTGATTATCGGAAAATTTAGGATTGATGCTATCCTCCTATGTGACGATTTCACGATCGTCCATTGACTCATCAATTTTCCCGTATCAAAAAATGTAACCCAAGATCGATCGAATTCAACCTGTCCTATTCTAAAAACAATACCTCATGCATTCTGACGAGCAGCTCCCGAAAGCTGCTTTTTTATTGGCTCAGAATCGACCATGGAGAATCTGTACCTCACGAAGATCGAATAATTGCCGTGCCCGAGGGGCGATTAGTCCTGGAACCAGGTATTGAAAAACCCTAGCAGTTTTTATTCACCGGCGATCGGATAGTTTTAGGCTAAATATCCGCTGCTAGTTGTAGAATTGGGTTGGGTGAATTTCCCGTAACCCATTTAAAGTAATACGAGCCTGCCCGTTCTTGACAAGAACTCGATCGCTCCGCCCAACCCCAAACCAGTCATAGAAACAGCAGTTAATATCCCAAAAGTCCGCCATCTTTGGTGACCAAACATTTGAATATCTAGTCTTGCCAAAATTCCCGCTGAAGTCAAGACTAAAGCAGTCACAAATATGTGCAGCCAGGTAACAACTACAACTGCGAAAAAAGCTCCTACAATAATCGAAATAAAAGCACCGCTATCACTCGAAAGCCAGCGGACAGTGAATCTTTTTATGTCTTTCAGCGGGAACGACAAAGAGATAGCTAACACGAAAGCAGCAGCTACGGCTAAAAACCAAGTCAGGTGCGGGGGAACATCAAACTCAGACAATTTCCAGCCCAGAATGAAATAAGTAACAAAAAGTAGAGTTAGGGAAAGCCAATAGTTTTTTTTCATGTGATGGAAAGATTAGGGAAACCACGCAAAAAAACATGAAATAGCCCAAAAACGACAGCCCCCGACAGCACCGACGGTAGATTCCAAAATTTTAGACTTTGGTTCGAGCTCCCAGATTCACGGCGCTGCAAGTAAATCTCAAATCTCAAATCTTCAATGCCCCAATCTCAAAATCAACTGAGGCAGAGAAATTCCTGCGTCGCCTAGAGGTTAGTAGAAATAGCTTGCACCGGACAAGTAGGGATGCACTGCTCGCAAACAATACAGCGCGATCGAGCAAAAGTTAGTTTAAAGCTTTCTGGGTCTAGGGTCAAGGCTTGCGTGGGACATACCCCCGTGCACAAGCCGCAGTGAACGCAGATATCTTCGTCTATAAGTATTTCTCTGCTGGCGAGGGAAACTCCGATATTTTGCGATCGCATCCAGTCGATCGCCGCTTCTAGTTGATCGATGTCCCCCGATAACTCTAGCACCAGTTTGCCCACTTGGTTCGGAGCCACCTGAGCGCGGATAATGTTGGCAGCAACATTAAAATCCTTGGCCAGTCGGTAGGTGACAGGCATTTGGATCGATCGTTGGGGAAACGTCAGCGTTACCCGTTTTTTCACGCATTTAGTCCTCAGTAATTTACCAGCAATTTTTCGGTTCTTATGTTTTAGCCTAGTTTCCCCCCGTAGCAACCTTAAGCAAATTATTTCTGATAGATACCTTATTCTCTCAAAATGTGGTACAATCGGAGGTTATTATTTAAACTAAAAACAGAAAATTAAAATCGCAATCCATTTTATGAACCCCAATTCCCCCAACTCAACTCCAGCCCCCGCACCGAAAAACTTGGAAGCAAAATCGGCAGCACAAATCAGAAACTTGCTAATTGTATTAGCAGCGATCGCCCTTTCAGTATCCATCTTCTTCGGAGTGCGAACTCAAACGCCCTCAAGCAGTCTCACCGAAATGGCCAAAGCCTCCGCACCGCTGGAAACAGCCCTAACAAACGGCAAGCCCACACTCATGGAATTTTATGCTAATTGGTGCGGTAGCTGTCAGGCGATGGCTGGCGATTTGAGTGCCATCAAAGAGAAATATGCCGAACCGATGAATTTTGTGATGCTGAATGTAGACAACGACAAATGGCTGCCAGAAATTACCAAATACCGGGTAGACGGCATTCCGCACTTTGTCTATTTAAACAATAAAGGCAGCGCCGTGGCTCAGACGATCGGCGAAGCGCCGCGCAGCATTATGGAAGCTAATTTAGAAGCTTTGATTGCAGGGAAAGAATTGCCGCACGGTCAATCTGTCGGTCAAGTTTCTAATTTTACTCCCCCCACAGAAGCTGTGAAAACCAGCAGTTCCGACCCCCGCGTCCACGGCAGTCAAGTACAGTAGTCATTAGTCATTAGTCATTAGTCATCAGCAGTAGATAGCGAGCGGGTGAGTCGCCATCAACAATCTGCTTGGTCAACTCGAAAATCTTGCAGCGACGCACCAGACAAGGGAGGGTTTGAAAACAACAATCACAGCCTCAGACAAAGAATCTCTTGACACTCCCCCACCCAACGGTAAATCGCAATTGTTTGATGATCAATAAACAGCCCGCAACTTTAGCAAATCTTCATTGCGGGCGCGAGGCTACCTCTAAAAGAATATTTAAAAAACCTTTTGTGATATTTTATTAATACTTATTAAACTACTCGTAAGGTGCCTCAGTAGATATTCTTTCACCCGCGAGAGAAATTCAAGACTGACGCACTCTACTAGAATTAGGGTGACTGACACGGTAAATTGTTCAATCTAAAATCTAAAATCGAATGATCCCCGACAAAACCGGATTCAGCATTAGCGCTACCGCCATCCGCCGCCACATCGGCACCCTGATGC
>NZ_JADEWV010000297.1 GCF_015207455.1 Microcoleus sp. LEGE 07076
ATTGTACCTGGTCGGAATTAGCCAGTACGATGGTTGTGCAAGTTGGAAGTTCTCCAGCAGTTTTTTTGGGGATAAACTGAGGAACGAGGGAGATTTTGAGGGCGCGGATTTCGTCGAGGTTATAAGTCCAATAAAATGAATCTTCGCCGGGACTTGCGTCCCAAGTAATTGTCACAGGTTTTTCAGTTTTGTTGAGAGAAGTAACAATACCGTATTGGTTGCCTGTTTTTACGATATCGTTTAATTTGAAGGGATGTTCTTCAGCAGGTGCATCCGCGAGAAAAGGAAAAATTACTGCAATCACTTCTTTAATTTGAGGGGAGTGCTGGCTGGCTGATTCAGGAAAGGTTTTGTGGGGGGTGATATTAGAGTTGTTAGCGTTCATAACGGTAAGAAGTGGTTATCTTTTTACTTCTCCCGCTAGGGGGTAGCTTTTAACTTAGAGCGTTTCTTAAGCAATGGTTCTTGCTTCTTGCATTGCCGGAAATGACTTAGGTGTTGTTAGATGCAGACTCGGTTGTGCTCGCAGGCTATACTACTGTTAGCCGTATCTCCGATCGCACTATCAATCTGAGTATTTTTATTCATAAAATTAGAGCGCTCGGTACAAAATGCGATCGCTTATGAACGTCAGTTGAAACTATAATAGTGTCGTTAGTTAGTAAATTTTAACAGCCTGATTGTGATTAGTTACCGAGCTACCAGCACCAAACATAACAATAATTCTCCCAGCTATCGGTTAGCTCTATAACTGGGAGAATTATTGGCTAATCAGAGCGACTAATCTAATGCAGCTATCTCGATTAATTCGATTTTAAACAGAGCTGCGCTCGCTCTTATTTTTTAGGCAAAGTAGGCTTTGGTGGGATGTCAAAAACAATCACAAATGTGGATTCTTTGACAAACCGCTGCAAAACCCGAAAATGATCGTCTGCATCCCTCCTCCTGCGAAATCGCGCCACAACAATACGCTGACAATTAGGAAGCAGCTTAATGATGCACCACGGATGCAATCTCTCAAAATAAGTCATTTTAACCTCACCAGCGACAGTAACAGGTTGCGTTCTTTTTTCCTTGCTTGCCATTACGCTAGTTGAGAGAATATTCTTCAAGACAGGTCACGCTGACCTTGACAATTAATTATGTTTGTGCTTTCAACCGCTCAAATTCTCTTCTAACGCACCTTCTTATCTTCGGAATGCGGACACAGCAAGTTCGCCAGTACGTCGGGAATCTCCTCAAAGTGTTCCAGCAGAAAATCCATTACTGCTAAATGGCGCAAATCTACAGCAGTAGGAAATCTTCGATTTTTCCCCCGCTTAAACCAACCCTGTACCGTTGAATCAGAGCGGGAACAAATGGAGGCAATTTGCTCGTAACTTACGCCCCACTTGACATAAAACTGTTTTGGCGTCATTCCTAATTGGCATTGGCTGTAAACTGCAATCAAATTGCGTTCTCTATCTGTCAAAGTATGCGGCTTTTTCATCCTCACACCTCTCTAAATCTTCCTCCCACGCCGTATCAAATTGACACCAATCTGCACTCTTGGAATTAGGAGCCAGCCAAATTATGTAGCACCACATCCAGCAGCAACGGCGCGGTTCGTAGTTGTAAAATTTGCCGATAACTATTCCCCAATCGGCTTCTTCGCCAACATCAGCCCAGCGCACCATCTCGCCGCACTCAAAGCGCGGGGGATGAATTTTGGCAAAACTTGCGGGCAACTCAGTTGAAGCTGGTATATCATTCAAATGTTTTAGTGGCAGGGCCGAAATCAAATCTCGCTTTCCTTTTGAGGTTGACATGAGTTCTTAACTGTGCATTGACTGCAACAGATTTGTTTTGATAGGTTTTTAGGCCAATTTCTTGATAAAGAAATTGCAGCGCGATATTTCCTTAAATCAATCAATTGGAATTTATATTTGACGAACTATTCTCAAAGCCCAACTCTGGCTAGGATATCAGTTTTTTGATAGTCATAGACGCAGAGACTCGAATTGTAGGGTGCGCACTGCTAGCCCGCTGGCTGAGTGGTAAAGAAGGCTCTCAAACGCCTGAAATTACGTTGCGGGAACTCGCTCGATCTGATTCTTTTCATGTATTGATTGACAATCAAATCTACCGATTTTGCCGGCGTCGGCTTCGGCGCTGTGTTGGGTAATTCTTACTATGTCATCGGGTTTCTCTCGTTAGCTCCCTGTTGGCAGTCACATCATTTGACGGGTCAACAGCGGTGCTTTTTTTCTGTTGTAGGGCTTTTTCCAATTCGGCAATTTTATGTTCTAGTGCTTGTTTTTGGGTTCGCCAGCCGGAGCTTACACTCTGTACCCAGAAGGCTTCTTTCTCTTGGAATAGCTGTAGTAGTCTGGCGTTTTCTTGCTGCTGTTGTTCTAGCTGAACTATGAGAGCGCTCATTTGCAATTGGTATTGTTCGATCGCGGCAGTGACTTTAGGAGAGTGCGGGTTTGAATTGAAGTGCTGTTGCGTTTCCAGTTGCTCTAGTTTGGCTTTGAGAGATGTGTTTTCTTGTCGCAGTTGTTCTTCAATTTGCACGCTGGATTCTAACTGGCTTTCGGCTGCATCCGTTTCAGGTTGATGGTTTGAGGTGGCAGCAGGTGTTGATGATTCAATCAGGAGCTCGATCGCCCTCTCAATCTTGATGTCAGCGTGCAAAATGTCTTGTTTGAGCTTGTCCCTGACTTCTTTTGTGACTGAAACGTCCAATTCTTCGTTCAGCGTGGCTTTCAGCTTCCGCAAACGGGCTAGTTCAAGAATCAGTCCGCGGTTGGTGGTGGAGCCGGGGGCGGGTTCAAAATTTGGTTTTGCAGTTTTGGGGGCGACACTTCTTGTTGATTGCTTGCGCTTGCTGTTGCAGCCGTTGGGCTGTTTCCACTGCTGTACGAAAGTTTTGACAGCTTTCACAGTCCATCCCACGGGGTTGTCGTTTTCAGACAGAAACTTTTTGACGAGTTCGAGCCCACCTCTACAAAGAACAGCGATGACGGGAGTTCCCCAACCGCGCATTTTTTCGACTAGGTGGCACTCCGTATCTCTCAACTGCCGCCAAATACGGGCGATCGCCATTGCGTCTTTAGTTTGTTTGTTAGTATCGGGAAAATGATACTGGAGCCAGTCTGACCACTTCAATCGAGCTTTTTTGACTTTTTCTTTGAGTGCCAGCAGTTTGTCCCCGAACTCGAATAGGGCAACGCTGACAGTGCGGTAGCTAGTGCGGATTTCGGAGGTTTGTTTTTCTAGTTCAACAATGGTTTCGGGACTGGTGGAACTGGAGTCGGGGTATTTTTTGAGGCTTTTGGGGATGTCCGTGGAAGAGAACGCACCTCTGTCAAGAGTTTGGACGGTTTCCACATCGACACTGGTGTCCGGGGATGAGTGAAACATGATAGATTGTCCTTAACTTATTTAATGTGAGCTGGTCTTCGCGGGCCAGCTTTTTTGTTTTGGGAGCCAGTGGAGCTGATTGTGAGTCAGTAATGCTGGCTTTGATTGTGAGTCAGTAATGCTGGCTTTGATTTCAAGCAGTTTGTTACAGTAACTTACTGCTATCTACTGTAACAAACTGTTTTTAGCTTTGCAAGCGGTAAGATGACAGGAGTAGTAGAGATTGATATAAAAGTGCCAAGCCGAAGAAAGGCAGACGTAATTACTGCCTACCTGGACAAGGAAGTCAAGCAAGTGTTGGAAGTATGGGCCCAGAGCGAGCAGCGTTCCCTGAGTTCTCTGGTGGCGTATTTATTAACCAAGGCGGCTTCGTCGTACCAGACTGAGCACCAACAAGCTAGCGATCGCACGCGCACGATTAGTCCTGAAGGGAAAAATGAACAATCGCAGGATTAACCTCAAGGGTTCGCGCGAGCGAGCGAGCGCATATTTGGTAATAAATCAGCTTTAATACGTTCGACATCGGCATTGATTAATTTACCAGTACCAGACCGATACAGACCGCGCTTAATCCGCTTTCGGAGAAAAGCTATGCGGGGTTTTTTCCGTGCAATGGGAGTGCATTGCCATGTGAAGATAGTTTTAAACGCGGTTGTTGCGCTTATGTACTAGGTCTAACACTTGTCGATTAGCCTTTAGGGATTGAGCCTTAGCCTTGTATTTATTGAACAAAAAGTGCGCGCTCGGCGTTAAGAGTGGCGATCGAAAAGTTTCGCTCACCAACCAATTAACCAGCACGCTCGTTTACCCTGCGAAACTTATAACAATGCTTTTGCTAGCTTGCTGCAATGGCATTTTTTTTTGCATGAGTGAGGGAAGCTCTTTTCCCAAATATTCATAATTTTTTATTAAGGAGGAGCAAAAATAGGAAAAAAACTTGCAAGTTGAATCAAAAAATATTATACTCTACTCGTTACGAGCGCAACTTATATTTGATCGTGCTGTTATGACAGCCCTTGAACCTGTTACCTTCAGAGACCTCATAGACGCGAGCGCTACCTTGCCGATTATCAACTTTCCCGAGAATTCGAGTCAGTTGAATAGCAATAAGCGGGAAGTGAGTTGCAACAAGCGCCTCCGATTGTCCCGAAAGCGATTGAGCCGGATTGGGTTTGCCATCAAAGAATAGAAGCCAGTTAGCCTACTTGACGAAAGGACTCTTTCGTCCAATAATGAAAGAACTTACCCTTTGAGGGCTGCGCCGTGAAGGTTCTTGGGAATGGGCGCGCTAAGATTTTGACGCCCGCAGAAATTGACCGACTGTTTGACCGGGGTTTTATTACAGCAAGGGACAGGCTTTTGTTTGCTGTAACTTTTTACTGCGCCTGCCGCATTTCAGAGGCGTTAGCTTTAACAACTCACGACATTGTTGGGGGGTCAGTCACGTTGCGGAAAGCGACGACAAAGGGGAAATCAGCAACGCGAACGCTGCCGCTCCATCCTATGCTGGCTAAGTATTTAAAGGCTTACAATCCAGATGTGGGTTTTTTGTTTCCGGGGCGAGACAATACGAAGCCTTTGACTCGCGCCGCATCGGATGTGATTTTTAAAGAAGCTTGCAAGCGGGTAAGAATTAAGGGGGCTTCAACACATTCGATGCGGCGGACGGCGCTGACTAATTTGAGCAATGCGGGGGTGCCGCTGCGGGTGATTATGGAGATTTCGGGACACAAAAATTTGTCGAGTCTCCAGCGTTATTTGGAGGTACAGCCGGAACAGCTTGTCAAGGCGATTGGGCTCTTGAAGTGAGCCGTTCAACAGTGAAATTATTTAGTCCTAGCCGCACGCTTCCACATTATGTCATTCGCTCGCCCAGCGCGCGAAGAATCTCAAACCTTTACAAAACCGCCCGCTTAGTGCGTCCAAGACTGTTAGTTTGACGGGCGAACGGGAGCAAATTTTTATTCCTACCCCCAGATGGGGACTTTCCGTACAAAGGGTTGCGCTTCTTTGATGTTGAAGATGCTCCCCCTGACTTGTTTATGAGCCAGAAGTATTGACCCAATTAAACCAGCAAGCGAGCTGGGGATAGCCGAAAAATATCATTAAAAATATTTACAGAAAAAACGATCGCAAGTACAGTAGCAAAATGCAACTAAAAACTGGGCAAATTGTCAAGGTGCGATCGCGCCAATACCTCGTCGAAGAAGTCGCACCCAAATTCTCCGAGGATACAGACACCTTAGTGCGACTGTCGT